>NZ_JBNCOB010000007.1:0-313247 GCF_049847285.1 Micromonospora sp. DT62
TTGTTGAAAAACTGTCCCGACAACAAAAAGTGTTGCCAAAGGAATCCAAGACCAACAAACCATAAATGGTCTGCCAGCCCGGGGTATAAATCATAATTGGCACTGGCTTATCAAGCACCCTGTTGAGTTCTCAAAGAACAACCACACACCGCCCAGAAACCCCACACCGTGGAGCACCCGACCCGGGGCATTTCGTTCACCGTGTCCGGCGCTCTCGCGCCGGGCACTTTTACTACTTTACCTCACCGTCTCCGCCGTGTCAAACCGTTTGTCCCGGTCTGTCGTGCTTCGTACGGGTTGGCTCCGACGAGCGCACGCAGCAGCGAACCGCCACGTTGATCATCGGATTTGGCAGACCGGCCGCTCTGCGGTTTCCCGCGAGCTCGCCCGGTTCCCTGCCGGCCGTGAACCTTACCCGGTCGGCTTCGCTGCGCCAAATCCGCCTCGCGGCAGATCCGGTGAGCCCCGCCCGGGGCCGTGTCGTCCAGGATTCGATCCGTCCGACCCGGGCCAGTTCGATTCGGCGCCTCAGGACCTTCGCCCTGTTTGCCCCGTTCCGCGCTGGCAGAGAGAAAGTTACGCGTCTGCGGGTTTGAACGTCAAATCCGGGGGTAGCGTCCCCGGTCACATCATCTTCCGCTTGCTATGTCGCCTGCTCAGCGCCGGTGCGGCGCTTGTCCCCCGCAACCAGGGCACCTTGCCGCGCTTCGCCCGGCAGCCAAGACACCACCGTCACAGGCAGCGCCCGTCGCCTTCCGAAGCCCGCACCCAGCGCCCGTCGCCTTCCGAAGCCCGCACCCGCCGCAGTACGCCTCATCTGCACATGCCTGCCGCAGGGATGCCGGCGAAGGTGTCAGCGCGCCAGGCGCCGCCAGTATCCCCCGCGACCCTGGAGCGGCCTGGTGGCAGTGAATGTGGCGCGGCGTGTCGCGGAACTCTGGTGTGCGGTGGAACCGCCCGGTGGCAGTTGACCTCGGGGCCCGGTGGAGCAGTCGGTAGTGACGGACCTCCGGGGACCCGGTGGAGCTGCCCGGTAGTAGTGGACCTGGGGTGCACTGCGGAGCAGCCCGGTGACGGTGGAGCGTCCGTCAGGGTGCCTGGCGGTCGGCCCGCCGGCCGGACGCCCGCCAGGCTCGGACGCCGAGCACACCGACGATGGTGCCGATGAGCAGGGACGCCGCGATCAGCAGGGCATGGATCCAGAGGAAGCCGGTGGCCGGAAACTCCCCGACCCTGCCCGTGGACCAGGACCGCGGGTCCTTCCAGATGGCGACGGCGAACCTCGGCCAGATCACCCAGGTCCAGATTCCGACCCCGGTGAGGAAGAGCGCCCAGCCGCGCGACAGCACCATGGCTGCCGAGTATGCCAGCGGGAGCTGGCGGACCAGCGGTCGAGGCGCAGGTCAGTGGACCTGCCGCCGCCGAGGAACGGCCGCCGCCGGCGCCTTGTCGGGCGCTCACGCCGGGGGCGCGGCGCAGCGCTTTCCGTACGCCGTGCGGCTTGACGGGCAGTGCCTCGGCGGCTGGGAGTTGGTGCGGGCCGCTGCCGAACTGGTGGCCGTCCGTCGGGCGATTCCTCCTGCACGGGGCTCTCTCGAAAGTCGAAGAGGACGGTGACCGGTAAGCGTTTCCTCGTGCCATTCCGAGACTGCGGCGGGCGATTCGGACGGGTTCCCGAAAACGGGAGGCCCGCATGATCGCGGACCTCCCGAACAAACCTTCAGAAGCAGGTGCCGATGCCACCGATCGCAGGGTTCGCCCGGTCGTGGTAATGGATCGTGCCGCTCGGGTCGGCCATGAAACCGCCCCAGATGATGCAACCGCCCCTGACGTACGCCCGGGCGGGCCCGGCCGCCCAGAGCCTGTCGCCGTCGTCGGTCTGGGTGGGCAGGTACTGGGCGGCGAGGTAGACCTGGGTGCGGGTCAGCGTGCCCACGTAGGCGGACTTGACGGTGACCGTGCAGCCGTAGCCGACCAGCGGGTTGTGCAGCAGGTAGACGCTGCCGAGCCGCACACCGGTCTCCGCGTGCCGGATCGGGTCCTGATCGAGAACCGTGTATCCGAGCCCGCAGAGCGACTGCGGCGTGACCGGGTTGACGACGGCCGCCTGCGCGACGGCGCCGGCCCCGGCGACGAGCCCGAGCGCGACGGCGAGAACGACCCCGACCCGACGAATGGTGTGGTACATCCGTGTCCCCCTTTTTCCTTACGACAGATGCGGGACAAGAATGGTCGGCCCGAAGTGACGGAACGAATGTGCCGGGTGGACACTCCGCGTTGCCGCCAAATGTGTGTTCACCCAGCTTCCGCCGCCCCCACCTGCGGTAGGGTCGCGCCGTTCATCGACGATCGACGATTATGACGTACTTCGCACCGGGACATTTAAGTGCACCGGAAATGGCCGCGTTGTTCCGCAGGCCCCGGTCCGGAGCAGGGCCTGCGTCTTTTCCGCGGGCCTCAGTCCGCCACGCGCCGGATGGAGAGCATGCTGCCGTGCCGGTCGTCGCGCCGGTGGACGGTGACCTGCCCGCCGTGGTCCGCCGCATCCCGGGTGACCTGCGCCAGGTTCTTGTCCCGGTGGAAGTTGGCCACCAGCGCCCCGCCCGGTCGCAACGACCGCAGCAGCGGACCGACGGCGTCCGGAGCCGTGGGCAGGTCGAAGACGTACGAGGCGAGCGCGCCGGCGAAGGCCTGCTCGGGCAGCCCCTCGGCGCTGGCCACGTGCACGATCCGCAGCCCGGAGGTGGCCGCGATGGACCGCATCTGCGCGCTGCGGTCCCAGCCGTACATCTCGTCCGGTCGGCCGGCGACGCTCATCGAGATGCCGGTGCCGCAGCCGAAGTCCAGCACCGGTCCCCGGTGGCCGTCGCAGATCTGGAGGATCCCGTACAGCTCGGCGATGTTCGAGCGGTTGCGCTCCCGGTCGATCAGGGTGTCGTAGCAGGTGCCGATGAGGTCGAAGAGCGTGCCGTGCACCCGCTCGACCTCCGCGGCCCCCTCGTCCTCGGCGGCGCTGGCCAGGATGACGACCTGGTCGAGGATGGTCTGATGGGACAGGCCGTGGTCGGCGGCAAGTTTCTGGGCCTGCTCCACGGTGGGACATGCGAGCAGGTCGACCCCGTCGAGACTGCGGAGCCACTCCGTCTCCCCGGTGCCGGCCAGCCGTCCTGCGGTGCCGGCACCGCAGGCGAGCAGGGCCTGACCCTGCCTGACCCGCTCCGCCAGATCGCCGTGCACCGGTTGGTGGTCGGACCTCGTCGTCTCAGCCATTGAACGTACCTCCCTGATCGTTTTCCGATCGAAGGCGGTCCCTCCGCAGGACCGCGGTGGCGCAGGCCAGACCGCCCGCCGCCTTCAGCAGCTCGTCGGCGTGGACCTCGTGCACGACCTCGACGCCGATGTCGGCGAGGGCGCGCCGCACCCAGGGCCGGTCGGCCAGCATGACGACCCGCATGTGGTCGACGACGACGAAGTTCATCCCCTGGCCCCGGCTGACCTCCGGGTGTTCCGGCCAGCGGTGCACCGTGAGGCCGGCCTGGCGCAGCAGCTGCGGCAGGACCGGCGGGCAGATCTCGGCGCGGACGACCACGTCGTGCGCGCCGACGAACTGCACCATCCCGAGCAGGTGCTGCACGCTCGACGGGAGTGGCACCTCGTAGACCTCGACCGCCTGTTCGGCCATGGTCCGGCGCAGGATCTCCAGCCCGGACCGGTTGGTCCGGTTGCCGGTCCCGACCAGCAGCCGGTCGGGACGCAGCCAGAGTCCGTCGGCCCCCTCGAAGACGGCATCGCCCGAGATGGCCCGCAGGACCGGGGCGCCCAGCTCCGCCAGGATCCGCAGCACCGACAGTTCCTCGCCGGCCCGTGGCTCGCTGCCCATCCGGGCGACGACCACGCCTTCGGGCGTGGCCAGGAGCTGGTCGCGCGCGAAGACGACGTTGTAGAGAGGACGGGTCGTCCGGGGCCGCGGTGCGGCGACGGTGACCCGCACCCCGACAGCCCGCAACCCGTCGGCGTAGGCGTCGATCTCGGCGGCCAGCCGCCGGAAGTCGACCGGCTCCAGGTACTGGATGGCGTTCCAGTCGGCCGGGTCCGGCCAGCTGACGTCCGGCTTGATGAGCAGAGCGTGCCGCAGCGGTCGCCACTCGGTGTCCGCGCCGACCGGGGTCCAGTGCTCCCCGTCCTCGATCTCCCGGGCGTGGTGGTCCGCCCGGGGCCGGAAGCCCGAGCCGTGGTACGCCGCGGGAGCGTCGACGCCGGTCACGTCCAGCCCTCGTCGTCGGGTCCGCCGAGGTCCAGTCGCCGGGCCAGCTCGACCACCCGGGGCGAGCGGATCACCGGTGCCAGCAGCGAATGGCGTTCGGTCCAGCGGGCGGGGCGGGGACGTTCCGTCGCCATCACCAGCGGGGCGGGCCGCGGCAGCGTCGCCGGCCCGGCGCCGACCGCCGCCAGCAGATCCGCGACGACGCGCCGCTGCTCGTCGAAGGAGCTCAGCATGCGCTCGGCCCGGACGGTGGTGACCGGGAACGGGAGTCCCGCCACATCCGTCAGGATCGAGTCGTGGGCCTGCGCCCACTGCATCGCGCAGACCTCCGGCAGCGAGGCGTCCCGCACCTCCTCCCAGCGGGGCGGCAGGTCGAAGTTCCACCACGAGTCACCCCAGGGCAGGTGGGAGTACCCGTCGATGTGCAGGGTCGCCTCGGACGGCGGGATCGGGTACGAGAAGAAGCCGTGGCTGAGCCATCCGTCGATCAGCCCGTTCACCGTGGCCGCCGGATTGCGCACCAGGTGGACGACGCGGATGTCCGCCTTCGGGAAGAGGGTGGTCAGCAACGGCAGCCGGTACGCGTCGACCGACGCCTTGAGCAGGAGCGGCCGTCTGGAGAGGTCGGTCATGGTGACCGGGCGGGCCGGCACCGGCACGATGAACGGCGGCTCCTCGACGACGTCGGGCACCGGCGGCCCGGACGGTCGTTCCAGCCCGGGGAACGCCGCCCGGATCCGGTCGGCGTCGATGTCGTAGTACCAGGGGTTCACCGCGCATCCCTGGCCGCGCAGCTCCGCTAGGACGTTCAGCAGCAGCCGTTGTGGGTCGAACCGGTCCTGTCCGGCCTCTGCGGCGACGCGCCGCCGGACGAGCGGCAGCAGGTGGTCGACGGGCGGCAGGAGCGTCGACCACTGGCCGGCGAGTCGCCGGACCACCACGTCGGCGAACCCGTCCACGCTCGTCGGGCGGGCAAGTTCGCTGCCCGTCGTGTCGCTCAGCAGTTCGCGCGCGAAGGTGTCCGCCACGTCGTCGGTAGGTCGGTCCGCGCAGCCGTCGTGCGCACCGACCCGGACGGGCGCCCCCAGCCCGTACAGCCGGTACAGGTGCGAGTGCTCGCCGTCGAGCGAGACGAACGCCCCGGTGCTGCGCAGCAGGTGGAACAGGAGACTGCTGCCGCTGCGCGACGCCGAGGCGATGACGACGACGTGCGCCACGTCCGTACGGTCGGCGACAGCCAACTCGTCGGAGACCGCGCCCAGTTCACGCCGGACCCGGCGGACCACGTCCCGGGTGTCCGTCACCGTTCCGCGCTCCCGCCGGTCACCCCGGCCGCGTCGGTCACCCTGGTGACCGTTGGGCGTCGGTCGGTGTCCCCGCCGAGCCAGCGCGCGACCCCCTCGGTGCTGAGCAGGAACGCGTCGGGGAACCGGAGCTCCCGCCAGAAGTCCAGGTCGGTCCGGTCGAGGTCGGCGATCCGGCTCAGCCAGCCGGTGAGCACCAGCCCGTGGCTGACCACGGCCAGTGGGCCGGGCGTGGCCGCCACGATGCGCCGCATCGCCGCGTCGAACCGGCGGAACCCGTCGTCGGCGGTCTCCCAGCCGGGCGCGGACGGCCGCATCGGGTGGATGAAGTGGTCGGCGGCGCGCCGGGCGTAGTCGTCGGTCCAGCCGCCCCGCCGGATCTCGCCGAGGTCGGCGACCCGGGTGACCGGCCCGTCGCCGGGCAACGCCAGCGCGGTGCGGACAGCCTTGTCCTCGGTCGAGGCGAACAACCTCGTTCCGGACCACACGGGCAGCTGGGCCAGCGCCACCATCGCCGCCTCGCCGCTCGGGTCGAGATCCCATTCCGCCACCGGCCGACCCGGCTCCTGCCGGGTTAGGGCGTGGCGTACCAGCAGCAGGGTCATGACCGTGACCCCGCAGGCATCGGTTCCCGGGTCCAGGCGACCGAATCGGCGGCCAGCCGGACCAGCCGAGGCAGGTCGTGTCGGAGCCGCTCGTGGTCCGCCGCGTCCACCCACACCGTGCGGGCGTGTGCCAGCGTCCCCTTGCCGAGATCGACCGGGGCGTCGTCGGCGCAGTGGTCGTCGACCGCCCAGATTCCGGGTTCGGTCAGCAGCTCCCGCCGGCCGCGGGCGAACCGCACGCGGACCGCGTCATGGGGCGGCGCGACGAAGAGCGTCCCGGCCGCGCCGTGATACGTCGGCGGCACCAGGGCGTCCGGCCGGCCCAGGCTGACCTCCAGCGCGAGCCGGATGGGCGAGGTGTCGCTGACGTGGGTGATCAGCCGGTGGATGTTGCCGCCGAGCCGGCCGTTGACCTCGAGGATCCGTGGGCCGGCGGGGGTCAGCTTGATCTCGGTGTGGGTCAGACCGTGTCGGACGCCGAGCGCCCGCAGCGCGGCCTCGGCCAGGTCCCGGACGCCGCGCGCCGGCTCCGGCGCGAGCCGCGCCGGCAGGCTCGCGCCGGTCTCCCGGAATCCGCTCGCCGACGGCAGCCGGTCGGTGACCGCCAGGTGCAGGTAGACCCCGTCCCGGCAGGCCGTCTCCACCGACAGGTAGCTGGCCAGGCCGGGCGCGGTGGGGCCGTCCGGGAGGTACTCCTCCAGTAGGAAGGCGTCCCGCAGGGGTACGCCGGCGGCGCGCAGCCGGTCCAGGGTGTCGGTCAGCTCCGTCGGCCCGTGGATCAGCACGGTGTTGACGCTCGCCGCGCCGCGCCGGGGCTTGAGCACCGCCGGGACGCCCACCTGGCGCAGGGCGGCCGTCGGGTTGTCCACGTCGAGCGGGGCCACCGCCACCGGGGCGACCCCCGCCGCGTTGAGCGCGCGCCGCTGGCGCAGCTTGTCGACGAGGGCGGCCGCGGTGGTGGGCGTGTGGCAGGGCAGCCCGAGCCGGGCGGCGATGTCCGCCGCGACGGGGATGCCCAGGTCGCAGAAGGTCACCACGCCGGTCACGTCCAGGGCGGACAGTTCGGCGTGGGTGGCCTCGACGGCGACGCCGTCGTCGAGGCGTACGACGTGACCGAGTTCCGCGGCCAAACCGTCGATGTCGGCGGAACGTGGGTCGGCGCCGAGGACGAAGACGAGTTCGGCGAGGCCCTCGGCCGCCATCGCGATCTCCGTGAGGGTCGCCGAGCCCAGGCCGTGCACGACGGCGATGCGCCCGGCGGTCACCGCTGCCCGCCTGGGGTGGTGCTCGTGGTGCCCGGCTGAACGCTGCGGGCCTGCACGAACGTGAGGCCCTCAGCGTCGATGCCCCACTCGACCTCGGCCGGTCCACCCAGCTCGGCGGCGATCCGCACGCTCGCCGCCGCGACCTCGCGCAGCATGGCCTGGAGGTGGGGGACGGTGGTCGCACCGTCGGTGCTGGCGAGGGCGTCCCGGCGCAGGTGCACCATCGTGCCGCCCTCGCTCGGGCAGCCGCCGGTGCCGGGCGACTCGAAGTACTCGACCGCCACGTGGTCCGCGCTCCACGGGCTGTGCGAGAACGCGGTCCCCTGGTAGGTGAACGTGCGGTACGGCGCGACGAGGACAGCCAGCGGGGCGTCCGCCGAGCGGCCGCTGCGCCGGTGGTAGGCCTGGGCTCGTTCCGCGGTCCGGCTGTTCAGCACGACGGTCAGCGCCTCGACCACCGACTCCACGTCGGGCCGAATGCCGACCTCGGAGTGGTAGATGCCGGCGGCGGTGCCCTCCTCGGTGTCCTCGATCAGCGAGCTGGACCGCAGCGACAGCGTCCGGCCGGGCAGCGCGCCGAGGATGTCCTCGGCCACCTCGACGGCCGTCGACCGGGAGCCCGCCGCCAGGTCGTCGGCGACCTTGCCGCAGACCTCGGACGGGAGCACGAAGGCGGGGCCCGGCGTCGGTACGCCCAGCGACGCGAGCCAGGCCAGTCCGGTCGCCTTCCGGCCGGCCCGGTGCGGGTCCATCCCGGCGGTGAGCGGCAGCAGGTGCCCGCCGCCAGCCGTACCGCCGGTGCGGTTCGCTGGCGCGGCGGCCGGCGCGGCCGCGACGGCGTGAATCTCGACGTGGCCCTCGGTGGCCCGGACGGTGACCTGCTCGCCGTCGGCGAAGATCGTGCAGGCGTCGGTGACCCCGATCAGGCAGGGAATCTCCAGTTCCCGGGCGATCACGGCGGCGTGGCTGAGCAGACCGCCCTCCTCGGTGATGATGGCGCCGGCCATCTGGAGCAGCAGCAGCAGGTCGAAGTCGGTGCCGACGGCGACGAGCACGTCGCCGACCGACATCCGCTCCAGATCGGCGGCGGAGCTGACGATGCGGACGGTGCTGGTGTGCGAGCCGGGCGACGCGCAGGTGCCGCGCACCACGGCCGCCCGGCCCCGGGTCAGGTCGGTGGCGCCGAGCACCGAGTGCGGCAGGTCGGCGCTGTCGGCCAGGGCGAAGTTCTCGGCGCGTTGGAAGACCACCCCGGAGGCGCGGCGTCGGTCGAGGACCTGGTCCGGCAGTTCGACGCCCTCGCCGAGCAGCCGCAGCAGTTCCTCCAGGCTGTAGAGGCGCAGCGCCTCCAGTTCCGTACGCCGGCGGCGCGCCACCGACTCCAGCAGTCGCATCCGGTGCCGGGTGATCCGCCCGAGCAGGCGCTTGTTTCGGTCACGGACCTCGCCGGTGCGGGTCAGGAAGTCGAGCACCCGCCGCAGGTCGGGCGCGACCTCGACGGTGGGCGTGGCCGGGCGGGACTGCTCCGCGAGGGCGGCCTCGCGCTGGGTGAACTCCTCGTCGCTGAGGGCCAGGTACTGCCGGAACCGCTGCGTGATCTGCTCGGTGGTGAGGGTGTCGGCGCCGTAGCCGGAGCCGAGTTCCTCGTGCTCGCGGGCCAGGTCGTCGAGGGCCCGGGCGAGTTCGGCCTCGTCGGGCGCGGTGGCCTGCCGGGCCTGCGCGACGAGGGCGACGAACCGCCGTTCGGACTCGCCGCCGACGGTGGGTACGGAGGACGCGACCAGCCGGGCCAGCAACTCGTCGTCGCCCTGGTCCCGCCGGATGAGGCTCTTGGCGACTGCGTGCAGGGCGTGTTCGACCTGGACGAGGTTGACCTCGTAGATCTCACCGAGCGGCACGTGGTGGGTCTCGACGAGGAGTTCGGCCAGTTCCTCGTCGGTCAAGCCGTCGACGGGGAGGGTCTCCAGCCGACCGGCCAGCGCGGTCGACCGGGCGCGCGGGTTGGCCAGCACCCGGTCGAGTTCGCCGAACATCGTGTCGGGGCTGGCCAAAATGCGGCCGCCGAAGCGGGCGGCGAGCCGGTCCCACTCCTGCTCGGGCGCGAAGCTGGTGGCCATCCAGGGCCGGAAGACGACCAGGGTGTTGGCGAACCGGAACGGGTTGAGGAACGGGTCGTGGCGCTGGTAGAGGCCGTGCAGGAACTCCGCGGCCAGCAGCGTCCCCGTACGCCGATAGTTGATCTTCTTCCAGGAATGGTGCCGGGTGGTGGTGGTGATCATCGGTTGTCGACCTCGTCTTTCGCGGTAGCGGCCGGGCTGACCAGCGCCTCGATCTGCGCCGAGAACTCGTGCAGCGTCGGGAAGCGCAGCAGCACGCGCAGATGCAGCGGGATCTGGAAGGTGGTGCGGACCTCGGTGACGACCTCGGACGCGGTCATCGAGTGGCCGCCGATGACGAAGAAGTCGTCGTCGCGCCGGACGGTCGGCTCGCCGAGCACTCGGGCCCAGATGCCGGCGATGACCCGCTCGACCTCGGTGGCGTACTCCTGCTCGACCCAGGCGGCGGGGACGATCTCCGCCGCGGCGGCCCGGCGGGTCAGCTCCGCATAGTCGATCTTGCCGTTGGGGGTTAACGGCAGTGCGTCGCACGTCTCGACGCGGCGGGGCACCATCGCGGCCGGCAACCGGTCCGCGAGGTGGCCGGCCGGCACCCCCCCGACCGCGCCGACCACGAAGGCGGCGAGTTCCAGGTCGCCCTGGCGGTCCACCACCACGACGGCGGCCTGCGACACCCCCGGGACGCCACACAGCACCTGCTCGATCTCGCCGAGCTCGATCCGCTGGCCGCGCAGCTTCACCTGGCGGTCCGCCCGCCCGACGAAGTACAGCTCACCGGCAGCGTCCCAGGTGCAGAGGTCCCCGGAGCGGTACCAGCGGCCCGCGCCCGCCTCGGTCACGAAAGCGTCGGCGCCGGCCTCCGGGCCGACGTAGCCGAGCGCCACGATCACGCCGCCGATCCAGAGCTCGCCGGGCTCGCCGGGGGCCGTGACGGTCCTGCCGGCGGCGTCCACCAGGCGCAGCTCGGCGCCGCCGACACCCCGGCCGATCGGCGGCAGGCCGTCCTGCGTCATCCGGCGCAGATCGCCCGTCGCGGTGGTCACCACGGTCGCCTCGGTCGGGCCGTAGTGGTTGTGCACCGCCGCCGGGAAGTCCGGGTCCGGCCAGATGTGCAGCCGGTCGCCGCCGGTGAGCAGCAGCCGCAGCGAGGTGGGCCGGTTCGGCGTCCGGAGCAGCCGCTCGGCCAACGGAGTGCTGAGGAAGCAGGCGGTGGTCGAGGACGCGGCGATGTGTTCGGCGACGCTGTCGACGTCCCGGGTGTCGCTCTCCAGCGGCAGCACCAGGGCCGCGCCGGCGGCCAGCGTCGACCAGATCTCCCACACCGACGCGTCGAACCCGGTGCCGGCGAACGCGGTCACCCGGTCGGCCGGGCCCAGGTCGTACGTGGCGAGGTGCCAGGCCACCAGGTTGGCGAGGCTGGCGTGCCCCACCGCCACGCCCTTCGGCTCTCCGGTCGAGCCGGAGGTGAAGACGATGTACGCCACGTCGGCGTAGCCGTCCGGGCCGGGCCGGGCCGCGGTGCCGACCGGCTCCAGCGTCGGACCGTGCCCCGGGCCGCCGTCCCGGGCCAGCAGGGCGCAGTTCGCCTTGGCGGTGACGACCCGGACCCGCTCGGCCGGGGTCGACGGGTCGATCGGCACGTACGCGGCACCGGTCAGCCAGGCGGCCAGTTCGATCGCCACCTGGTCGCGACCGCGCGGCAGCATGACCGCGACCGGGCTGCCCGGGCCGCAGCCGCCGGCGACCAGCCGGTCCGCCCACCGGGTGGCGAGCGACCAGAGCTGCTCGTAGCTGAGCTTGCCGGCGTCGTCCTCGACGGCGACGGCGTCCGGCGCCTCGACGAGCCGGGCCTCGACGAGCGCGAGCACGGTACGCGGTTCGAACGTCTCGGTATCCAACGTGGCCACCTTTCGGGCAGGCTTCATCGACGCCGGACCGGGATGGGCGGTCGGCGTGTCTCGGGTGGGACGGGTCAGGTCAGCGGACCGGTACCGGTACCGGCACCGGCTCGGCGGCGACCTCCGGCGGCCGGCTGCCGCGTTGGGCGCGGACGAGGAGCTGCACCACGACCGCGAGAGCGAGGAACCAGCCGGCCAGCAACGCCCAGCCCGGCACCCCCAGCGCGGTCACCACGCCGACGGCCAGCACCGGTCCGAGCACGCTCTCCACGCTCATGCCGAGCGCGAACGCCCCCTGGTACTCGCCGGGCGCCCCCGGGTCGGCGAGTTCGAAACTCAACGTCCAGGAGCCGGCGGCGATCCACAGCTCGGCCAGGGTGAGTGTGACGACCCCGGCGACCAGGGCCGCGACGGACACCTCCCGCGGGCCGAAGCGGGCCGCCGCGAAGAGTGCGCAGGCCAGCACCAGCACCAGGCCGCCCCGGCGGATCAGCCCGACCGAGCCCGCCACCGTCGTCGCCCCCCGGGCGCAGCGGACCTGGAGGGCCACCACCATCACCGTGTTGAGGACGAGCAGGACCGAGTAGACGCTCAGCGGGGCCCGGGTCGACCCGGAGATCCACAGGGGCAGCGCCACGACCAGCACGCTGTTGTGCACGGCGATGGAGCCGCAGGTGACCGCCAGACCGAGGTAGCGCCAGTCGCGGACCGCGGTCCACGGCTGTTTCCCGTGCCCGGCGTGGGGTGCCGCGACCCGGGGCAGCCGCAGCATCAGCAGCGCGGTGACGAAGGTCGCCGCCGAGTAACCGATCACCAGGGTCAGGTAGCCGAGGCGGCTGTCCGAGTGCAGTGGCAGCGCGGCCAGCAGGGCGCCGACGGAGAAGCCCGCGTTGAACAGCGAACGCATCAACGCCTTGATGGCGATCCGACCCTCGCGGCCGAGGAGGCCGACAAGCATCGCGTTGCGGACCACCCCCGCGGACTTCTCCACCGCCGCCAGCAGCGAGATGACCACCAGAAACGCGGCGAAGGTACCGATCCAGACGTACGCCAGTACCAGCGCCGCCTCGGCGAGCGCCAGCCCGATGCCCAGCTCTCGCGGTCCGATCCGGTCCGCCAGCCGGCCCATCGGCACGGTGAGGAGCAGGCCGCACACGCCGGCCACCGAGGCGCCGATGCCGACCTGCGCCGGGGTCAGGCCGATGAAGCGTACGTAGAACAGCGCGCTGCCGGTGATGAAGGCGCCCAGCCCGACGGAGCTGATGAACTGGTTGACCGCCAGGATGCGGGCGGGACCGTCGGGCACCTGGGCCCGGACGGCGGAGAGCAGCCTCACCGGTGGTCCCGGAACGCGTCGGGCGCGATGAGCGCGGGTTCGTCCAGCTCTCCCCCGGCGCTGCGCAGGAAATCGTCCTGGAAGGCGCGGCGCTGGGCGACCTCCTCGGCGCTGAGCAGGTTGTCCGACGAGCGGTTGACCCGCACGATCGGCACCCCTGGCAGCCAGGTGAGACCGGCCCCGCCGATGTCCGAGAAGAGCTTGAAGTGGACCACCAGGTAGATGTCGGAGCGCTGGTCCAGCGGCAGGTCCCGGGGACTGGCGGAGAGGACCGAGACCGAGTAGTCCAGTGAGGCCACCGCCAGCTCGCCGACCTGCCGCCGCTCCGACGCCTTGATCGCCTCGATGGCGTCCGGCGTCGTGTTGCGCAGGCTCCGCACGAGGTCGAGCAGACCCTGCCGGGACTCCGGGGACAGCCAGCTCACCCCGTCCAGCGCGGCGGACACCGCCGGCAGCGGCCGGATCGTGGGCCGCCACCACGGCTCGGCCCGGAACGGCGTCCCGGTGACGCACTCGAAGATCTCCCGGTACGCCTCGTCGGCGGCGGTGTGCAGTTCGGTGAGCACCTGGGCGAGCGTGCCGTCGTCGAGCTGGTCCCAGCCGGCCAGCCGTACCTTTACGCCGGGCGGGAGCTGCTGCGCGACGTCGCGTTCCGCCGACGGTTCGAGCAGCGCCAGCGGGCCGACCTTGCCGCCGAGCTTGTCATGGAGCACCTGCGGGGCCAGGAAGGAGATCGGGTCGAGCAGTCGGCGGCGCAGGACGGCGTTGCGGATCTCGCCGAGCCGGCGGGGCGGGCTGGGGGTCACGTCCCGCGCCGGCCAGTAGTTCAGGTGCAGGTGGAACCGCTTGTCGTAGAACATGCTGTTCTCGCGGTCGATCGTCTCGCGGTTGAAGTTGAACGCCAGGTGGAAGTGGCCGCCGTCGAGGCCGTAGCGGGCCGAGACGTCCGGCCTGCTGACGAACGAGACGAACCGGCGGGCCAGCGCGAAGACGGTGTCCAGGGTCTTCCGCCGCATGTCGGTGACCGCGCAGTGCGGCACGTCGCTGGAGGCGAGGACCATCATGTCGTACCGGCTGTGTGGGAACGACTTGTTGACGAAGGCGAGTCGTTCGCCCCCGCCCTCCGTAACGGTCATCTCGGCCAGCAGCGTCTCCAGGTAGTACTCCTGGACGGTCACCGTGTTACGGCCGGTGATGTGATGCTCCACGTTCGGGAGCATCGGCGCGGGCAGGCTCTCGGAGACGAGATAGTCACCGCCGAGCGCGGCCACTGCGGACAAAAACCGAGCTTCCATGATTCCGGCATTCCTGTTCTGTTCCATCAGGACGGGCGCGTCGAGGACGCTTTCAGCATCGATTCCCGGACGGCCTCGGCGAATTCCGCGATGAATCCGGCGGCGATCTGCCTCGGGTTGAACTCGATCGAGACGGTGGTACGTTCCGGCACGTCCCGCACAATAATCGACAAATCAGAATCCGACGTCGGATCCTGTTCCGGGAGATCGATGAGGCGCACTTTTCCGCCCGATTCCATGGCCCACTCCTGCGTCTGCTGGAGGAGGTAGGAGTAGTACAGCCGCTCGCGCCGACGGGCCCGCCCGTGGCTGTCGGGCTGGAAGGTCCTGGTCATCATGGGCAGCGGCAGGTCCTGGTAGGACATGGTGTCCCGGACCAGGCTCCGCACCGACCGGAACAGCTCGGACGGGGTCTGCCGGGGGAGGTCGTGCCATCGCATCGGGATGGAGTGGGCGAGCCACCCCACGACCCGCTCAGACACGTCGGTGGTCCGGTTGGCGCAGGGGGAGTGCACGACGAAGTCGTGCTGGCCGGTCACCCGCGCCCACGCGTCCACGATCAGGGCCAGATACACCATGTACGCGGTCAACCCCTGGCTGCGCGCCAGCGCCAGCAGTCCGTCCCGTTGCTCGCCGGCGAACTCGACCCGCTCGGCGGCCCACTCGGTGGGCGCCTCCGGGTCTCCCTCCGGCGCGTTCAACGGGGGAAACGGCACCGTCCCGGCCAGGTGTTCCCGCCAGAACCCGATCAGCTCCTCGCCCTCCGGTCCGGCCAGCATCCGGCGCTGCCAGTCGACCCAGGTGGCGTACTGGTCGGGTCGGGGCCGCGGGGCCGTCACCCCGCTACGGTGCCGGTCGAGTTCGGCGGCGAAATCCTCGGCCAGGACGGCCCGCGAGTGCCCGTCGCAGACCATGTGCTCGACGACCAGGATCACCAGGGTCGGGTGCTCGTCGAAGGTGAGCACCCGGCCGTGCCAGAGCGGGGCCCTGGTCAGCTCGACCTGGCTGACCAGCAGTTCGTTCTGGACGGTGGTCGCCTGCTCGATGCGCTCCTCGGCGGAGAGACCGGCCAGGTGGGTCGCGGTGAGCCGCGGGCGTACCGCCGGGGCGACGGCGACGGCGATCTCCTCGCCCTCCTCCGGCAGGACGAAGGCGGTGCGCAGCACGTCGTGTCGCTCGGCGACCCTGGTGAGGGCGGCCTCTATCGCGGCCAGATCCACCGAGGCGTCCACCTCGAGCACTGTCTGGACCAGATAGGAATAGGTCTCGAGGCCGGCTCGGCGCGCACGAATTTCGCGGAGCAGCCGGTTTTCCTGAACCACGGAAACCGACGAAGGAAGTGTCATTGGATTCATGGCTGTTACCGCTATCTGTGCTGCCTCGTTCATGGACGCCAACAGTCCCGCCAACCAGCCCTTATCGCTCCACGGCCAGCGCTTTTAGACTGATCGGCCACTCAGCCTGCGCAGCGGGGACTCAAATTAACTCGAAGCACATCAGTTGTCCATACAGGATCGATGTTGACATCGATCGAGTGCCCTGATAGGGCGAGTCGCTGATGGTGGCCGATGTGACGACCCGTCCGCCCTCGCCAGCGGGGTACTCCAGGCGCCAACACCGAGGCCGTCCCGCCGGACAAGTTGGAGCCGGCGGCGACGGACCGGGCGCCCCCGGCCCCGGCACCCCGCTCGACCTGGTCGGCTACCGGGTGGAGGCCACCGACGGGCGGATCGGCGGCCCTTACCGGGAGACCTACCGGCAGGGCTGAGCGCGGGCACGGGCACGGTCGGATCGGCTACCGTGGGGGGCATGGTCCGGCCGATCAGCTACGCGCCGGAGGTCGTCGACCCGGTCGACGGCCTCCCGCTCGGTGTCGTGACCACCTCTCCGACCCGCTCCGACGACGGCCGCGAGCGGATGATCGACGTACTTCGTGCCGGTGGACTGCGGTTCCGCGACGGCGCGCGATGGCGTTCGGCTCACTGAGCCGACCCTGACCGACCCGGGATGACATCCCCGGTCGACGCGCGCCCGCGCACACCTCGTCCACCAGGCACGAAAGGCGTACCACCATGTCCGTTGCACGGATGCTCACCGGGGACCGTCCCACCGGGCGGCTGCACCTCGGCCACTACGTCGGCAGCATCGCCAACCGGGTGCGGCTGCACCAGCGCTACGAGAGCTTCTTCATCATCGCCGACCTGCACATGCTCACCACGCGGAACACCCGCGAGGACATCGAGCGGGTCGCGGGCAACGCCCGGGAGATGGTCACCGACATCCTGGCCGCCGGCGTCGACCCGGCGCGGGCCACCTTCTACCTCCAGTCGGCCATCCCGGAGGTCGGCGACCTGAACACCCTCTTCCAGAACCTGGTCACGGTGCCCCGGCTGGAACGCGTGCCCTCGCTCAAGGACATGGCCCGCGACGCCGGCAAGGAGGAGATGCCCTACGGCCTGCTCGGGTACCCGGTGCTCCAGGCCGCCGACATCCTCTGCGTGAAGGGGCAGGTCGTTCCGGTCGGCAAGGACAACGCGGCGCACGTGGAGGTGACGCGGGAGATCGCCCGGCGCTTCAACCACCTCTACGGGGAGGTGTTCCCCGTGCCCGAGACGATCGCGTCGGAAACGCCGACCCTGGTCGGCACTGACGGCCGGGCGAAGATGAGCAAGAGCCTGGGCAACGCGATCGTGCTCTCCGCCGATTCGGCGACGGTCCGCCGTGCGGTGCTGGGCATGTACACCGACCCGAACCGGATCCGCGCCGACGTGCCCGGCACCGTCGAGGGGAACCCGGTCTTCGCGTACCACGACATCTTCAACCCCGATCGGGCGCAGGTCGACGACCTCAAGGAGCGCTACCGGGCCGGGCGGGTCGGCGACGTGGAGGTGAAGGAGAAACTTGCCGTCGCGCTCGACCGGTTCCTGGACCCGATCCGGGAGCGCCGGGCCCGGATCGAGGCCGAGCCTGGGCTGGTCGACCAGTTGATCTTCGAGGGCACGGAACGGACCCGCCACGAGGTGCGGCAGACGCTCGTCGAGGTCCGCCGGGCGATGGGGCTGACCAGCGCGTACACGCAGGTGCGCCGCCGGGCCGAGCGGCACCGCAAGGCCACGGCCACGTCGACCTGAGCGGTCGTACGACCGGAGTCCGGCCCGGAACCGCGGACCTCGTGCGGTTCCGGGCCGACCGGCTGCCCCTCCGTCCGCGCGAGGGTCAGCCGATCGGCGGCACATTCACGGTCCTGCCTGTCGGTACGCTGCGCACATCTTCGCGCAGCCCCCGTCCAGGAGGATTTCTTTGGGCCGCAGTATCCCGGCAGGCGCCCTGGCGACCACCCTCGCCCTCGGCCTGCTGACCGTGCCGGCCGCGCCGGCCACCGCCGACCCCGGCACCGCACCCCGCGAGATCTCCGTCATCCCGCGCAAGGACGCGACGGCGCCCGCCTTCGAGGCGGTGTACTTCGCCGGCCGCACCGGCTTCCTGCACTCGCACAACAAGTCGACCGACTACCTGTGGACCCGTTACGACACCGGCACGACCGTCGTGGTCGGGGACCTGGCGGGCGTCCAGGCGTCGACGCTCAAGCCGGCCGGCGGCGACAGCGTCTCCACCACGGCCCAGGTGCCGGCCAGGCCGGCACCTGGCAAGGTCAGCGTGCTCGACCTCGCCGACCAGAGCTGGCAGCAGTGGGAGATCCCCGCCGACCACGCTCTCTACGGCGTGTACGGCCAACGGATGCTGCTGCGCAAGCCACCGCTCACCGGCGTGAACCTGGAGCTGCGCACCTTCGCTGCCGACGGCACCTCGACGACCACGCCGGTGACCGGCATCCCGAGCGATGCCAAGCCCAGCGGGTTGCCGCCGGTCGGCGACGAGAGCTCGGTGGTGGTCGGCTACCTGGCCGACGGTACGCAGCGGATGGGCCTGCTCGACCTCGCCACCGCCACCGTGAAGCGGATCCCGAACGGCGTCCCGTCGACCTTCTGGCGCCTCTCCGGCGACACCCTTGGCTGGATGTCCAGCAGCGGCCTGTACCACCTCTACTCCCGCAGCGGCCTGACCAGCGGCGCTGACACCTCGGCCCGGCTGGTGACGGTCCCGCAGGACAGTCTCCTCCGGACGGTCGTCGTCGACGGCGGCGTGGTGATCAGCCGGAGTCAGGTCGACGACACGGGCGAGTACTTCCCGGCGACCTACCTGCCGGTGCAGACCACCGCGCCCCGCCCCACGCTGCTGCCGAAGATCTCCTGGGGCCTCCGGGGGCTCGTCCAGGCCCCGGACGGCACGGCCCTGGTCGTCGGCGGTTCGGGCCCCGGTGACTGGGCGGTGCAGCGGATCACGGGGCGACCCGGCCAGACCCCCACGGTCGCGCCGCTGCTCCCGGTGCGGGACCCGGTGGAGAACGCCGGGATCAGCTACCGACGCGGCCTGCTCCGGCACGTCCAGTCCCAGGTGTCGCCGAAGACCGGCGCGACCGAGTACGTCTCCTTCGACCACCCGGTCTTCCCCGACCCCGGAATCACGCCCGGGACCAGGGCGATCCTGCGGGGGACTCCGGTGCCGTGCGCGACGGGTTCGAGCTGCGTACGCCTCGTCGACGGAACCGACCGCGGCGCCGCCTACCTGACGACCGGCACGGTGGACACCGCGGTGACGGTGCACGACGGCAGGGCCGGGTACGACCAGACCACGTTGCCCACCCGGAACGGTCGGATCCTCGACGCCGCGGGCCCGTGGCTTCTCGTCGGCGACGGTGTCTCGAACGACCAGCACGTCGTCAACATCACGACGGACCAGGTGGTCCGGACCATGCCGAAGACCGGAGCCGCCCTCTGGTTCGGCACGCTATGGACGGCGACGGCCACCGCCGGCCAGCTGACGGCGATCGACCTGTCGAGCGGAAAGACCACCCGCACCGTCGCCACCGGCGCGGGCTGCGTGCCGACCGAGGTGCAGACCAGCGCCAGCTGGCTCTGGTGGGCCTGCGGCCCCACCGGCCCCGCGGGCGTCCACGACCTGAAGGCGGGCAGGAATCTCACCGTGCCGTCGGGGCCGGCGCTGCTCGGCGACGGCTTCCTCGTCCGGCACGACGGCGCCACCGCCAGCCTGGTGATGACCGCCTTCCACGACGGCGCCCTCCAGACCCCGGTGAAGCTCGCCGACCTGCCCGCCGGCACGCCGGCCGACGGCCGGGACGTCACCTGGACCGTCGACCGGCACGGCTCCGGCGTCGCGTACGTCGACGCCGACCGCGCCGTGCACGTGGTCGACGCCGGGGTGCCTGGCACCGCACCCCAGCTCGGCAGCGTGTGGGCGCAGGAGATGACGAACCCGCGTACCGACACGTACCCGTGGCAGGCGGGTGTGGGGCTGACCCGCCCGCTCTGGACCTGGCAGCTCTCGATCTCCCGCAAGTGGACGGGCGAGGTGGTCCACCGCGCCTCCGGTGCGATGGCCCGGACGTACGTCGACCTACGGTGGGACGGCCGGCTCTCCTCGGGGCAGCCGGCGCTCAACGGGGCGTACACGTGGACGCTGAGCGGCACGCCCACCGACTCCGCGGCACCCGCCACGGTCGGCTCCGGCGAGATGCTCGTCGGCTGCGGCACCTTCCCCGTCCGCGGCTACAGCTGCCTCGGCGGGCCGGGCCTGCTCGGCGTGAAGTCCACCGGTGAGGGCCACTGGTACGGCACCCAATCCTCGGGGGCCGCTCCCGGCCAGCTCTACAGCAACGGATACACCGAGGACTGGTGTCTCAGCTGCTCCGGCGCCGCCCGGACCTCGGCCCTGGTGCCGTTCGGCGACTACGACGGCGACGCGTATCCCGATCTGCTCGTGCGGGACGGCAATGGCGGCATGAAGGCGTATCGGGGCACCGGCTACCTGGGATTCGGTGGCGCGCAGACGGTCAGCCTGGGTGCGGGGTGGATGTTGTACCGGTCGATCCTCGCCCCGGGCGACGTCGACAACGACGGCCACGACGACATCCTCGGCATCGACACCGACGGCAAGCTCTGGCTCTACACCACCACCGGCACCGGCGGCATCAACCCCCGCGTCCAGGTCGGCTCCGGCTGGGGAACGTACCCCCGCGTCATCGGCGCCGGCGACCTCAACGGCGACGGCCACGGCGACCTCCTCGGCATCGACACCACCGGCACCATGTACCGGTACTTCAGCAACGGCAACAAGGGCTGGAGCGGCCGGGCGCAGGTTTCCACCGGCTGGAGCGCCTACAACGCGGTCGTACCCATCGGCGACCTGAACGAGGACACCCGCAACGACGTGGTCTCCCGGGACGCCAACGGCGTCCTGTGGCTGCACGCCGGCCGCGGTGACGGTTCCTTCGCCGCCCCGGTCAGGGCCGGCAGCGGCTGGAACATGTTCAAGATCCTAATCTGATCGATCCCCCACGACCCGCCCCCGGACGCCCCACGGCGTCCGGGGGCGGTAGCGTCGATCGCCTCCACTGTCGTCGATCGGGAAGTCGGTCGCGTGTCGCACATCGAGAAGATCACCGCAGAGCTCCGCGCGCTGACGACCGGCGTCGACAGGGCGCAGGGGCTGGCCGCCGCCGCCGACAACCAGGCACAGGAGGTGGCTCTGCGGGCCGCCACCGCCGGATTCGCCGCCGTGGCGGCCGGCCTGGCCCGGGTCCGCGACGCCATCTCGGAAATCAGGGCCGGCCTGGGCAGCGTCGCCACGACGATCACCGAGGCCACGAAGGCCACCGCGGCCGTTCCGCAGGAGGCCAGCCCGCACGAGACGATCACCGGCCTGGCACCGGTGCGCAACGCGTGCGACGGCATCCGCGACGCTGCCGCCGCCACCGCCGCGCAGGTCCGCGAGACACGACAACTCGTCACCACCGTCCTGCACGGCGGCCAGCCCGGCCCGCTCGTGCAGTCCCTGGAGAGCATCACGCAGGTCCTGAGCCTGGTCGCCCAACGCACCTCCACCGCCCGGCAGGCGGTCGAGACGGCGATCGCCGAGGCCCGACAGCTGGGGTCGGCGGGAAACTGACCGGGGCTGGCGGCAGCACACCGTCCAGCCCCACCGCCACAGCACCCGCCCCCAGCGCCTCCCCGGCGGACGACACCGACACCGCCGACCACGACCCCGAGCACGAGGGCCCCACACCCGGTCTTGCGTTCTGGACCAGGCCCGCCACCGGCTCCCTCGGCGGCGCACCGACCGGACCACGCACCCGAATCCCGGCGAAGGAGAGACCAACGGAACGCCGCAGCCTGGAACTGGAGAACGAGACCGCCGACAAGATTGCCCACCAGGGCTACCGGGTGCACCAGAACCCGACGAAACAGGAGATCGCAACAGCCCGGCGGAACACCGGCGACGTCGTCGATCCGGAAAGGTCGCCGGATTACCTGATCGAAGGGCTCATCTTCGATTGCTACTCTCCCGGTCCCACCACCTCAGTCCGAGCCATCGGAAGCGCGGTCACGAGGAAGATCACGGACGCCCAGACGCAGCGAGTGGTGCTGAACCTCCAGGATTGGCGGGGAGACCTCGCTGCCCTGCAGAAGCAGTTCGACGACTGGCCGGTACCAGCGTTGGAGGAACTGGTGGCGGTCACACGGAACGGCACGATCGTCGAAATCGTCCGGCGGAACTGAGGGAAGGCGCCACACATGTCCATCACCTACCGACTGACGCTGGCCGGTGACATCCCGTTGGAGCTCGTGGCCGGACTCGCCGCTCCGGGTGCCGCCGAGACACCCACGCCGGCCGGGAACCGCCTGCTCAGTGCCAACCTGAACGAGGAGTGCGGGTATGTCGTCAGCATCACGTCGGGCAGTCACGGGTACTACGGCGCGGAAGATGACGGTGGCGTCCAGTGGGAGTGGGAGCCGGAGACCTACGTCGACATCGGCTTCCACATGCGCAAGGACACGCTTACGGACAAGGGCAAGCCGCACATGCTGCGTACCGTGGGCCGGGTGCTGGCCAGCCGGCCCGAGGACGCGGCGTTGGTGCTCAACGACAACTGGCTGATGCTGACCCGGGTGAACGGCGCGCTCCGCCGGCACAACGAGGCCGACTGGTACGACGAGGCGTACGACAGCTTCCTGCCCCGCTGACCCGCAGATCGCAACGGCCATTTCGGGTCCCCCTGGCGCGGGCGCGGCCGTCCTACCATCGGATTGTGGCGAACTTCGATGTCCCGGCAGCGGTCGCGACGATCTGGCAGCGGCAGGCTGCCTGGTCACGGGCGTCCGGCGAGGCCAAGCGTGCGATCACCCGTGCGCGGTTGACCATCGCCGCGCTCACCGTGGGGGCCGCCGTGTGCGGCACCCTCGCCAACCAGCTCGGGCACGCCCACCCCGGTGTGGGGCGGGCGCTCGCGATCGTCGCGGCGGCGGCGCTGCTCGTGGTGCCGCTGGCGGCCCGGTGGTCCTCCCGGGACGCGGTACACGCGTGGACCCGGCTCCGCTCGGTCTCCGAGGCGCTGAAGGCGGACACCTACCGCTACCTCGCCGGGGTCGCCCCGTTCGGCGGCGCGGACCGGGACGCCGTCCTGCTCGGCCGGTTCGACGCGCTCATGGACGACGCCGGTGACCTGGTCGGCCGCACCCTGGACGCGCCGCCGGCCGACCGTCCGCTGCCAGCCGTCTCGGACGTGGCCACGTACGTGACGGAACGGTTGCAGCGGCAGGTCGACGGCTACTACCTGCCGGCGGCCCGCCGGACGGCCCGCGCCGCGCGGCGGGTCCGGTACGCGGCGACGGGGCTGACGATCGCCGCCGCCCTGGTCTCAGCGACGGTCGGGGTGCTCGGCGACAACCTCGGCCTCACCGCCTGGATCGGTGTCGCGGCGGCCGTGACCACGGCGTTGGTCGGCTACGGCTCAGCCCAGCAGTACGAGCACCACCAGATCGAGTACGCCCGCACCGCCGACCAGCTGACCCGGCTGCGCACGGTCCGCGAGGCCGGGCTGGGCTGGGCCGACGACGACGCGTTCGTCGCCGAGGCGGAGCGCATCATCTCGCTGTCGAACGAGGGCTGGATGGCGAAGATGATCGAGCAGGATGGCGCTGCGCAGCCGTGACATCACAGGTTGTGCCATATAGCATCGTCGATAGTCGCCGTTGACCGTCGTCGTGGGCGGTCGTCCGTCCACTCCCGAATCCAAATGGGGGAACCGACGTGGATCGCACCGCATGCCAGCCCGATCCGACCCTGCCGCCACTGGACGACCTCCGGCGTACCCCGCTCGGCCGGATCCCGCTCGGCCGGGCCCGCTCCGTCGCCCGCGTGACCAGCCGCAGGGAGGATCGCCCGGCCCGTGTCGATGTCGCGGCCTTCATCTCTGCGATCTGAGCCAGCCGGGCCGGGCGGTCGGCCGACCGGGCAGGTCGCCCCGCTGACGCAGTACGTGCTGAAGCTGGCCAGCCGCTGCGACCTCGCCTGCGACCACTGCTACGTCTACGAACACCCCGACCAGTCCTGGCGGCGCCAGCCCCGGGTGATGGCTCCCGCCACGGTGACGGCCGTCGCGGAGCGGATCGCGGAGCACGCGGCGGCGCACCGGCTCGGCGTCGTACGGGTGGTCCTGCACGGCGGTGAGCCCCTGCTCGCCGGCACCGCCCGGCTCGACTCCACCGCCGCCACCCTGCGACGCGTCATCGGCCCGGTGGCCCGGCTCGACCTGCGGATGCAGACCAACGGCGTGCTGCTCACCCCGGCGACCTGCGACGTGCTGGTCGCCCACGACGTAAAGGTGGGGATCTCGCTCGACGGCGACCGGGCCGCCAACGACCGGCACCGCCGCCACGCCAACGGGTCGAGCAGCCACCGCCAGGTGCTGCGGGCGCTGTCGCTGCTGCGCAGCCCCGCGTACCGCAGCAGCTACGCGGGCATCCTCTGCACCGTCGACCTCGCCAACGACCCGATCCGGGTGTACGAGGCGCTGCTGGCCGAGGAGCCGCCGCACGTCGACTTCCTGCTGCCGCACGCCAACTGGGACAACCCGCCCGCCCGGCCCGACGGCCTCGCCACTCCGTACGCCGACTGGCTGCTGGCCGTCCACCGGCGCTGGCTGGCCGACGGGCGTCCGGTGCCGATCCGCCTGCTGGAGTCCCTGCTCTCCACCGCGTCCGGGCACGGCAGCCGCAGCGAGGCGGTCGGGCTCGGCCCGGCCGACCTGGTCGTCGTCGAGACCGACGGCACCTTCGAGCAGGTCGACTCGCTCAAGTCCGCCTTCGACGGCGCCGCGGCCACCGGCCTGGACGTCTTCCGCCACCGGGTGGACGACGCCGCGGCCCACCCGGCGATCGCCGTACGGCAGACCGGTCTCGACGGTCTCTGCGCGACCTGCCGCGCGTGCCCGGTGGTCGGGCACTGCGGCGGCGGGCTCTACGCCCACCGGTACCGCGCCGGGGACGGCTTCGACAACCCGTCCGTCTACTGCCCGGACCTGCTGGAACTCGTCCGGGTCGTGACGGCGGCACCGGTCGCCGACGCACCCGCCCGGCCCACCGACTCGCTGCACCCGCGCGTCCTCGACGACCTGGCGACCGGCGCGGGCACGGCGGGCTCGGCCGCGCAACTCGCCGCCGTCCACCTGGCGCTGGTGCGCGCCCTGCTGGTCGCGCTCAGCGAGCGGGCCGCGGGCGACCCGGTGGCGGCCGACGGGTGGCGGCTGCTGGTCCACCTGGACGACGCGCACCCCGACGCCGTCCGCGCCGTGCTGGCCCACCCCTTCGTGCGCCGCTGGGCCCGGCGCTGCCGGGACGGGACGGCCGAGCTGTCCTACCTGGCCTGCGTGGCGGCGGCCGCCGCCGTCCGCGCCCGGGTCCGGGCCGACCTGCCCGTCCCGGTGCGCGACGGGGTGGTCAGCCTGCCGACGCTGGGCGCGCTCGCGGCCGGTGCCGAGCGGGGCGTCGTCAGGCTCGTCGTCGACGACGGCGACGTCCGGCTCGCCGGCCGGCGGATCGCCGTCCTCCCGGGCCACGACGGCGACCCGGCCCGGGAGGACGGGCCGGACGGCTGGCTGCCGGTGCGTGCCGTCCGGCTCGGCGGCAACCGGCTGCTGTTGGAGGACACCGATCCGCACCGGGACGGCTACAACCTGCCGGTCGAGCCACGGCTCTCCGGCGCCGCCGCGCTGGGGTGGACGCGGCGGCTGGAGGGGGCGGTGCGGCGGATCGACGCCGAGGCCACCAGCTACACGGCGGGGGTCCGCACCCTGCTGCGGGCCGTCGTGCCGCTGCGCGCGGAGCCGACCGGCCGGTTCCGCAGCGCCGCCGCCGGCGCCGCCTTCGGCGCCGTGGCCGTCACGGCCGTACCCGACGACGCCACCCTCGCCGTGCTGCTGGTGCACGAGGTGCAGCACCTCAAGCTCAGCGCGGTGCTGGACGTCTGCGACCTGTTCGACCGCGACGACACCCGGACGCTGCGCGTGCCGTGGCGGGACGACCCGCGCCCGGTGGAGGGCGTGCTGCACGGCGTCTACGCCCATCTGGCGGTCGCCGACGTGTGGCGCCACCGCCCCGGGCCGGCCGCCGGGGGCCACTTCCGCCGCTACCGGGACTGGACCGACGGGGCCCTCGACGCCCTGCTCGACCTCGGCGTCCTGACCGCCGCCGGCGAGCGGTTCGTCGGGGGGATGCGCGCCACGGTGGACAGATGGCCGTGACCGCCGGCCCGCTCCGGCGGGCCACGCTGACGGCGGACCTGCGCGCGCTGGGACTGCGGCCGGGGTCCACCGTGCTGGTGCACTGCGCCCTGTCCCGCCTCGGTCGGGTGGCGGGCGGTCCCACCACGCTGCTGGCCGCCCTGAGGGACGTGCTGGGCGGCTCGGGCACGGTGGTCGTACCGGCGCAGACAGCCGGCAACTCCACCACCTCGCGGGCGTTCCGGGCGGCGACCGCCGGCATGGGCGCCGCCGGGGTCGCGGCGGCGGAGGCGGCCATCGTGCCGTTCGACCCGGAGCGCACCCCCGCCGAGGGCATGGGGGTCTTCGCCGAGCACGTACGCCGACAGCCGGGGGCGTCCCGGAGCCGCCACCCGCAGACCTCCTTCGCCGCCCTCGGCCCCGACGCGGCCCGGCTCACCGCCGTCCACGACCTCGACTGCCACCTCGGCGAACGCTCGCCCCTCGGCGCGCTCCACGCCGCCGACGCCGCGGTGCTGCTGCTCGGCGTCGACTGGTCGGTCTGCACGGCGTTCCACCTGGCCGAGTACCGGCTGCGCCGCCCGCCGGCCGACCGGGCGTACCGGTGCTACGTGCGCGACGCCGCCGGGCGGCGGGTCCGGCGCGACTTCCGGGCCCCGGACCTCCACGACTCCGACTTCCCGCTGATCGGCCGGGCCCTGACGGGCGCCGGGCCGGTGCGCACCGGGCGGGTCGGCGGCGCCGACGCCCGGCTCGTGGGTCTCCGGGTGGCCGTCGACTTCGCCCGAGGGTGGATGGATGAGCACCGCCGGTGACGAACGGGGCAGCGACGGGTTGGCGGCTGTCGATACTGTGGACGGCTGGGAGTCGCTGCACCGGTCGGGAGCGGTAAGTGGCAGAGGATACGTACGGGGAGGACGAGAGCGCCCCCGTGTTCTTCCTCAGCTACGCCCGCACGAAGAACCGGGTGGCGGCACCCCCGCGCGACACCAACCAGAAGGTCTTCCAGCTCTTCGTCGACCTGTCCGACCACGTCGTCGAGCTGCTCGGCCTCGGCCCGGGACGGACGGCCGGATTCATGGACCGGATGCTCGACGGCGGACAGGTGTGGACCGAGGACCTGGCCTTCGCCGCCGGCCAGTGCCAGGTCTTCATCCCGTTGATCTCGCCGCAGTACCTGAACAGCGCCTGGTGCGCCAAGGAGTGGGACGCGTTCGCCCGGCGGCAGGTCCTGCAGCGGCCTGGCGCCGAGCCGTCCGCCGGGGAGACACCGGTCATCCCGGTCAACTGGTCGGTGGTGGACCGTCGACGGCTGCCGGAGGTGGTGTCGCGGCGGCAGATGTTCACCCCGACCCGGTTGCCCTCGGACATCGCCCCGCAGTACCACGACGAGGGCATCTACGGCCTGTTGAGCCTCGGCAAGAACGGCAAGGACGCCTACGACGCGGTGGTCTGGCGGCTCGCGCAGCGGATCGCCCGGGCCTACCAGAACCATTGGGTACGGGCAGAGGTCCCGACGGACGTACGGCAGTTGCGCGAGACGTTCGAGGAGGTCGGACATGACGTGGTCTGACCTCACGGGAGCCCGTGCCGTCGCGCGCCGGGAGACCTACTTCTTCCTCAGCTACGCCCACTCGGTGCCGCTGTCGGCCGCGTCCCGGCCGGACACCGACTACTGGGTCAGCCGGTTCTTCCACGACCTGGCCGCCGCCGTGCGGCGCGGCGCCACGAGGAGCGGCGACCTCGACGCCGGCTTCTTCGACGGTCAGGTCAGCCCCGGGGCCGACCTCAGGCAGACCCTCACCGAGGCGCTCAGCCTCACGCACGTCTTCGTGCCCCTGCACTCGCCGAACTACTTCCGCAACGCGTGGGCGCTGGGCGAGCGCGAGTCGTTCCGCAGCCGGCTCACCCGGCTCGCCCCGGCGCGGGCCGAGCGGCACCTGTTGCCGGTGCTGTGGTTGCCCCTGCCGTCCTGGGGCGACCGGCCCGAGACGACGCAGGCCCTCGACCTGGTCCACGACGCCGACGACCGGGCCGACTACGCCGAGAACGGGCTGCGCGCCCTCTGCAAGCTCAGCGCCTACCGCCGCCAGTACGAGAGCGTCCTCGCGGCGCTGGCGGCGCGCATCGTCACGGTGACCGAGACACAGCCGCTGGCCCGTTCCCGGGCGGCGACGTTGTCCAGCCACCCGGTCACCGACGGCGGCGGCCCGGCGCTGGTGGTCACCACCCTCACCGAGCACGCGCGGTGGCGGCCGTACGCCGGGCAGCACGAGCTGGCGGTGGCCGACTACGTCGCCGCGACCGGCGAGCGGCTGGGTCTGCCCACCCGGGTAGTCGACCTGGCGGCGGCCCGCGCCCTGGCGCCGGAGAGCCCCACCGTCGTGCTGGTGGACGCCGCGACCGGTGCCGTCGCCGCCCGGGCCGCGCTGGACGGCCTGCCGCGCTGGGTCGTCCCGTTGGTCATCGCCGCCGACCACGAGCGTGGCGAGTCGGCGCCCGAGTCGATCGCCGGTACGTTGCAGGACGCCGGATTCCCCCGGGTGCTGCCGGCACGCGCGATCGACGAGTTCGAGCGCTGCGCGCCGCTGCTGGTGACCGAGGCCCGCAAGCAGTTCCTCCGGCACGGTCCGGTGTACCCGCCCGACGGCCCGGCCGCTCCGAAGCCGACACTGCGGCCGTCCCGGCCGTCCGACGGCCCGCCGGTCACCGGTCCGGGCCTGCCGCCGACGCGGCCGTTCGACACGACGCGAGGGAAGGACGAGCGATGACGCCATCGCGCGAAGGGCAGGTCGTCACCTTCTACTCCTACAAGGGCGGTACGGGCCGCACCATGGCGCTGGCCAACACCGCGTGGATCCTCGCCGCGAACGGCCAGCGGGTGCTCGTCGCCGACTGGGACCTGGAGTCTCCCGGCCTGCACCGGTTCTACGCCCCGTTCCTCGACCCGGAGCAGGTCGCCACCACCGGGGGCGTGATGGACCTGATCCTGGACTACGAGTGGGAGAACGGGCGCCGGCGCGAGGAGACCGGCGCCGACTCCCGGCCGGGCGACTGGCACCGGGAGTACGCCCGGGTCCACCGCTACGCGTTCTCGGTGGGTTGGGAGTTCCCCGGCGGCGGCAGCCTCGACCTGCTGCTGGCCGGGCGGCACAACCCCGACTACGCGACCAACGTGACCGGCCTCAACTGGGACAACTTCTACAACCGGCTCGGCGGCGCGCAGTTCTTCGACGCGCTGCGCGAGGACATGAAGCGGCACTACGACTACGCCCTCATCGACAGCCGCACCGGGATCAGCGACGTCGCCGAGATCTGCACCATCCACCTGCCCGACGTCCTGATCGACTGCTTCACCCTCAGCGACCAGGGCATCGACGGCGCCGCGGCGGTGGCCGCCCGGGTCCGCGACTACGAGGGACGCCGGGCGCGGCGGGTGCTGCCCGTGCCGATGCGCGTCGACGACGGGGAGAAGAGCAAGCGGGACGCCGGCCGGTCGCTGGCCATGCAGAAGTTCGCCGGCCTGCCGGGCGGCATGACCGACAGCGAGCGGCAGGCGTACTGGCTGACCGTCGAGGTGCCCTACCGCGCGTACTACGCCTACGAGGAGACGCTGGCGACGTTCGGCGACGAGCCGGGCGGCCGGACCACGCTGCTGTCCGCGTACGAGACGCTGACCAGCCACATCACCAACGGCAGGATCACCGGTCTGCCCCGGATGGACGACCAGTTGCGCCGCCGGACGGTGCAGCGCTTCGAGCGTAAGCCGACGGTCGTGGACGAGCTGATCGTGCTGCGGCACGTGCCCGAGGACCAGGTCTGGGCGGAGTGGGCGCAGGCCGTGCTGAACTCGGCCGACCTGCGGGTCGTCACCGCCCCCCTGGACGGGCCGGCGCCCGAGCCGACGGGCCCGGCCTTCCGGGAGGTCCGGCTGGTCTCCCGGGCCTACCTGGCGGCCCGGCGCGCCCGCCCCGACACCGACGGCGACCGGGGCGCGCCGAGCTGGCTGGCCGTGCACGTCGACGACACCCCGCCGGTGCCGGACGTCCCGGTCGGCAGCTGGACGGCCGTGCACGACCTCACCGCCGAGGACGCGGCGTCCCACCTGCTGAAGCTGGTGGGACGCACGGCGGGCGCGACCGGCCTGCGTCCCGCCCGCTTCCCGGGGGTGCGCGCCACGGTCTTCAACGCGCCGGCCCGCAATGCCCGCTTCACCGGGCGCGAGGACCTGCTGCGCAGGCTCCGGGAGGAGCTGAAGGCGGCGGGCGGGGGCGGCACCCCGGTCGCGCTGCGGGGCGGTCCCGGTCTCGGCAAGACGCAGCTCGCCATCGAGTACGCGCACCGGTTCCGGGGCGCGTACGACATCATCTGGTGGGTGGCCGCCGACCCGCCGCAGTTCGTCGACGTGATCATGACGGAGCTCAGCGACGAGCTGGGCCTGCCGGCCCAGACGACCATCCCGGAGACCAACCGCGCCCTGCGGCAGCGGCTGGGCCAGACCGAGCGCCGCCCCGACGGCAGCCCCCCGCCGCACTGGCTGCTCATCTTCGACAACGCGGACCAGTACGAGGACGTCCGGCCCTACCTGCCGCAGGGCAACGGCCACGTGCTGGTCACCACCCGCAACCCGGACTGGGGCGACCTGGCGCGGGCGGTGGACGTGGAGGCGTTCGAGCGGGCGGAGAGCGTGGCGCACCTGCGCGCCCGGCTGGGCGAGCACCTGATGAGCGTCGCCGAGGCCGAGCAGGTCGCCGACGCCGTGGAGAACGTGCCGATCTTCGTCGCGACGGTCGGGGCGTGGCTGGCCGACACCCGGACGCCGGTCGACGAGTACCTGGCCGGGCTGCGCCGCACCGGCCTGGAGACGGAGGTCTGGGACCTCCCGCTGCAACGGCTGAGGCAGGGCTCCCCGGGGGCGTACCGGCTGCTCCAGCTCGCGTCGGTGCTCGCCCCGGAGATCTCCCTCGAACTGCTCTACGGCGACCAGGTGGCCCAGGTCATCGCCCCGCACGACCCGGTGGTCGCCGCCCGGGTCGCCGACCGGGTGTCCGAACGCGACATCGCGGCGGCGCTGGTGCAGCGGATGAACAAGCTCGCGCTGATCAAGCTCGACCCGCACGCCCACCGGGTGCAGGTGCACCGGCTGTTGCAGAACGCCCTGCGCGCCCGCATGTCCGACGACGAACTGGTCACCGCCAAGCACGAGGTGCACCGCATCCTCGCCGGGTCGCGACCGCCGGGCGAGGTGGAGGACCCGGCGAACCGGCAGCGGTTCCGGATGCTCTGGCCGCACCTCGACGGCTCCGACGCGATCTCCTGCCGGGACGACAACGTCCGACAGCTCGTCATCGACCGGGTCCGCTACATCTACGTCAACGGCGGCTTCGAGCAGGGCGAGCGGTACGCGCGGGAGACCGAGGCCGTGTGGTCGGCGCTGCTGGCGGAGTTGCCGCCGGACGGGACGGAGCACCGCAAGCTGCGCGTCCAGCTGCTGCACCTGCGGTTCAACTGGGCGAACGTGCTGCGCAGCCTCGGGCGCTTCGAGGAGGCCCACCGCCTGGACGAGGACACCCTGCGCCAGCAGGAGGAGCTGATCGGCGACAGCCACCCGCACACGCTCATGACCGCCGGCGGCTACGGGGCCGACCTGCGTACCCTGGGCCGCTACCGGGAGGCGCTGGATCGTGACCTGCGGACGTACGCCGCGTCGGTCGAGGTCTTCGGCGAGGACCACCGGCGCACCCTGACGGCGGCGAACAACCTGGCCGCGTCCTACCGGCTGATGGGGATGTTCGACAAGGCCCTCGACGGCGACGGGGCCACCAACCGCCGGCTGCGGGTCGTCCTCGGGCCGGAGCATCCGCACACCCTGGCGTCGGCCAACAACCTCGCCCGCGACCTGCGGGAGACCGGCGACTACGAGGGTTCCGTGGCGCTGCTGCGGGAGACGGTGACGGGTTACCGGAACCTCTTCGGCGAGCACTCCCGGGACCTGCTCACCGCGCAGGCCAACCTGGCCGTGTCGCTGCGCAGCACCGGGGAGATCGCCGAGGCGGCCCAGTTGCTCGACGAGACCTACCAGCGGCTGCTGGCCACCCAGGGGCCGACCAGCCCCGACACCCTGTTCAGCTGGCTCAGCCGGACGGCGAACCTGATGTTGCAGGGGCAGAGCGCGCAGGCGCTGACGGAGCTGGGCGAGGTGGAGCAGATGTTCGTCCGGCTGTTCGGCGCCGATCACCCGTACTCGCTGGTCTGCCGGATCAACCTGGGCGTGGCCCTGTGGGACGCCGGCGACACGGGCACCGGCCGGTCGCTCACCGAGACGACGACGCGGGAGGTGTTCGCCGCGCTCGGCGACCGGCACCCGTTCGCCATGGCGGCGGCCAACAACGTCGCGGTCTTCACCATCCTCGCCGGGGAGACGGAGAAGGGACGCGACCGGCTGCGGGCCGTGGTGGAGCAGTTGACCGAGGTGCTCGGGGCCGAGCACCCGGACACGCTGCGCAGCCGGGGCAACCTGGAGACCGCCCAGCAGGCGCTGTCCGGCGGGCGGGTGAGCATCGGACGGATGCGGCTCGCCGACCGGCTCGCCAACCGGATCGGGCAGCACCACCCCAGCGTCGTGGTGCTCCGCGACGGGCGGTACGTGCGCCGGGTGCTCGACCCGCACCCCTACTGACCGGGCCGGGCGCCGATCAGCAGGTCGGCGCCGAGCGCCGCGTCGGGGTCGACGAGCCAACGCAGGATGCGCGGCAACTCCTCGACCGCGTCGAAGTGCGCCGCCCCGGGCCGGACGTCCATCTCGGCGCCGGGTATCTGCGCGGCCAGCCAACGACCGTGGCTGACCGGGGCGAAGTTGTCGTCGGCGCCGTGCCACAGCCGCACCGGCGTCGCCGCGGTGTCGATCGCCGACAGGTCGAACGCCCAGGGGCGGCGGAACGCCAGCACGTCGTCGATCCACCCGTACGGCCCGGAGCGGAGCGCCTCCGCGTAGGTGTCGGTGATGAGCCGGCGCAGCGCCGGGTCGTTGACGGCCCGGCGGTCCGCCGCGCTCATCTCCGTCCTCAGGTCCGCCAGGAGCAGCCGCGGGTCCGCGGCGGCCCGCTCGGCGCGCTGGCGGATCTCCTCCACCACCGCGGCGGTGTCGGGGCTGCCGACCCCGAACCCGCGCACGTTGCCGGTGTTCATGCCGCCGACCCAGTCCAGTTCGATGGCGTTCCACGGGGCGAGGCTGACCAGCACGGCCACCCGGGTCACCCGGCCGCGCAGCCGGGCGTCGGCCGCGCAGGCGAGGGCGTGCGGGCCGCCGCCGGAGCGGCCGACGACGGCGAACTGCTCCACGCCCAGGTGGTCGGCGATCGCCTCCACGTCGCGGGCGGCGTCGGCGACGTCGCGGTCCTCGCGCCGGTCGGAGTCGCCGTAGCCGGGTCGGTCGTAGGCGATCAGCCGGACGCCCATGCGGTAGAGGACGATGCCGCGCGGCTTCGGGCCACGGCGGCTGCCGGGCGTGCCGTGGAGCAGGAAGACGGGGAAGCCGTCGGGCGCGCCGGTCACCTCGTACGCCACGCGTCTGCTGTCCTCGCGTTCGGCGAAGTCGGCCCCTGGCTCGCCGTCTCGGGTCACTCCGTCCTGCCCTTCGGTGCCGCAACCAGCCAATACTCGCAACCCGGCATCGAGTGGAGACGATGTCCGACTGCTCCACTCAGCAATCGAGCCTAATGGTCGGGCCCGCCGCGCCGCTATGGCGAGCGGGAACAAGGGGCCGGATCTGTCGGAAACGACACCTCCGGTCTGCCGCCGCTGGAACTTCCGGCGACTGCTTCGACCAGGGACGCCGGTGGCGGGGTGGGACGGTCAGGCAGTCAGCGCGTCGAGGGCGTCGTCGAGCCGGGGCTTCCGGCCGTCGGCGAAGACGTCGAGGAACTCCTCGCCGGGCGCGGCCCAGAACCGGGTACGCGGCTCGTCCCGCCAGTCGCAGGTGATCTCGCAGCCCCACGAGTGCAGGTACGTCCGCTGGTCCGCCTGCCCGCGGTGGAACAGCGGGTCGCCGACGATCGGGAAGCCGAGCCACGCCAGGTGGACCCGGATCTGGTGACGCCGGCCGGTGACCGGCTTGAGCACCAGCAGCGTACGGTCGCCGCTGACCAGCGCCGTGGCGAAGTCGGTACGGGACTCGTAGGAGGGCTTGGACCGGTCGACGGCCGACTCCGGCAGCGCGAAGCGGCGGCGGTCGGCGTCGTAGCGGATGGCCTCGCGCTCGCCCGCGATCCGGATGGTGCCCTTGCGGCCCGGCCGCAGCGGCAGGTCGATGGTGCCGGTCTCGGGCAGCCGCGCCCCCTCGACCCAGGCCAGATAGCGCTTGTCGGCGCCCCGGCTGGCGAACTGCCGGGTCAGCGAGGCGTGCGCCGACGGCGTCCTGGCCAGCAGCAGCAGCCCCGAGGTGACCTTGTCGATGCGGTGCACCCAGTGCACCGGCTCCCCGGCGGCGGCGGCCAGGTCGGTCAGGGACTCGGCGTGCCGCTCACCCATCACGGAGATGCCCGGCGGCTTGTCGAGCACGAGCAGGTGGTCGTCCTCGTGGATGGGATCGCGCCGAAGTTCCGACCAACTGAAGGTGGTCATCATCGCCTCGGCTCTCGACTGTGCTGAGCTGCTCGGTGTCGCCGACGGCCGGCCCCGGGACATCGGTGACGCGCGGAGCGGGGTCGAGCCGGGCCAGGTGGGCCGGCACGGCGAAGGATACCAACCCGGCGACCGCCCGCCCCGACGTCGAGCGGCGTCGCGCCCCGGGGGCATCGCGCCCGCGCCCATCTCCGTACGCCGCCCCACGGAGCGGACCAATGGCAAGGCCAGCACGTTGAAAGAAATATGACGGGTTGTCGGACTCTACCGTGAAAACGGCACATGGGGGTCGAGACAGACCGGCGCGGAGAGCCCGGTCCGGACCTGGGAGGAATCCAACCGTGACCCAGTACGTGGAGGAGGCAGGCAGCCCGACGCGGCAGGCCGAACAGTCCCGACCGCCGGTGCGCAAGGCGGGTGCCCGGGGACCGTCCGTGCCGTGGTGGAGACGACCGTGGATCGTGCCACTGGTCGCGCTGAACGGGGCCTTCCTGCTGTTCGTCCTGCCGCCGTACCTCGGTCTCGACCCGAGCCAGTCACGGGTGGTGCTGAACGACGGCTTCGCGTCGCACTACGCCGTCCTGGTGGTGCACATCCTCTTCGGCACCATCGCGCTGGTGACGTTGTGCCTCCAGGCCTGGCCGTGGCTGCGCCTGCGGTACCCGAGGGTGCACCGGCTCAGCGGGCGGCTGTACGTCTTCGCCGGCGCCATCCCGTCCGCGCTGCTCGCGCTCGTCCTCATGCCGTTCGCCGCGGTGCCGAACGGGCTGCTCGGCAGCGCGCTGGCCTCCGTGGGATGGATCGCCACGACGGTGCTCGGATTCCGCGCGGCCCGTCAGCGCCGCTACGCCGAGCACCGGAAGTGGATGGTCTACAGCTTCGCCTTCGCCCTGCAGACCATGTGGGGACGGGTGCTCTTCCTGTTCAGCATGGCGACCGGGCTGTCCATGAACCCGGTCGTCGCCGCCGAGGCGGGCGGGTGGCTCAGCGTGCTGGTGAACCTCGCCATCGCCTACTGGTGGCTGCACCGCACCCCCCGCCCGGCACGCCTCGGCGCTCAGCCGACACCCCCGGCCGGCACGCTCAGTCGAACCGCCACCGGGTCGCGCTGAAGCCGGAGCCCTTGTCCATGCCGATGACCTTGGCCGGGGCCACCTCGAAGACGATGTACGGCGACGGGCCGATCCCGTCGCCGTCGATCCCACCGTCGACCGGGGTCACCTCCCAGCCGTACTTCTCCCCGTACGCCTCGGCGACGCGCTTGAGCGTCGCCGAGTCGCTGACCCGGGATGCCGTGCCCTCGATCGACAGGTCCAGCTCCGGACTGGCGACGGTGAGGACGCAGTGCGGGTTGGCGGCCAGGTTGTCGACCTTGTGGGCGGTCTCGCTGGAGCAGAAGTACATGCTCTGGTCGAGCCACATGGCCAGCAGCGGCACGGCGTGCGGCCGGCCGTCCGGCCGGACCGTGCACAGGAAGAACTCGCCCGCCTCCGTCAGCCGCTCACGCGCCTGCGACCAGGGCATCGGCTTGGAGCCTTCGCTGGCAAAGGACGGTTCCGCGACCGGCTCACGGTTCACCATGGGTTCCCCTTCGAACGACGACATCGTGACTGAAGCAGCACGGAGAGTATCCCAGTGTGGCGGTGTCCGCGAGCGGAGGGACACCGCCGCCGTGGAGTGTCGGAGGGACGCGCCCCTCCGACCGCCCCGCGCTCCCGCATTCCACAGGGGACGAATTCGCTTGACCTCAACCGCGCTGCAGGTCCTAGGTTCGCGGCATGAGCATGGAAGTCACCGCGTGGATGTCCCTGCACCACGCGATGCATCAGCGTGACCAGCGGCCCTTCTCCAAGGCGACCCTGAGGCGGATCGGCGCCTTCGCCCGCCCGCACCGCCGCCTGCTCGCGTGGTTCCTGGCGGGCAGCGTGGTGGCCGCGGTGCTGACCGTCGCCGCACCGGTGCTGGCCGGGCGGGTGGTCGACGCGATCGTCTCCGGCACCGACACGGCGACGGTGGTGCGGTTGGCCGTGGCGATCGCCCTGATCGCGCTCGCCGAGGCCGGGCTGGGGCTGCTCACCCGCTACCAGTCGGCGCGGATCGGCGAGGGCCTGATCCTCGACCTGCGGACCGCCGTCTTCGACCACGTGCAGCGGATGCCCGTCGCGTTCTTCACCCGGACCCGCACCGGCGCCCTGGTCTCGCGCCTCAACAACGACGTGATCGGGGCGCAGCAGGCGTTCAGCGACACGCTCTCGGGCGTGGTCGGCAACGCGGTGACGCTGCTGCTGACGCTCGCGGTGATGCTGACCTTCTCCTGGCAGATCACCCTGCTGGCGCTGGTGCTGCTGCCGATCTTCGTGCTGCCCGCGCGGCGGATGGGCCGGAAGCTCGCCCGGCTCGAACGGGAGGCTGCCGACCTCAACGCGGCGATGAGCACCCGGATGACCGAGAAGTTCTCCGCGCCCGGCGCCACCCTGGTCAAGCTCTACGGGCGACCGGCGGAGGAGTCCGCCGAGTTCGCCGCCCGCGCGCGGCGCGTGCGCGACATCGGCGTGCGTACCGCCATGTTGCAGACCGTCTTCATCACGGCCCTCACGGTGGTCGGTTCCCTCGCGCTGGCCCTGGTGTACGGCCTGGGCGGCGTGTACGCCATCGGAGGGCAACTCGACGCCGGCGCGGTCGTCGCGCTCGCCCTGCTGCTGTCGCGCCTGTACGCGCCGCTGACCTCGCTCGCCAGCGCGCGGGTGGAGATCATGAGCGCGCTGGTCAGCTTCGAGCGGGTCTTCGAGATCCTGGACCTCAAGCCGATGATCGAGGACAAGCCGGACGCCCGGCCACTGCCCGACGGGCCGGTGGCGGTGGAGTTCGACGACGTCCGCTTCGGGTACCCGTCTGCCGAGAAGGTATCCCTGGCCTCGCTGGAGGACGTGGCGAAGCTCGACACCCGCGGCGGCGAGGAGGTGCTGCACGGGATCTCGTTCCGCGCCGAGCCCGGACAGATGGTCGCCCTGGTCGGCTCGTCGGGCGCGGGCAAGTCCACCATCGCGCAACTGCTGCCGCGCCTGTACGACGTGGAGGAGGGCGCCGTCCGGCTCGCCGGGCGCGACGTCCGCGACCTGACCGGCGACTCGGTCCGGGACGCCCTCGGGGTGGTCACGCAGGACGGTCACCTGCTGCACGACACCATCCGCGCCAACCTGCTCTACGCCCGACCGGACGCCAATGAGGACGACCTGTGGGACGTGCTGCGTCGCGCGCGGCTGGCCGACCTGATCCGCTCGCTGCCGGACGGCCTGGAGACGGTCGTGGGCGAGCGGGGGTACCGCCTCTCCGGCGGCGAACGTCAGCGGCTCACCATCGCCCGGCTGCTGCTCTCCCGCCCCCGTGTGGTGATCCTCGACGAGGCCACCGCACACCTCGACTCGACGTCCGAGGCGGCGGTGCAGGCGGCGCTGGGTGAGGCGTTGACCGGGCGGACCAGCGTGGTCATCGCACACCGGCTCTCCACGATCCGCTCCGCCGACCAGATCCTGGTGCTCGAACAGGGCCGGATCGTGGAACGCGGCCGGCACCCCGACCTGCTGGCCCGGGGCGGCCGGTACGCCGAGCTGTACCGCACCCAGTTCGATCAACCGGTGCCGGCCTGACGTGTCCACCGTGGTCGCGCGGCGCGTGCCGGGGCGATGAGCGAGCGAGCGGACGGGCCGCCGGGGTGCGTGTCGCGCCCCGACGGCCCGTCGTCGTCAGTCGTCGTCAGCCGTTGTTGTCGATCAGGTTGGCGATCTGGTTGTAGATCAGGTGCGCCTTCGCGCCCTGGTTCGACGGGCAGCCGCCGAGGTGGTGCAGGGCGATCACCCGGTGGCTGGAGTTCAGCACCGGCGAGCCCGAGTTGCCGCCGGAGGTGTCGCAGCTGTAGCTGATGTTCGAGGCGTTGTAGTTCGCGTTCTTCACGGTGCACGTCGCACCGTTCTGGGTGTCCTCGAAGATCGAGAGTCGCTTCGGGCTGCCGTCACCGTGCCCCGGGATGTACATCCGCGTGCCGGTGGTGGTGGCGGTCGTCGCCAGGTACAGCGTGCCGAAGCTCTGGATGCTGGTGAAGTTGTTCACCGAGTACAGGGCGTAGTCCAGCTCGCTGGAGCCGCCGCTGCTCACCTTGTAGAGGGTCGCCCCGCTCACCTTGGTGCCGGCGCCGGGGTTCGAGCCGCCGCAGGTGGCGCACTGGTAGTTGAACTGCATCTCGCTGCCGCTGACGGCGGCCTGCGTCGAGAAGCAGTGCTTGTTGGTCAGCATGCGGTTGGTGTTGCCGACCCGCCAGGTGGTGCACATACCGCCGCCGCTGATCAGCAGCCGCGCCACCGCCCTGCCGCGGGCGTACTCGGTGGGGTGGCTGTTCTGGTAGCAGACCACGTCGCGGCGGGCGTCGGTGCTGCAGACGGACTGCGTGGAGAGGTTGTGCTGCGCGATCTCCGCGCGGTCGTAGCCGCGCCAGAACCGGTCGATGGTCGCGACGTTGCCACGGGAGGCACGGCTGCTGTGCATCGTCACCACCGCGGTGTCGCCCTCCACCGACATCGCCCAGAAGCCCGGCTGTCCGTCGGTGGTGTAGTCCGCGCCGGTCGCCCGGTTCAGGTAGCGGTCGTACCGGTAGCTCTCCCGGCCGTCGGGGCTCGCCACGGTGACGTAGTCGCCGTGGGCCAGTCGCAACGCGCTGAAGTGCACCTTGACGTACGACGCGCCGGGGTGCCGGATGACCTGCGTCCGGGCGTCGCCGGCGGAGGAGAGCGTGCCGGTGACGGTGCGGAGTTCACCGACCGTGGTGACGCCCTCCGCCGAGAACTGCTCCGATTCGGGTGCCCGTTCGGATTGCGGCGCGAGAGGTTGCACCGAGTACGCCTCGGCGGCGGGTGCCGACATCAGACTCAGCCCGAGTGTGCAGGCGCCCAGCGCGACCGCCGCCGTTCGTAGGCGGCGCATGGCATGTTTCATCGTCGCTCCTCCCGAGGAACCAGCACCCAGACGTGCTTGCAGCCTTCATACACGAGCCGATAGAGACATGTAAACATATCGATGCCTACCTACCGGCGCGGTGTCCTCGGTCGCGCCGGCGGGCTCCTGGCGGGAACCACCCGCACGACGCACTCCCGCGGTCGAGCCCGGCCACGGCCGGGCCGCACGGGTCGGAACGCCGGCGTCACCGCTGCGGTGACGCCGGCGTCGTACCGCTCGTTACGGCGTGACGACCCTGCCGCCGAAGGTCACCACGAGGCGACCGTCGGACGCGAAGGACCAGCCCAGGGCGCCGGAGTACTGGGCGCACCGGGATCCGTTGGTGCCGGACCAGAACTGGTTCGAGCTGTCGGAGTTGCCGACGATCTTGTCGTTCGCGCCGCTGTCGCACGAGGTGTTGTTCCGGAACACCGAGGAGCCGCCGTCGAAGGTGAAGTTGCGTTCGGTGTTGCCGATGCTGGCGTTGTTCGACACCTGCATCGTGCCCAGATTGCGGTTGTAGGTGAATCCGTGCTTGCCGTTGTCGTAGGCGATGTTGCCCCGGACGATGTGGTTCACCCCGATGTCCTCGCCACCGAGCTTGTAACCGTTGCGGTCGCCGGCCCCGGCCTGGCCGCCGTTGCTGAGGGTGCCGTTGTCGTAGGCGAGGGAGGACTCGATGGTCACCGCGCCGATGGCCCCGGTGTCGCTCTTCGTGTAGAGGTCGTAGCCGTCGTCGATGTTGTTGTGGGCCACGGTGTAGCGGAAGACGTTGCCGGAGCCGACGGTGAGCTTCGGGGCGAAACCGTCGGCGTCCTCACCGTCGGAGTCGACGTTGTCGTGCGACACGGTGCTCACCACGAGGTTGTTGGACGGCCACTGGTCGCGGGGCGCGTTGGCCACCAGCCGCGAGAGCTGGAGCCCCGAGTCCCGGTTGTGGCGGGTCACCGTACGCTCGATGATGTTGTTGTTGCCGCCGAGCAGGATGCCGTTGTCCCCGGCCCGCTCCACGACGATGCCGCGGATGTGCCAGTACGAACCGCCCACCGCGAGGCCACGGTTCGCCGGGTCCTCACTCTGGGCCGAGAAGTTCAGCACCGGGGTCTCGTTCGGGTAGGCGAAGAGGTTCTTGCGCGCGCCCGACGTGCCGTTGTTGCCCTGGCCGATGGTGATGGTCTGCGAGTAGCGGTAGGTGCCGCCGCGCAGGTAGATCGTGCCGCCGGCGGCGATCCGGGTGATCGCGGAGGCGAGCGTCGTCGGGTTCGCCTCCGTGCCGGCCGCGCTGTCGGTGCCGGTCGGCGCCACGTACAGCGTGCCGCTCGACGGCGGCGGAGTGGTCGGCGGCGGAGTGGTGGGCGGGGGCGTGGTGGGCGGGGGCGTGGTCGGCGGCGGAGTCGTCGGCGGGGTGGTCGCGCCCGAGGCGTACGTCTCGAACTCGGCGACCCTCGGCGTACCGGTCGAGCCGGTGATCTCAAAGTTGATCTTGCGCAGCGACGTGGCGGCGAAGTTGATGGCCCCGGCCCCGGTACCGCTGGCCAGCGTGGCTCCGGTGTCGTTGTTGACGACCCGCCAGGAGCCGATGACCCCGACGGCGCCGGCCGCCTCCCGGATGTTGATCGAGGCCACCGTGGTGGCGGTGCCCCACTTGATCGAGATGCGGCCGGTCGAGCCGGCCGGCGACCAGTAGGTGCCCATGCTGCCGTCGAGCACGTTGCCGTAGCTGGTGCCGCTGGCCTTGCTCGAGCCGTCGGAGCCCGCCCCGAGGCTGAGGTTGGTCGCGTTGGCGCCGGCCGATGCGGGACTGGGGCCGCCAGCCGCACCCGACGCCTGGGTCATCGGCAGCGCCAAGGCGAGCGCGGCTGCGGCAGCCACGGCGGTGCCGCCGGCAAGAAGCTTGTGTCGCACTGTGGTTCGCACTGTTGGACTCCTCAGGAGTGAGCACGGTGCGGGGCACTGCCTGCACGGCCCGACACCGCATGCGGCTTCGTGTCCGTACCCTCAGCCCGGTCAGGGATCGAAACATCGATGAAACACAGGCTAGGAAAGCGCTTGCCCGCGAGGCAAGTGCGGAGACGTGCAGGTTTGTTGCATACGGCAACGCGCTGTCCGCGTCCGCTGGCGCCGCTGGTGGCTCTCCCAGGTGTGGCCGTTGGCAACGGGCCGCGGCCCGAGGATGGAGCTGGACCGGATCACCCAGCCCAGCATCGTCTGGCCTGCTAGAGCCTGGCGTCGGACCTCGGCCACCCTGGTCGCACCCGGCTGATCGCCTGGGCCGTCCCGGCAGGCTCCGTGAACTGGTGGGTGTGCATGCCGAGGCGTTCGGCGGCGTGGATGTTGACGGTGGTGTCGTCGATGAAGAGCACGCTGCCGGGTGTCACGTCGAGCTTGTCCCAGCACCAGAGGCCGGAAGACAACCGGCCGCGCCGCGCACGGCAACGCCGATCAGGACCGACGGACGCGACGGGGGGTAGGCATCGCTTCGTCGGACGAGCAGACACCGAGCAGCCGAATGTCCGCGAAGGACAGACAGACAATTGGCGTGGGTGGGAACTGCGGGTCAGCCGACGATACCGAAGCCGCCGGACCAGGAGACCTTCTCATTCGACGCCAGGCTTATCTGCAGAAAGCCGAGAGACTCCATCTCCCGAGCGCGCTTGAGCGAGCCGGCGTCGATCGCCTTCAGGCCACTGGCGGTGACCACGCCAGCGAGGGTCGCCTTGGCGTCTGCGTCGTCACCGGCGATCAGCACCGTGGTGGTCAGCGGGCCGACGGTTCCCTCGGAGAGGGTGCCGGCGAACGTGGTGTTGAACGCCTTGAGCAGTCGGGAGTTCGGCAGTTTGGCGGCGATCTCCTCGGCCGCCGAGGAGTCGGCAGGGACGGTCAGGGAGTCGAAGGTTTCGAAGTCCAGCGGATTGGTAATGTCGACGACGATCTTGTCGTCGAACTGGCCGGGGCGCTGGGCCAGCACCTGATCCACGGCAGGGTAGGGCACGGCGAGCACGACGATGTCGCCGTCGACCGGCTTGTCGGCATCCTCCTTGCCGAGCAGATCGACCACGTTGTCGTCGCTGGTGAGAGCGGCGGTGATGGCCTGTCCCATGTTGCCGGCACCGATGATCGAGATGTGCGCCATGAAGCTTCCTCAACAAATGGTCGGTGATTCAGCAAGAAGTTGCGCCCGCAGTGCATCGCGTCGCCATCCTCCCACGGCCCTCGCAGGTGACGCGGCGAATTGGCGATCCGGCGACGCGTTCCGTGGGTCGCTGTAGCCTCGCCTGGAGACGTTATCGCCATTCCCAGAGGGGATCGTGTCATGACCGACGACCAAGTCACCCGCAACCTGAAGGGCATGGACGATCTCGACTTCAAGGGTTGGAATTCGGCGGACTGGAACGGCATTTTCGCCCACCATCACACTGACGACGTGCTGGTGGACATGAAAGGACAACCGCAGACTCGGGGCGTCCAGGAGCACATCGACGCGATGGTGGCGTTCACCCAGCAGAACGGTGGCGAGCCACCGCAGATCAAGTCGCACCCCATCGGATTCGGATCGGGGGAGTGGACCTGCGTGGTGGGCGAGTTCGAGGACGGCAGCCGGATGGTGACGGTGGCAAAGTGGCGGGACGGGGCCATTGCTGAGGAGTACATCTGGATGTAGTGCCGTCCGCGGCTCGCCACGGCCACCGGCGTGACCGTCGCCGATCCGCGACGTTCCTCCGAGCGGTATCAGGCCGGAGCAGTGGACGAGCACCTCTCCCGCGTCCCGGTGGCCTCCGGCCCTCGCGGCCGATCAGGCCGGTTCGCGGACCCCGCCGGCCTGGTCACCGTCGTCCGGAAGCGGTTCGGCGGGTGCTTCCGGCAGCACGTCGGGCGTGTCGGGAAGTAGTTGCGCCGCGTCGTCGGGCACGGGCTCCCGAGGATCGAGCGGCGGATACAGCTCCGGGTCGAGATCAGGGTTGGTCATCGACCAAGTATCAGCCCCGACGGCCGGCACCGCCCGTCGGCCGCTCATCGGGCGTACGCGGGACAGGGCGGCACCGGCCGACGACGGCCTACGCCGAGGGTCGCCGGGGCGGCCACCCGAGACCTGCCCTGCTTCCTGCCGCCACCCGCTGCGGATAATGCCGAGGTGCGTTCGGACGTGGATGGTGGGGATCACGCCGCTGGAGTGGATGCCGCTGGTGGCGCCGCAGGCAAGCGGACGCTGATCCGCAGCCCGCTGCTGTCCCGGACAGGTGTGGGCACAGGCGACAGGTCGGCGTGGCGGGTCGTCGTCGGGTTCGGCGTGGTGAGCCTGGCCGCCGACATGGTGTACGAAGGTGCCCGCTCGGTGTACGGGCCGCTGCTGGCCGCACTGGGCGCGTCCGCTGTCGTCGTCGGGCTGGTCACCGGCGCCGGTGAGGCGGCGGCGCTGCTGCTGCGGCTGGTGTCCGGGCCGCTTGCGGACCGGACCCGCCGGTACTGGTCGTTGACCCTCTTCGGGTACGGCCTGACCGCGGTCTGCGTACCGCTGCTCGCCTTCACGCCGCTGTTGGGCGGCGCTGGTCTGGCCGTCGCCGCCGCGTTGATCCTCGCCGAACGGCTAGGCAAGGCGGTCCGCAGTCCGGCCAAGTCGGCGCTGTTGGCCGACGCCGCCAGCCGCGTCGGGTTGGGTCGAGGGCTGGGCGTCCACAAGGCACTCGACCAGGTCGGCGCATTCGCCGGCCCGCTGCTCGTCGCCGCGGTCGTCGCGATGGCGGCGGGGACCCTCTGGCCGGCGCTGGCCGTCCTTGCCCTGCCCGGCGTCGTCGCGATGCTGTTGCTGCTCGCCGTTCGGGCGCGTACCGACGTGCCGGCGGCGAGCAACGCACCGGCCGGCGGCACCCCCTCGGCGTCATCCGACCCGCCGGCCACCCGTGCGGCGCGGCGTACGACGTTGCCGGCGATGTTCCACTGGTTCGCGGCGGCGATGGCGCTGTGCACAGCGGGCCTGGTGACCTTCGGGCTGATCGGCTTCCACCTCGTTCGCGCGGGCGTCGTCGCGACCGCGACGGTGCCGCTGATGTACGCGGCGGCGATGGCCGCCGGCGCGCTCGCCGCCCTCCTCACCGGCGCTCTCTACGACCGGACCGGCCCACGGGTGCTGATCGCGCTTCCGGCGCTGATCGCCGCCGTGCCCGGCCTGCTGTTCGCCGGTGGCCTGCCGCTGGCAGCGGCGGGAGTCCTGCTGTGGGGTGCCGCCGTGGGTGTGCAGGACTCCACAGTCAAGGCGCTGGTCGCCGATCTCGTGCCACGGGAACGCAGAGCGACCGCGTACGGGGTGTTCGCCGCGGTGCAGGGCGCAGGGGCGCTGGCCGGCGGTGCCGCAGCCGGATTCCTGTACGAGCTTTCGCCAGCAAGTCTGACGACTGCGGTGGCCGTCACGCAGGTCATCGCCCTGGTCACGCTCGTGGGCGTCCTGACGAGGCTGACCAGGCGGTGACCCGGTTGACGCGCGGGGTGCTGGGCTGATCGTGGCCGCGCCCAGGACGAGGTTACCCGCGGCCCGCAGACAGCAGCAGCCGCAGTCGAGGCCCCGGAAGCAGCCCTGATACATCGAGTCAGAACTCTTCTCACTCCACGCCGAAAAAGACTGCCGTCGATTGGATTCATGAATTCCGCGATGGAATGCAGCCATCTATCGACTGTACGATCCGGCAAAACCGTTCGGACGATTCAATCGGCGCGTCGTACGCCCGCCGGAATGGCCGGAACAGAGGGAGGCTGGGAGATGAGACTCCACCGCCACACGATCTTCGCCCGCGAACGTCGAGCCGGAACGGCCGCCATGGCCACGCTCGCCACCACGGTCATGCTCCTCACCGTGGCTGCCGGACCGGCCACTGCGACACCCGCCACCGAGGCGCGTTCCGGGGCGACCGGCGAGATCCTCGGCGCCGGCAACGCCACCCCCGTGCCCGGCGGCTACGTGGTCACCCTCAAGGACAGCGGCGGTACGGTCGCCGATCGGCAGGCTGGCGTGTCCCGCCTCGCCGACCGGTACGGCTTCCGCCCGGACCAGGTCTGGCGCGACGCGCTGAACGGCTTCTCCGTACGGACCTCCGAGTTGGTGGCCCGCCGGCTGGCCGCCGACCCGGCGGTGGCGGTCGTGGAGCAGGACCGTCTGACCAGCTTGGCCACCACCCAGACGAACGCGCCGTGGAACCTCGACCGGATCGACGCACCGCTGGGACTCAGTGGTACCTACAACTTCACAAGTGTCGGAACCGGCGTCCGGGCGTACATCGTGGACAGCGGGATCCAGATCGGCCATGCCGACTTCGGCGGCCAGGCGGTGTACGGCTACGACGCCGTCGACGGCATGCTCCCGGCCAACGACTGCAGCGGGCACGGCACCCACGTCGCCGGCACCGTCGGCGGGACGACCCACGGGGCGGCCAAGAACGTCGTGCCGGTCGCGGTCAAGGTGTTCGACTGCGCCCTGCCGAGCACGCTGTCGATGTTGATCAACGGAATCAACTGGATGATCGCCAACCACCTCGCCGGGCAACCGGCCGTGGCGAACATCGGCGTGCTGACCAGCCCCACCGTCGCGCTCAACACCGCAGTGACGAACGCGGTCGCCGACGGCATCACGGTAACGGTCCCGGCCGGCAACTCGAACGTGAGCGCCTGCACCGTCTCACCCGCGTCGGTGCCGGCCGCGCTGACCGTGGGCGCGACGTTGACGAACGACAGCCGGGCAAGCTGGTCGAACTTCGGCCCTTGCCTGGACATCTTCGCTCCAGGCGATCGCATCACGTCTGCCTGGTGGAACTCGACCACCGCGACCCAGACGATCAGCGGCACCTCGCACGCCGCACCGCTCGTCGCCGGCGTCGCCGCTCGGGTGCTCAGCAACAACCCGACCTGGACACCGGCCCAGGTGGCCAGCTACCTGTTCAGCGTCGCCAACCCGGTCGTGATCAACCCGGGGGTCGGCTCGCCCAACCGTCTCCTGCACCTGTCCCCGGCGCTCTGACCCGGCCCTGTCGTCCCGACCCCCGCTCGCCCCCCTGCGCAAGACCAGGTCAACCGCGACATCCAACTCCTGGGAGGCTCTGCCCCAACCCGCAGAAGCAATCAAGGCCGTGACCGGCGTTTCCGCTGGTCACGGCCTTGGTCGTGAAGTGCGCCCGAAGGGACTCGAACCCCTAACCTTCTGATCCGTAGTCAGCGAGGGAAGGCGCTCCTGACCTGGGGTTATGCGGTTTTGCCCGGGTTCGGTATGTAGCAGGTTCTACGGAACGTGACGCAGGAACACGCTTCCCGACCTCAAGGTGCACCCATGGGTGCAAGATCGATTTCTGCTAGAGAACCCAGTCCTCTCGCCCGCGTCTTCGCGACGATCGCAGGCCGTGCAGCCGGATGGGTCGCTAGTCCTCCTCGATCCAATCCGCGGGAATCAGCGCCTCGCCGTCAGCCCGCCATCGATACCTGACCGCGTCGCTGAACCATTGCTCCTCAAGGTCGGCATGCTCCATGACGATGACTTGGAGATCCACCTCGGGACGCGCGATGGTTTCCATGACGGCCTGATAGATGCGGACGAGCGCCTCTCGATCGTCGTCGGGCAGCACGTGCGAGCCGTCACCGGCGTAGTCCGAAGGAAACCAGACTTGCGACGGCTGGTCCATGATCAAAACTCTAGGCACAGGTCGTCTCTCCGTCGCGAACCACTCGTGCAAGGCCAGGAAGGTTGCAACGTGGTAGCCGACATAGTTTTCGCCGCTGCCCATCTCGTCCAGTGGCACTGCGCCGTTGCGGGTGTCGGCAACGACGGTGAGACGCCGGAGGTCCAAGCGGACCGGCCATGCCGAGTGCTCAATTCCAAGGCGCTGGGCCTTCTCCCACAAGTTCTGGCTGATGCGCGCCAGAAAGGATGCGAGCAGGTCGGGGTTTCCGTTTTCATCCAACCTTGCCTCGATCTCGGCGATCTGGGTCTCGATCTCGGCGGTGCGGTCCTGGATCGGCGGCTGCTGGCCACGCCGGTCGAGCATCTCCAGATAGAAGCCGATCCGGCCTTGAACCAACGCGATGCGGGTCTCGGCGTCGCGGAGCCTCTGGATGGCCTGAACCCCGGCCTCCAGTTCATCGATCTCAGCCTTGTTGACTCGCAGCAGATGCGTGACCTCTTGGATCTCTTCGGCCAGCAGCGCCACCATCTGATCGATCTTGGGAGTGTCCGTTCGAATTGCAGCGATTTCCCCGTCAAGCCTCACCAACTCGCGGCGCATGTCAGCCCAGACATCCTCGGTGCCGGGAGCGTCGTTACCGCACACCGGGCAGCCGGCTGGAGGACCAACCTCGTTTCCGAAGAAGCCAAGCGACGCAAGGCGAGTGCGCTGCTCGCCGGCCTCGGACGCAAAATCGTCGTTCTCGTTCGCTGCACGGCGAAGCCTGGTCAGTTGGATGTTCAAGCTGGCGAGCCGGTCCCGCAGCTCCCCACGCTGCTGGTTGAGTGCCGTGATTTGATCGCCTTGGGCCTTCGGTTGCCCAATGGACCGGACATCGACGAGTGAGATCGACCGCAGCGTCCCGACAGCTTCGCCTTCGTTGAGTCCCTGCGGCGGCAGCTCATCGAGCAGTCCAACTGCCGCTGCCTCCGCGAGGAGCGCACGAGCCTGGCCGGTGGCACCAAGGGCTGCCGCGCGTTCATCGAGGGCCCGTCGCAGTGCGAGGAGCTCTCGCTTCAGGGTACGTAGTCTAATCGTGAGGCTGGCGTACTCGGTATCGACGGCCCCCAAGAAGTAGGGAATGACAGCTCGAATTGCATTGGGGCGATGCTCATCCCCTTGAGTGTGGAACAGGACGTCCTGGTTAGCGATCTCGTTCTGTTCCTGCATGACAAAGAACAGCGCGTGCCGGATACTCGGAGACAGCGGGCCGGTGGTGCCAGGCATTGGAAGGCGCAGCGAACGGTCGATGCCACACAGATCACCGATGATCTGCTTGGCCGTGTCGACGTTCGTGTTGAAGTCTAGGTCATCGAATGCTGGTATGGACTCCTGATCGGAGACAACACTGATGTGCATACTTTCGGCGGTTTTGTGCAAGCGCTCCGGCACGGGCCGGGCGATATACATTGCCCGGTCACCGCTCACGATCATAAGACCGAAACCTCTAGAATTATCTCTCGTCACTCCCGCCTTGACCGGATATCCACGGCTGCCGAGGCAGTAGTCGATGATTGTCAAGATCGCGCTTTTGCCCCTACGGGAGGATCCCGTGATGATATTTAGCTGTCCGAGCTCGAACGTCACCTTGCGCAGTCGCTCGCCACTACCGTACACAACGACATGCCTGATCTGGAAGCTCAAGGACGGACTCCAAGCAGTGTAAAAATCGTATGAAGGTCGCCAGCCTTGGGCAGCCACCGGCCAAGGAAGAAGCTAGCTCTCTGGATCTGGGCAACTTCCGGAGTATCACCGGAGATCCTCTTGGGAACTCGCTGGGTCGAACGGAGAAAGTGCTGCTCTTCCAATACGAGCACGTCGGCCCGCAAGCCAAGCAAGAGCCCTTCCTTCACAAGTGGGCCAAGCAAAGGCGCAGCCTGTTGGAGGTGGACCCTGGCTGCGGATTCACGCTCGATCCAATTAACCGTCGTCGCAGAAATACTTTTCGGCAGCGCGGTCCGAAGGGGCGCAGTGAGGGCCATGACGGGAGCTAGAACGGCGAGAAGGACGTGACAGCCTGAGCGGTGCTCCTGCTCATGCCCCTGCACAGCACGGGCAATCAGGAGTCCGGCGAAGGCCGGATTGTACAGATTGCGTTCTTCCCGGCTCAAGAGATCAAGCGCTGGCATTCACCGCACCACCCACAGGCTCCAGGATGGCCAGAAGGCGCGCTTCGAAGTCCGGGTGCCATCCCACGCGCTGGTCATCCGCAAGGATATGGAAAGAACCTTTGCAGATGAAGGGGTCGTGGCATTCCGGCCGGATGTTCCTGCGGAATTCGGTCTCCACCCAACCGTAAATCTGCTTCGCCGCCGCGATCTTCGTTTCTTCCGCCGCTTCCTCGCCGAGATCGTCATGCATAACGGCGAAGTGCGTCTCCCATTCCTCGCGCAACCGCCGCTCGTAAGATCCGATCTCGCCTGGAAGAAGCAAGTTTTCGCGCGACCAACGGGAACGCTGTGTGGACGCCCGCAGGTAGTCCCGTACCGCAAGTTCGATCCGACGATTGCCAACTCCGATCAAGTCGAGTTGTCGGATGAACGTATGGTCGCGGTACTCGTCCCGAGTCGCGGTCATTTCTGCGATGTCGTCATCGATCGGGAGGTTGTAGGGTCGGAACTGGCCGCGCAACTCACTGAACTTCTCATCAATCTCGCTACCGGAGATAGGCAGCGCAACCTCGACCCGCATGGTCTCGATGCACCGCTGTATGAACCATCCTTCTAAGCGGTTGAGTAGCGATTCGGCCGCCTGCTTGCCGACAGCGAAGTGGCAGACTTGGAGGAGATCCCGATGCACGTCCTCGATGCTGGGACCCTCACCGAGGACGGTGACGGCGGAGAGCAACGCCTGTCGTTGATCGTCCCTCAAGCCGCAGTACGCCTCGATGCTCTTCTTCTTTGCATCGGATGTCGACTTCGCGGCCGCCGCTTCGAGCAGTTCGCGTGCTCTTCGGACATCTCGGCTCGGACCCGGCTGTAGATGGTGAGCCACCGAGTCGTCGGGAATCTCCGAGGTTGTCAGCAGTAGTAGCCGAGTACGGGCGGGGTCCAGCGAGCCGTCGCTGACCCCTTCGCTCCAGATCCGGAGCGTTTTCCATAGATCGGTGCTGCCATCCGTGAGCCGGGTACCGCCGGCTCGATGCTTCAGTTGCCAACGTCTACTCTCGCCGGGAGCGACGATCTCTACGTCGTCAACCACCTCGACCGACACACTCCAGCTTGCGTCGTTCCCGAATTCGTTGAGCCCGGCCAAGAGGGCGTATCGGAGTTGGTAGAGGTAGCCGATGGCCGAAGCCGAGGCATCGAAGACGCTGGTTGAACCGCTCACTGGAGCTCCTGGAAAGTTGCCGCCGGGAGAGTTGTCGTGGCAGCACATCACAGCTGGGTCGCTGAGTAAACACGTCTCGTCACACGGAGAGCGGTTCGGATGTCGGATATCAATCATCCGGTACCGGAAACGGCACGTCTAGCCGGTTGGGCTGCAGGAGCGATGGCAGTACATGGACTGATGTGGACGTTGCAGCGACAGCAGCGGCACCGCACCGGCTTCCTCAGCCCGCGTCGAGTGGGTCGAGAGAGGCGCTTGGGGTAGGCCGCCGGGGGATGCCTCAAGATCCGAAGGCAGGGGCTCCGCTGCGCTGCGGCCACCGCCCCAAATCCTACGGCCAAGGCGCGCCAACCCGTCACTAGAGCTCGCCTCGGGCAACTCTCTGTAACGGTTGGCCAGAGTTGACAGCAGGGTGTGCACCCATGGGTGCACGAAAACGCCCCGCCGGATGATCTCCGACGAGGCGTTTGCCCTGCTCAACTACTGTGCGCCCGAAGGGACTCGAACCCCTAACCTTCTGATCCGTAGTCAGATGCTCTATCCGTTGAGCTACGGGCGCTCGGTGCTTGGCCAGTCTACACACCCGGCTTTCGCGCGGAGACTCCGGGATTCGAACCCGGGAGGGGCTTTAAGACCCCAACCGCATTAGCAGTGCGGCGCCATAGACCAGACTAGGCGAAGTCTCCCTGGTGGCCCTGCAGACCACCGCGCCCGAGGATACAGGGCCTCACCCATCAGGAGCAAAGCGACTTCCCCGGTCCGCCCCTCCGCCGGCGCAACGGGCTGTCCCGAACCAGGCCGGGACTCCCCCCGGCCTCGGCTTTCCCTGCTGTGCACGGGCGTGATCAGGACTACGCTCCATCGATATGCAGGAGCAGCCGCCGCGCGAGCCGACCCGCCGAGAGCCTGCTGAGGGAGCGCGCCGACGTTCCCCGAAGGCGACCTTCAGTCCGCCCCCCGCGCCGCCGGAGCCGGCCGGGCCGGAGGATTCCGGGAAGCGCCCCCGGCGGGCGAAGCCGGCGCCTGCGGTGCTCTTCCAACCGCCCTCGGCCGATCCGCCGCTGCCCCGTCAGTCGGGACGCGCGGCCGAACAAGCGCCACGGGAGCGGCCCGACCAAGCCGACCGCACGGCCGAGCAGGCGCCACAAGAGCAGCCTGACCAGGCCGACCGCACGGCCGCACGGACGCCACAAGAGCGGCCCGGCCAGGCGGACGAGACCGGCGGGAGTGACGTCGCGCACACCGGCGGCGGCGCGTCCGCCGCTACCGGCGATCAGCCGGGATCCCCCACCGCTGCCGGCCCGCCCGCCTCCGGCACGCAGACCTCTGGCGGTGACGCCGCCCCCACCCGCAAGGCGCCCGGGAAGAGGGCGGTCGCGAAGAAGGCCGCGCCAACGCGACCGCCTACGGCAAAGAAGGCGGCAGACCAGGCCGACGTGACGACGCCGGCGGAGGCCGCCGAGCCGGGAGCGGCGAAGAAGGCCGCAGTACCGGGGACGGCGGCGAAGGAGGCCGCAGAGCCGGCCACGACGGCGGCGGAGGCCACAGAGCCGGGGACGGCGGAAGGCGCGGCGCCCCCGGCGACGACGAAGGGCGCGCCCCCTCGGAAGACCACAGCGGCCCGGAAGGCCGCGCCCGTGAAGAAGGCCGCGCCCGTGAGGAAGGCCGCGCCCGTGAGGAAGGCGACGGCCACGAAGAAGGCCACACCGGCCGCGATGGCCGAGCCTGCCCGGAAGGCGACGCCCGCGAAGAAGGCCGCCCCGGCGACGCTCACCCCGGCGACGGTCGCTGCCGAGGCCCCGGTCCAGGACCCCGTCCAGGACCCGACCGCCGCGCCCCCGCAGGTGGTCGAGCGGCACGCCGGTGACGGGGCGGCGGGGACACCGCCGGGGCGTACGCCGGAAACGGTCCTTCGGCTGGCCGCCGCGCGGGTGGTGGAGCATCCCGCGTTCGCGCCGGAGTTGCTGGCCCTGGCCGCCGTCGAGGCGTTCGGGCCGCGGGCCCGCGACTGGGCGCAGCGGCTGCGCGACGCGTACCCCGATGCGGGAGCGGACGGCTTGGCGCGGCTGGCGACCCGGCGGTTCGTCCGGCAGGCCGGGGTGGGCGGGGCGACCGCCGCGCTGGCGGGGCTCTTCGCGCCGGTGGCCGAGCTGGCGGCCGTGCTGTGGGCACAGGCCAACCTGGTGCTGCACCTGGCGGCGGCGTACGGCCGGGACCCGGCGCATCCGGACCGGGCGGTGGAGCTGCTGGTGCTGACCCGCGTGCACCCGGACGCGGAGAGCGCGCGGGCCGCGTTGGCGGCGGCCGGGGCGGCGGACGCGCCCGACGAGGCGGGCTGGCCCCGGGCGGCGGAGGCGGCGTGGCGGCTGGCGGCGCCGCTGGCCGCCCAGGCGGGCGGCTGGCTGGCGCTGCGGGTGGCGTCCCGGCTGCTGCCCGGCGCGGCGGTGCTCGTGGCCGCGGCCGGGGACGCGGCGGCGGCCGAGCGGCTCGCCGCCCGCGCGATGACCGCCTACCGGCGACCCACGCCCCGCTGATCGCCGGCAACCTGCGCTCGGCTGAGCAAACGCGGCGGGGATAGACGCGGGCCGCTGGTAGATCTTGGTGAGAAATGGCCCCCAGAGGGGCACTTTCCCACCAAGATCTACCGGGGCGGCACCCCGACGGGGGCCGCGGAGGGGACACCCGACGGCGGTCCCGGCGGGGATGAGGCCGCGGAGGGGACGAAGCCGCGGAGGGGGGAGGGGCTGGCGGGCGTCAGAGCCAGTCGAACCATTCCCTGGGCAGCAGGGCGTAGCCGAGGAAGGCGACGATGTCGAGCAGCGTGTGCGCGACGACCAGCGGCATGACCCGGCGGGTGCGCAGGTAGAAGAGGCTGAACACGACGCCCATCACCACGTTGCCGAGGAAGGCGCCGAAGCCCTGATAGAGGTGGTACGAGCCGCGCAGCAGGGCGCTCGTCGCCACGATCGCGCCGACCCGCCACTGGAGCTGGCGCAGCCGGGTCGTCAGGTAGCCGACGACGATCACCTCCTCCAGCACCGAGTTCTGCACGGCGGCGAGGATCAGCACCGGCACCGTCCACCAGAGGTCGGGCAGCGCGGCCGGCACCAGGGTGGCGTTGACGCCGAGTTGGGCCGCCGCCCAGAACAGCGCCAGGCCGGGCAGGCCGATCAGCGCGGCCAGGCCGGCGCCGCGGGCCAGGTCCTGACCGGGCCGCCGGGCGTCCAGGCCGAGCGTCCGGGCCGGATCGCCGGGGTCCCGCGCCAGCAGGTGTACGGCGAGCAGCACCGGCAGCAGCGCGAAGACGATCCCGAGCAGCTGGTACGTCAGGTCCAGCCACGGCCGGGGTGACACCGAGGTGTTGAGCGCGGCGGTCTGCTTCGACAGCGGCCCGTCGGCGGTCAGCTTCGCCACGATCGACACCGTCGCGTAGACGGCGGACTGGCCGAGCGAGAGGCCGAGCACGAGCAGCGTCTCGGTGCCGAGCATCCGGCGGGTCGCCGGGCGTTGCAGCTCAACGGTCACCGCACCACTCTGCCCGACGCCGAGGGCCGGCGGCACCGGCCGGCGGCACCGCCCGAACGAGCCTCACGAGCCGATCGCACATTCTGTGCGACCGGTCGACACGCTCCGTGGACATTCTATGGGTGCCCGATCCGCCGTCAGGAGAAGGAGCGCGCCTCGTGGACGACTTCGCAAGGCTGCTGAAGGAGAGCTGGACCCTGGTCGAGGAGCACCGGGAGCGGCTGAGCGGTCACTTCTACGCCCGGCTCTTCCTGCTCGACCCCGAGCTGCGCAAGCTCTTCCCGGTGGAGATGACCGGGCAGGGCGACCGGATCCTGGAGGCGATCGTCACCGCCGCCCAGACGGTCGGCGACCCGGAGAGCTTCGACGAGTACCTGCGCTCGCTGGGCCGGGACCACCGCAAGTACCACGTCGAGGCGGCGCACTACGAGACCATGGGCGTCGCGCTGCTGGACGCGCTGCGCAGTGTCGCCGGCGACGGCTGGAACCTGGAGTACGACCAGGCGTGGCGGGACGCGTACGCGGCGATCACGGAGAAGATGCTGGCCGGGGCGGCGGCCGACGACAACCCGCCGTTCTGGCACGCGGAGGTGCTGACCCACGAGCGGTACGGCAGGGACACGGCGGTGCTGACCTGCCGGGCGTTGCAGCATCCGCTGTCGTGGCGGGCCGGCCAGTACGTGAGCGTGGAGGTGCCCCGCCACCTCCCCCGGGTGTGGCGCACCTACTCGGTGGCGAACGCCCCGAACGACGACAACCTGCTGGAGTTCCACGTCCGTACGCCGGAGGGCGCCGGCTGGGTGTCCGGGGCGCTGGTCCGCCGGGTCAAGCCCGGCGATCTGCTCCGGGTGGCGGCGCCGATGGGGTCGATGACCCTGGACCGCTCCTCGGAGCGGGACATCCTCTGCGTGGCGGGCGGCGTCGGCCTGGCTCCGATCAAGGCGCTGGTGGAGGAGCTGGCCGGCTACAACCGGACCCGCTGGGTGCACGTCTTCTACGGCGCCCGTACGGCGGCGGACCTGTACGGCCTGGCCGGGCTCCAGGAGTTGGTGGCCGCGCACCCGTGGCTGTCGGTCACTCCGGCGTGCAGCGAGGACCCCGACTTCGACGGCGAACTGGGTGACATCCCCGACGTGGTCAGCCGGTACGGCCCGTGGACGGCGCACGACTGTTACGTCTCCGGTTCCGCCCGCATGGTCCGGGCCACCCTGCGGGTGCTCGCCGAGGACGGCGTCCCGCCGGAGAACACCCGCTACGACACCTTCGGCAACCTCTAGAAGCGTTCCTCCCCCCATACCGGGGCGCGTGCTCCTGCCCCCTGGGGCACGCGCCCCGGTCCCCCAAGCGGGCGGACCGGCACCGCCCCGCACGACCACGTCCGCCCGGCCGTCCTTCCCACCCGGACGGACGTGGTCGTGCCGCCGGGACGGGTGGGCGTGCAGGTCAGTAGCGCCAGGGCCGGCCGGTCTCGCGGTACTCCTCGACCGGTACCAGCGGCACCCCCGGCGCCATCCGGTCGACGTAGAGCCGCCCCTCCAAGTGGTCGATCTCGTGGGCGACGAGCCGGGCCATGCCGAACTCGAACGAGGTGATGATCCGGCTGCCGTCGTACTGGGCGTGCTCCACGTCGAGCCGGAGCGGCCGGGGCACCAGGCCACGGTGGTCGAAGAAGGAGAGGCACCCCTCGTACTGCTCGTCGCTGTCGGGAGAGGCGTCGACGACGCGCGGGTTGAGCAGCACGACGGGGTCGGCCGACCGGTCGGGGGGCCGGACCACCGCCACCGCCCGGCCTAGGCCGAGCTGCGGGGCGGCGATGCCCACGCCCTTGCGGAACGGGTGCAGTTCGTCGAGGCGGACCAGGGTCGCCGCGAGGCGGTCGGCGACGTCCCGGGCCTCCCGTTCCTCGCGGGGCAGGTCGAACGGGCGGGCCGGCTGGCGGAGCAGGTCGGCGCCGCGCTGCACGATGCCGATGCCGCGCATCCGGTCGCTGGGCCGGATCCGCCCGGCCTCCTCGGGCTCGGCGTCGGGCCGGCCGCGGAACCGCCACTGCAACCGGTACCGCGCGTTGAGCGGCGGGTCCTCGGTCGCCCAGTCGAAGATCACCCGGTCGTCGTCCTCGCGCCTGGTCACGGGCGTGCGCAGCGGGCCCTCCTCCGCCGAGAGCGAGGTCTCCGCGCCCCACACCTGCGGGTCGACCGCAGCCGGAAGGTCCAGGCGTACGGCCATCTGCCGGGTGGGCAGCCGGACCGCCCGCTGGAACCAGGGGCCCCACTTGTCGTGCCCGACGCAGTACGCGTACTCGATGGTGGCCCGGTCCCCCGGGTAGAGGGGGAAGCGCCGGTCGGCGTTCTCGAAGAGCAGCCACAGCTCCTTGAAGGCGTCGCGGTCGTGCTTGGCCCGCCAGTGCATCGCCTCCCGCTCGTCCCCGTCCTCCCGGTACGCCCGCAGCCGCAGCTCGGCGAAGGTCAGCGGGTGTTCGCGGTGGTGCAGGTTGGAGCGCCCCGGGTCGTTGGGGTAGCGGTCGACGGCGATCCGCACCAGGTAGCGGGTGACCGGCTCGGTGCCGGCGTTGTACAGCTCGCGCCGGATGACGCAGCGGTAGGCGTCGCCGAGGTGGGTGAGGGTGGCGAGTTCCCGCTCGACGATCAGTCCGGTGCCGGGCGGCATCCACTGCCCGGGTACGGGTGGGTCCCGGTGGGCCCGCTCGGCCCGGGCGTGCCGCAGCTCGTCGTACTCCTTGAAGCGCTGCCAGATCGCGCCGCCGGCTTCCAGTACGGCCTCGGCGCGGCGCGCGAAGTCCTCGGTGGGGCGGTGCCGGCGCCCCTCGACGTGGCTGACGTACGACGGGTCGAAGCCCATCAGGGTGGCGAGCTGTTTCTTGGACAGCCCCCGCCCCGTACGGTGCCGGGCGATCTCGGCGGCGAAGGAGTCGGCAGCCCGATCGAGCGGTGAGGTCATCAGCTTCCTCGTGGCCGGGAGCATCAGTTTCACGTTCTGTGGCGACGCGCACACGGAACTGACACCTTGCCGACGCGAGCCTTGACAGGTAGCGATGACTGTCGATACTGGGGCGAGTTTTCCGCCCCGATGACCGGGTAGTACGCCGCACGGGCGGAGTGACCGGCCCCTCCGGATCCGACGCAGGCGAGCCTTCCCTTATCTCGCGAGATGTGGTTAGGCTAGCCTTAGCTCAGCGACGGGCGGGTTGCCCGCTGACGGCGACGACGGGGTGGGTGAGTCCAGTGACAGCGGTGATGCCGAAGCGCGACATTGCCGCCGCGCCGCTGGCCCCGGTCACCGCCGCCATGCGCGCGATGTTCGGCACCGACGACGTGCCCGGTCTCGCGCCCGGCCTGCTGGTGCACGACGAGTACGGCTGGCGCCCGGCGACCACCCTGGTCGACGGCACCCTCCTGCCGGAGTTCCTGCGCTCGGCCAGCTCGCGCTGGGGCGGCACCCCGCACGCCTGCGCCGCGCTGGCCTGGAAGTCGTACAGCTACTGGACGGCGCTGCCCGTGGCGCTCGGCTGGGCCTCGGCCCGACGGGTGCCGCTGCTCGACCCGGCCGACGTGCTGATCCACTTCGAGGACCACCGACCGCTGCTCACCATGGGCCTGCGCCGCTCGACCACGGTCGCGGTGCTGCCGAGCGACCCGCTGGCGCTCGCCGGGCTGCCCGAGGTGCGGGTCGTCGCGGACGAGGCGGAACTGCTCCAGGTGCTCCGGGCCTCGCTGCTCGACGCCCACCTGGCCCCGATGGTCGCCGCGATCCAGGCCGAGGTCCGGATCGGCGCGCGCACCCTGCTCGGGTCGGTGGCCTCGGGCATCGCCCACGGCGTCCTCCGGGCCGCCGACGGCCTGCCCGGCTCGTCGGTCGAGACGATCGAGACGCTGCTCGGCGCGCTCGACCTCGCCGACCTGGTGGAGCTGGTCCCGGGCCCGAACGGCGAGCCGACCGTGCAGCGGCGCACCTGCTGCCTGGCCTTCACCCTCCCCAAGCCCAAGATCTGCCAGGGCTGCTGCGTCCGCCAGGCCTGACCGGCCGCCTGCGGGCCGCCCGGCGCTGTCAGTCGGTGAGCGGGCGGACGTCCCAGAGCCAGACCCCACCGGTGTACGTGGGGCGGACGCCGGTCAGCTCGGTCATGCCCCGGCGCAGCGCGTCGGCCTGCCGGTGCGGCCCGAGGACGACCGCGCCCGCCCGCCAGTACCGCAGGTCCCCGACCGCGTCGACCCGCGCCTGCGGGGTGATCGGCGGCACCGCGCCGGTCCGCCGGATCTCGGCGAAGAACTCGCTGGTGGGGCGGGGCGGCGCGGAGAACAGGGCGATGCGGTCCCGGCCGGGGCGGGTGTCCGGGCCGAGGAAGTAGCCGCGGGCGATGGGCATGTCCAGGCCGGTCCGCGCCGACCAGCGCAGCGGATCGGCGTAGTGGGTGTCGGGCAGCGGGAGGGTCACGATGCTCCGCCCGCCGTCCGTGTACGGCCGCCAGGCGCCCGAGGTGACGAAGGCGGGCACGGGGTCGAGACGGGTGGTGGGCAGCGGGGTCGGCAGGATCGGCAGCAGGGCCATGACCAGCACCGTGGCGGTGGCGAAGCGGATCTGCGGGCGTGCCCGCGGGTGCCGGGCGGCCAGGGCGCGCGCGTGGTCCGCCCCGTAGGCGAGCAGCACCCCGACGATCGGGGTGATCGCCAGCGCCCACCGGGTCGGCACCACCGAGTGCAGGACGGGCAGGTTCTCCAACGCCGCCCACGGGCCGGGTATCCCGGTCCCCTTGCCGTTCAGTTGCACCTCCCGCCCGAGGGAGAGCAGGCCGAAGAAGAGCGCGAGGACGGCGAGGCCGCGTACCACGACGTGCCGGCGCAGCCACCAGACCAGGGCGACGACGAGCACCACCAGCGGCCAGCCGAAGAAGGCGTTCTCCTCGGTGGGGTTCTTCGCCAACCCCTGGGCGCTGCGGGCGTCACCGGCCAGGGACTCCCGCGAGTACGCCACGAACGACGCGAGGTCCGTCGAGTAGCCCCGGATCAGCCAGGACAGCCCGTTGTACGCCCCCGGGCCGAAGAACTGGACGTGGAGCGGGTACGCGAGCAGCACCAGCGCCACGGCGGCGGCCACGGCCAGGCCCGCGAGGAACGGCCGGGCCCGCTGGCGCAGCTCGGGCCGGCCGAGGGCGAGCGCCCCGACCACCACGCCCAGCCCGATGGCGGTCATCAGCAGCACCTCGAGGTTGAGGAAGGCCTGCCACACGACGACCGCCGCGAGCAGCAGCCCGTTGCGCAGCCAGCGCCCCGGCTCGGCGAGCCGCAGGGTGCGCCAGATGATCAGGGGCACCACGTACTGCGAGACGATGTTGGGGTGCGCGTTGGCGTGCGAGACCATCGCCGGGGCGTACGCGCAGAACGCGGCGCCGAGCCAGGCCGGCCCGCGGGCGCCGACGACCACCCGGGACAGCAGGAAGTACCAGGCCGTCGCCGTGGCGATCATGCCCAGGGTGAGAAAGAGCAGAAACGACGCGCGGGTGCCGAGCAGGAGGGTGACGGGCGTCATTGGCAGAGATACGGATAATACGGACGTATTTGCCATCAGATTGACGGTCTCCGGCACGTTCATCCGGTCCGAGGTGAATGGATCAACAAAATCGGTCACCACGCGCGCGCCGTGCGCCATCATCCACTCGAACTGCGACTGGTCGGTGCGGTTGTCCCGGATGCCGTGCGACGGGCGCAGCCAGAGCCGCGCGGTCACCCAGAAGCCCAGCAGGACGAAACTCGCCACCGCGGCGGCGTCCGTCCACCACCCCTTCCAGGGCCGTACGCCCCGGTCGGGCCCGCCCACCGACGCCCCGGGCCCTGACTCGCCAGCGGGGAGGCCCGATTCAGGAGTAGTCATGACGATTCGTAGAGTAGTCAGGCTATGACGCCAAGGTGACATGTTTCGGGGTACTGGCGTACCATGTGCCGGGTTCGCCGACCGCCGATCACGTGCCCACCCCCGACCGCATTTCGGCCACCACGGGTGCCCCGATTTTTCTGTTGCCAGTGCGGATGATTCACTCTGTCGGTCCAGGCGCGGGTCGAGTTCATATCGTGAGGAATCGACGCATGGCAGAAATCACTGGGGATCAGCGCGTGCAGTCCGAGGTCCTGGAGGGTCTCGCGACGGCGGTCAACCACCGTCGCTGGTTCGTCGAGCTGGCCCTGCCGTACCTCGGTGACAACCCGATCGAGATCGGCAGCGGGCTCGGCGACTACGCGCTGGAGTGGGCGGAGCACCTGCCGCGCTTCACCGCCACCGAGGCCGACCCGGACCGGCTCGTCCTGCTGAAGGAGCGGCTGGCCGACCAGCCCCACATCGAGGTCCGGCAGATGCTGCTGCCGCACCCCGACCGGGGCGACTACAGCGCCGCCGTGTCGTACAACGTGCTGGAGCACATCGAGGACCACGTGGGCGCGCTGCGCAGCATGCGCGACCTGGTCCGGCCGGGCGGCAACGTCATCATCATCGTGCCCGCCTTCCAGTTCGCGATGAGCCCGGCGGACATCGCCACCGGCCACGTACGGCGCTACACGAAGAAGACCCTGGCCGCCGCGATGACCGACGCCGGCCTGACGGTGGAGAAGATCCACTACGCGAACGCGCTCGGCCTGCTCGGCTACTTCATGGCGACCAAGGTCTTCCGGCTGATGCCGAAGGAGGGCCCGATGGTCAAGGTCTACGACACCCTCGTGCTCCCCGCCACCAAGGCGGCGGAACAGCGCGTCCTCCCCCCGTTCGGCCAGTCGGTCTTCGCGGTGGCCCGGGTCCCCTCCTGAGGCCGGGCCCGGTCCGGGGTTACTCCTTGACCTGGTAGGTGGGACGGATCACGGCGCGGGCCAGGGTGTGGAAGGCCAGGTTGAAGCCGACCACGGCGGGGGTCGCGGCGGGGGTGACGTCGAGGCGCTCCACGTCCAGGGCGTGCACCGCGAACACGTAGCGGTGCGGCCGGTCGCCGGCCGGTGGGGCGGCGCCGCCGTACCCCCGGTCGCCGTAGTCGTTGCGGACCGTGAAGGCGCCGCCGAGGTCGTCGCCGGACGCGCCGCGCGGCAGCCGCGTCACGTCGGCCGGCAGGTTGACCAGGACCCAGTGCCAGAAGCCGCTGCCCGTCGGCGCGTCCGGGTCGAGGCAGGTCACCACGAAGCCCTTGGTCTCGGCCGGGAAGCCGGACCAGGCGAGCTGCGGCGAGATGTTGTCGCCCCCGACGCTGCCGTGGGCGTACGCGGCGTCCATCGGCTCGCCGTTCTGCACGTCGTCACTGGTCAGCGTGAACGACGCAACGGTCGGCAGCAGGTCGTACGGGTCCGGGGCGATCGGTCGTTCCAGGGTCATTCGGGGGTCCTTCCGGTGAGCGATTGTTCCTCCGCACCTTCTTACCCCGTCGGCGCCCGCGATCGAACCGGCAGCGCCGGGCGTCCCGTCCCGGCCGCAGGTCCCGACCGTCCACCCCCGGCCCAGCGGGCGCGCCTACCTCAACGGCGTACGCACCTCGGATCGCAGCCGGGCCAGGCTTTCCTCGTCCCGGTCACCACCCGGCGCCTCGGCCCAGGCGATAACGTCCACCACTTCGCTGACGGTCAGGCCGAACTCCCGCCGCAGGACGCCGCCGGCCCAGATGAGAGACCCGGATCCCGCGCCGGCCCTCATGGCGCGCGCGATGTCCGTGATATCGCCGCCGCCAGCTACGACCCTGCGGAAGACGGAGCCCCACTCATCCATCACGGCCATCGGCACCTCCGAACGATCACGGCTTCGCCGCCGACACCGTAGCCGCTGACCACCCGTCGTCACTCGGGCACGTAGTCTCCCCCGGTGATCGAGATGCCGCTGACCGGTCGGCAATGGCGTCGCCGGGCGACGGTCGCCGCCGCCGTCGCCTTCGCGGTGGCCTGCTTGGGCTGGCCGGTCAGGCAGGGGGTGACGAGGGCGATCGAGGCGGGGCGGGGCGAGAAGACGCCCGCCGCGGCGGCCGAGGCGTACCTCCTGGCGGTCTTTCAGCCGGACGACAACCCCGACATCAACCGGTGCCTGTGCGGCGACCACCGGGACGAGCTGTTCCGGCAGGCTCGCGACCTGCGCAAACAGGTCGAGTCGCAGGTCACGTTCGGCGTACGGGTCGAGACGACCAACTGGCAGACCGACCCGGACGGCGCGGTCTCGGCGATGGTGGACCTCCGGCTCACGGAGGTAGCCCCCTCAGGAAACGTCACCTTCACCGGCGCCACTCACTGGTGGCGCTTCCAGACGGCGGAGGAGGGGGGCATCAGGGGCGGCTGGAAGGTCTGTCGCGTCGACGCGCCGCCGCTGTGCGGCACCTACCTCCGCTGCTGACGGCACCTGCACACGTACGCGGCAGGCCGAGCGACCTCTACTGCGAGGCGGCGTCAGGCCGCTCGGCCACGAACGTCCCTCGCGCGTGCACGGTGACGACAAGACCCCGGTCGCGCAGCTCCCGCATGGCCATCCGCACGGTGCCCCGGGCTACGCCGTAGGTCTGCTGGAGGTGCAGTTCGCTCGGCAGCGGCTGACCGGGAGTCAGTTTGCCCTCATCAATCTGGGCGGCGAGCAGGTCCGCCAACTGCCGGTAGAGCGGCACATTGGACAGCGGGCTCGTCATGGGCGAGAGCGTAAGCACGCACATGATCTGTACGTCTGCGGGGATATTCAGTCTCTAGACGTCTAGCGACTAGACGTCTAGACGTCTAGACACTGTACGTTCAGTCACGGTCACCCAACAGAGCGGCCCTCGGCCAGCGACTGCACCGCCGACCGAGGGCCTTGATCGCCCCAGGGAGGCGACCCGTGAGCACCCTACCCACCCTGCCCGCCTGTCGAGAGCCTGCGACCGTCCGCATCGAGCTCTACACAGCCGACTCCCTCGACGCCTGCGCGTACATCTGCGCGGCGCACGTCAGCAGCACAACGACTGCGAGCGCGCGGGCGGGACTGGATGCCCACCCGGCCAGCGCGGCAGGTCTTGATCGGCACTGCGGATACGTGCACGTGTACGAGACCGGCGCCCTTGCCGGCGTCAACCCGACCGCCTGCCCGCGCTGGTGCGACCGGGACGGCTGCCAGCGCCGAGGCCACCACCGTTCCCGAACCCGTCACCTGGACACCAACCGGCTGGAGGCGTTCATCGTCGATGTGGGCCTGGTGCAAGCGCTGCATCCGGCCGCCAAGCAAATGGTGAGCCTGACGAGCGTCGAGGGCAGCGCCGCCGCCAACCTCGTGCTGTCGATGAGGCAGGCCCGGGTGTTGCGGTACCGGCTGAGCCACCTGCTGGACATAGCCACGGCAGTTCGCAACGGCGCGCGCTGGGCGTAGACGCACTCCCCGTTCTGGCGGGCTTAGGCCCCCACCGGCCCCCACCAGCGCTCAGCCCCGGCCCACGAACCGGGGCTGAGCTGCGTCAGGACCGATCGTCAGGAAGCGGAGGGTGTGGGATTCGAACCCACGAAGACATCGCTGCCTTACCGGTTTTCAAGACCAGCGCCATCGGCCACTAGGCGAACCCTCCCGGGCCGCGCGCCCGAGGGGTGCGCGACGTGCCTAGTCTGCCACGGACCCGCTGCGGGCGAGCGGGCACCGCACCCGCGCTGAGATGATCGACGGCGTGTGGGAGAACCCGTCGGTGGTGCTGATCAGCGGAATCATGGCCGCCGAAGAGTCCACTGTGGCCGAGGCGCTGGCCCGGCGGCTGCCCCGCGCGGTGCACCTGCGCGGCGACGTCTTCCGGCGGATGGTGGTGAGCGGCCAGGAGGAGATGACCGCCGAGCCGTCGGCGGAGGCCTGGCGGCAACTGCGGCTGCGCTACGACCTCGCGGCGTCGGCGGCGGACCGGTACGCCGCCGCCGGCTTCACCGTGGTGCTCCAGGACGTAATCCTCGGGGCGGAGCTGCCGGCGATGGTCGTCACCCCGGCGCGGACGGTGGACGAGATCCTGGCCCGGGCGTGGACCGACGGGCGGGTGGGGTAGACACGGAACATGCGCGCGATGACGATCCCGGAGCCCGGCGGACCCGACGCACTGGTCTGGAGCGAGGTGCCCGATCCCGAGCCCGGCCCGGGCGAGGTGGTCGTCGACGTGCGGGCCAGCGCGGTCAACCGGGCCGACCTGCTGCAACGGCAGGGGCACTACCCGCCGCCGCCGGGCGCGCCCGCGTACCCCGGGCTGGAGTGCTCCGGGGTGATCAGCGCGATCGGGCCCGACGTGGCCGGCTGGGAGGTGGGCCGGGAGGTCTGCGCGCTGCTGGCCGGCGGCGGCTACGCGGAGCGGGTCGCGGTGCCGGCCGGGCAGCTCCTGCCGGTGCCGGCCGGCGTCGACCTGGTCGACGCGGCGGCGCTGCCCGAGGTCGCCTGCACGGTCTGGTCGAACGTGGTGCAGGTGGCCCGGCTCGGCAGGGGCGAGACGCTGCTGCTGCACGGCGGCGGCAGCGGGATCGGCACCTTCGCGATCCAGCTCGCGGTGGCGCTGGGCGCCACCGTGGCGGTCACCGCCCGCGCCGCGAAGCACGAGCGGCTGCGTGATCTGGGGGCGGCGTACACGATCGACTACCGGGAGCAGGACTTCGTCGAGGAGGTCCGGCGGGTCACCGGCGGCCGGGGCGCCGACGTCATCCTCGACATCATGGGCGCCGCCTACCTGCCCCGGAACGTGGCGGCGCTGGCCACGGGCGGCCGGCTGGTGGTGATCGGCATGCAGGGTGGCCGCAAGGGCGAGCTGGATCTCGGGGCGCTGCTGGCCAAGCGGGGCACGATCGCGGCCACCGCGCTGCGGTCCCGGCCGCTGGCGGAGAAGGCGGACATCGTGCGCGGCGTCCGCGAGCAGGTGTGGCCGCTGGTCGAGTCGGGGGCGGTCCGGCCGGTCGTGGACCGGCGGGTGCCGATGACGGAGGCGGCGCGGGCACACCGGCTGGTCGAGTCGAACGACCACGTGGGCAAGGTGCTGCTCACGACCGGCTGACGCGCGGTCGGTCCCGGCGGGACGGGCCTGGCCCGGCGGGTCAGGGCGTCGGCGCCGGCTCCTCGACGGTACGGGGGAGCACCAGGCGGGCGCCGGGGCCCTCGCCGGCGAGCGAGTCGCCGGGGTTGTAGAGCGTGCAGCGTTGCAGGGACAGGCAGCCGCAGCCGATGCAGCCGTCGAGGTCGTCGCGGAGCTTGGTCATCAGCCGGATCTTCTCGCTCAGCCGCTCCCGCCAGGTCGCCGAGAGGCGCGCCCAGTCCTCCGCGCTCGGTGTGCGGGACGCGGGCAGGGAGTCCAGCGCCTCCCGGATCTCCTCCAGCGAGATGCCGACCTGCTGGGAGATCCGGACGAACGCCACCCGGCGCAGCTCGGTGCGGGCGTAGCGGCGCTGGTTGCCGCCCGTCCGCTCCGCCCGGATCAGCCCGAGCCGCTCGTAGTAGCGCAGCGCCGAGGGCGCGACGCCGCTGCGGACGGAGAGCTGGCCGATGGTCAGAGACTCGTGCATCACGTCGCCTTGAGTTGAAGTGGACTTCAACTTGCAGGCTAGCGGCATGACCACGACCACCGCCAGCGCGGGCCCGGCCCCGACCGCCGCGCCGCCCCGTGACCCCACCGCCGCGCCCCGCCACCCGGGCGCCCCGCCGCTGCCGAAACCCGTCGCGCCGCTGTACGAGCGGGTGCGCGCGGGCCGGGAGTTCAGCGCCAACGTCCGCTCCACCGTCGACGTGCTCTGGGTGCTCTACGACCGCATCCTCCGGGTCACCCCGGAGAGCGTCGACGACCCCGGGCGGGACCGGTTCCTGCTCTCCAAGGGCCACGCCGTGGCCGGCTACTACGCCGTACTCGCCGCGAAGGGGTTCGTTCCCGCCGACTGGCTCGACGACCAGGGCGGGCCCGCCAGCCGGCTCGGCGAGCACCCCGACCGGGTGCTGGTGCCCGGGGTGGAGATCGGCTCCGGCTCGCTGGGCCACGGGCTCGGGCTCGGCGTGGGCACCGCGCTCGGGCTGCGCGCCCAGGGCCTGCTGATGCCCCGGGTGCACGTGCTGCTCGGCGACGCGGAGTTGGACGAGGGCTCCAACCACGAGGCGATCGCGTACGCGGGGGCGACCGGGCTGGGCAGCCTGACCGCGATCGTGGTCGACAACGGCTCCGCCACGCACGGCTGGGCGGGCGGCGCGGCGGCCCGGTTCACCGTCAACGGCTGGACCGCCACCACCGTCGACGGGCACGACCACGACGCCCTGCACACCGCCCTGACCGGGCACGACAACCACCGGCCGCACGTCGTCGTCGCGGTCGTCGACCAGGGGGAGTGACCGTGCGGGACCGCTTCATCGAGACCACCACCGCGCTGCTGGCGGAGGATCCGCGTACGGCCCTGGTGCTGGCTGACATCTCCGCCGACGCGTTCGAGCCGGCCGCGTACCGGCACCCGGACCGGGTGCTGAACGTCGGCATCCGGGAACAACTGCTGGTGGGCGTGGCCGGCGGGCTCGCCCTGACGGGGCTCCGGCCGATCGCGCACAGCTACGCCCCGTTCCTCGTCGAGCGGGCGTACGAGCAGCTCAAGCTCGACCTGGACCACCAGGGCGTGGGCGCGGTGCTGGTCAGCATCGGCGCGTCGTACGACCGGGCGGCCGCCGGCCGGACCCACCTGTCGCCGGCCGACGTCTCGCTGATCGACACCCTGCACGGCTGGACCGTGCACGTTCCCGGTCACCCCGACGAGGTGCCGGCGCTGCTGCGGGACGCGGTGGCCGCCGACGGCTCGGCGTACCTGCGACTGTCGACGCTGCACAACGCCCGGCCGTACGGCGGCGACGGCGCGCTGCGGGTGATCCGGGACGCGGGGCCGGGCGCACCGCTGCTGGTCGCGGTGGGGCCGGTGCTGGACGCGGCGGTGGCTGCGGTGGCCGACCTGGGCGTGACGGTGGCCTACACCCACCGGCCGCGGCCGTTCGACACGGCGGGGCTGCGGGCGCTGGCCGGCGACGCGGTGATCCTGGTGGAGCCCTACCTGGCCGGCACGTCGGCCCGGGTGGTGTCGGCGGCCCTGGCCGACCGGCCGCACCGGCTGCTGGCGCTCGGCGTGGGACGCGAGGAGCTGCGCCGCTACGGCTCGGCCGAGGACCACACCCGCTGGCACGGGCTGGACGCCACCGGGCTGCGCCGTTCGGTCGCCGGGTTCCTGGACGCGGCGCCGGTGCCGGCCGGCCGCTGAGCCACGCCGGCCGTCGACGGCACCGCGCACCGTCGGCGGCGGGGAGCCGCGGGACAGAGTTCGGGCGGCGGGGGGTGACGCGGGAGGGCGGGACGGGTCAGCGGGTCGGGGCGCCGAGGGGGCGGCGGCGGGTGCGCTCGCGGCCCAGGATCCAGATCGCCTCGACGCCGTCCTTCCAGGTGATCTTCTTGCCCTCTTCGCGGCCCCGCGCCCGGTAGCTGATCGGGACCTCGTAGGGGCGGATGCGCTGGCGCAGCAGCTTGCCGGTGACCTCGGCCTCCATGCCGAAGCCGCGCGAGCGGATGTCGAGCGAGCGGTAGAGCGCGACCGGCATCAGCTTGAAGCAGGTCTCCAGGTCGCCGATGTAGGAGTTGAACAGGATGTTCGCCGCCATCGTGACGCCCTTGTTGCCCATCACGTACCAGAAGCTGTAGGCGCTGTGGCTGCCGAAGGTGCGGTTGCCGTAGACCACCGTGGCCCGCCCGTCGAGCACCGGGTCGAGCAGCTTCGGGATGTCCAGCGGGTCGTACTCCAGGTCGGCGTCGAGAATGACCATGTAGTCGCCCTCGGCGGTGTCGACCGCCGTCTTGATGGCGGCGCCTTTGCCGGCGTTACGCTGGTGGGTGATGACCCGCAGGCGCGCGTCGTCGGCTCGACCGAGGATCTCCCCGGTGCCGTCCCGACTGCCGTCGTCGACCACGACCAGCTCGATCTCACACGGGTAGTCGACCGCCAATGCCTGCTTGAGGGCATCCGCAATGCGCTCTTCCTCGTTGTAGACCGGCATGAGGATCGAGAGCTTCACGGGAATCTCCACGGTGGCGACGATATGTCTGCCCTAGCCTAGCCTGGCGGTTGGCGACCGGTGCTCAGCACTGCGGGCATTGAGCGCGGCGGCCTCAGGTTCATGGTGTTTACTGCCCGCATGTCGGCAGTCGGCTACCTGCTCGCCCTGGCGCCGGTCGCCGCGATCGGACTGCTCGCCGTCGCGCTCCGTCCGGTCGCGGCCGGGACCGTGGCGGGGCGGCGCCTCGCGCTGGTCCGGGCGGCTCTGGTGACCGGGGCGTTCGCGGTGCTCACGGTGGAACTACTGGGCGCGCTGCGGCTGCTCACCCTGCCGGCGTTCGCCGTGGCGTGGCTGACGCTCCTCGCCGGCGCGCTCGCCGCCGTCGGCTGGCGACGCCGTCGGGACGAAGCGCGCGGCACGGCCGTGGTCGCCGCCGCGCACCGCGCCGTCGAGGCCGTCGCCGCGTCCGAGCCCGCGCTGGTCGGCGCGACGGCCGGTCCGGCCGTCGGCGCCCCGCCCCCTCCTCCGCCGCTGGCCGCCGCACGTCCCGTCGCACCCCGCCACGCCGGGCGGTGGACCCGGCTGGCTGACGCCTGGCGTACGGCGGGTCGGGGTGAGCGGCTGCTCGCCGGCACGGTCGGCGGGCTGCTGCTGGTCGAGTTGCTGATCGCCCTGCTGGCCGAGCCGAACAACTTCGACTCGCAGACCTACCACCTGCCGAAGGTGGAGCACTGGGTGGCCCGGGGCGGCCTGGACTTCTGGCCCACCGCCATCCACCGGCAGGTGACCATCCCGCCCGGCGCCGAGTACCTGCTGCTGCACCTGCGCCTGTTCACCGGCGGGGACGCGCTGCACCATTTGGTGCAGTGGGCGGCCGGCGTCGGCGTACTGCTGGCGGCCACCCGGATCACCGCGCAGCTCGGCGGGGGGCGGCGGGCCCAACTGCTGACCGCGTTCGTGCTCGCCACCACCCCGATGGTGGCGCTCCAGGCGACCAGCACCCAGACGGACCTGGTCTGCGCCGCCTGGGTGGCCTGCGCGGCCACGGTGGCGCTGGACGGGCTGCGCCGGCGGGCCGGGGCCGGGGCGATGCTGGCGCTGGGGGCGGCCACCGGGCTGACCGCGCTGACCAAGACCAGCGGCCTGGTCGCGGTCGGGCCGCTGCTGCTGCTCTGGGGGCTGGCCCAGCTCCGGCTGGCCCGGGCCGGTGGCGTCCGGTCGCGGCGGCAGGTGCGTCGGACGGTCGCCGGGTCGGCGCTGATCCTGCTGGTGGCGGTGGTGGTGGTCGGGCCGTTCCTGGCCCGGGTGACCGCCGAGTTCGGGCATCCGCTCGGGCCGCCCCGGCTGCGCGAGTCCATTCCGATGGAACGGCACGACCCGCCGTCGCTGCTGGTCAACGCGCTGCGGATCGCGCACACCGCGTTCGACACGCCGCTCGCGCCGCTGCGTTGGGCGGGTGCCGAGGCGATCGTCGGCGCTGCCGGGATCATCGGGGTGGACCCGCAGGACCGGGCCACCACCTTCGGGCGGGAACGGTTCCCGGTGCCGTCGTGGTATCCGGACGAGGATCGGGTGGCCTTCCCGCTGGCCGGGGCGCTGGCGGTGATCGGGGCGGCGTACGCGCTGGCCCGGCCCGGTCGGGTCGCCCCGACGCAGGCGGGTCCGCTGCGCGCGTACGCGGTGGTCGTGGTGGCCGCCGTGCTGCTGCACACCGCCATGATCAAGTGGCAGCCGTGGGGCAACCGCCTGCTGCTCTACGCGCTGGCGCTGGCCGTACCGCTGGCGGGGCTCTGGCTGGACGCGCTGTTCCGGCGCCGGGCCGGCGGCGCGGGTGGACGGCGGCCGGTGGCGGCCGGGCTCGCGGTGAGCGTGCTGGCCGGCTGCGCGCTGGCCGGGGTGCTGGCGGTGTCGTACGGCTTCCCGCGCCGGCTGGTCGGGGCGGGCTCGGTCTTCACCACCTCCGAATGGGACACCCGGTTCCTGCGGCGTCCCCAGTGGGCGGAGGAGTTCCGCTGGGCCGCCGAGGCGGTACGCGCGACGGACACCCGCCGGATCGGCCTGGTGCAGCAGAACGACAACTGGGAGTACCCCTGGTGGCTGCTGCTGCGCGACGGCGACGGCCGCCCGCCGGAGCTGGTGGCGTTGCAGTCGGTGCTGCCCGGACGCCCGCCGGCCGACCCGGCCTCGGTGGACGCCATCGTCTGCACGGGCAGCCGGCCGGCGTGCACGGCGCTGGTGCCGGCGGGCTGGCGCGTGCAGTTCCGGGGCTACGTCGGCTACGCCCTCCCGCCGGGGAGCTGACCCGCCGGGAAGCCGGCCGCCGCGCGATTCGACCGGATCGCCCGGTTCTGCACTCTGCGCCCAACGATTACGAGACGCATTCACATACCTCGAAGCCGACGCTACCTTCTGGTAACTCGATCGAAGTCCCGCGATCGAGCCGAAAGGAGTGCGTCGATGCTTGGTTCCTCTGCCAGGCGCGAACGCGCGACCCGACGACGGGCCCTCACCGTCGTCGCCGCCGCCGCTCTCGTCCTGCCGATGCTCGCCGGAACGGCCTCCCCCGCCACCGCGGCCGACCGTCCGGCCGTCCAGCCGCTCCCCGCCAACCTGGAGACGATCCGCGCCGCCGAGGCCACCGCGCTCTACGGCACGCCCGCCGTCCGCCCCATCGAGCAGCGCCGCACCGCGCTGATCACCATGGGCGACAGCGAGATCTCGGGCGAGGGGGTGGGCAACTACGTGCCCGGCACCCACGAGCCCGGCAACTGGTGCGACCGCTCGTACGACCAGGCGGTGTTCCGCACCGGCCTCACCGCCGACGAGAAGTACAACATCGCCTGCTCCGGCGCGACCCCGTGGAACCTGATCCGGGGCGGGCCCACCCAGCACAACGAGCTGAACCAGGGCGACCACCTGGCCATCAAGGCACGCAACACGCACATCAAGCTGATCTGGGTGGTGGTCGGCGCCAACGGCGACGGCACGATCCAGTTCGGCCCGGTCGCCACCGACTGCGCTGTCCGCCGGGTCCTCTTCCAGGGCGCCTGCCACCCCACCTACACCGACCAGTGGAGCGTCCGCACCGACGGCAGCCGGCGGGCGGTCGAGGACGCGCTCACCGACATCCGGCAGACCATGACCGGCGCCGGCTACCTGCGCTCGGACTACGAGCTGGTGCTGATGTCGTACCCGAGCCCGGGCAGCCCGGACGTGGAGGACAACCCGAACTTCCCCGGCTGGTACGCCGGCGGCTGCCTGCTCTACCTGGCCGACGCCGCGTTCGCCCGGAACAAGGCGGTGCCGATGTTCGAGTCGGCGCTGCGGGCGGCGGCGACCAACACGGGCACCCGCTACCTGGACGCCAGCCGACTTTTCCACGGCCACGAGGTGTGCACGGACAACACCTCCGTACGCGGCCTGTTCATCGAGATCGGCGTCTGGGACGAGAACGCGGCCCGGCAGTCGTTCCACCCGAACAAGCGGGGGCACGGCATGTTCGCCCAGTGCGTCACCCAGTTCGTCGACTCCGGGCGGCAGCGGGCGACCTGCGTGGACCCGGCCAGCACCGGCAACGGCGTGCTCTACGACGGGCTCTTCGAGTTCAAGCAGCTGCGCAACGCCGCCACGGGCACCTGCGTCGACGGCAAGGGCTACGACTCGCGCAACGGCACCCCCCAGCAGTCGTACGGCTGTCACGGCGGACGCAACCAGGGCTTCTGGTACGACCCGACCCGCCAGTCGCTGCACTCGGAGCTCTCCCACGACCGCTGCCTGGACGTCTCGGGCGGGTCGCTGAGCGCCGGCACGGCGGTGAACATCCACGACTGCCACGGCGGCGCCAACCAGAAGTTCGTGCTGGCCGGCAGCCAGATCCGGACGGCCGGCAACGCCAACCTCTGCCTGGCGTTCGACAACCCGCTGCTGGGCACCCCCCGGCTGCGCCTGGCCGCCTGCTCCACCAGCAGCCGCCAGCAGTGGTCCTTCGAGTCCCGCAACTTCGCCAACCCGGTCGGCTACGGGCACGACGACTTCATCGGCTCCCGCGTCTACTGAGTCCGACCCGCCCGCGTGAGCGGTGCCGCCCTCCCCGGGTGGTACCGCTCGCGTCGGCCGGCGTGGTGTGGCCCGCCGTCGCCGACGGGCCACACCCCCACCTACTTCTGCCGGGCCGGCACGACGACCAGGCGGGCGACCCCGCCGTCGCCCTCCTTGGCACCGGCCACGCCGACCGTCGTGCCGACCTTCACGTCGGTGGACCGGATCGTCGTGCGACGCTCCACGACGCGCAGCTTGTCGCCGAAGGTCCAGGTCATGGTGAAGCCGTCGGCGGACTTCACGGTCATCGAGTCGCCGTCGACGGCGGTCACCTCGCCCCGCTGCACGGCGACGGTCCGCGTACCGCCGTCCTTCGTCCGCACCACGGCCTCGCCGTGCAGGGCGTCCCGCCGCAGCAGCACCCGGGCCTGCCGGCGCTCGCGGCGTTCCTGGGCGCGTTCCCGCCGCTTCTCCCCGGCCGCGCCCGGCGACGCCTCCGGCGAGGCGGGTGCGGCCAGCGGCTCGACGTCCAGGTCGCCGGCGTCGAAGCCCAGCGCGGCCAGCGCCTGGCCCTCCGCGCCCAGCGCCGCGGCGACCTCGACGGCGGTCTCCCGGGCCGGCTGACCGGCCGGTCCGGCGGCGCCACATCCGCCGACGCCGAGCGCGACCGCCGCGAGCAGCGTGGTGGTGGCGATTCCCCAACGTGCCATGGGTCTCCCTCTCGTCCGTGGAACCCCAGCCTCCCGCCCACCGGCGAGCGGAGGGTCAGAGCGATGTTCGGGTTCGGTAAGGATCCGGGGGCAGCCGGACCGTGAACGCGGCGCCGCCCTCCGGCGCGTGCCCGGCCGCGACGTCCCCGCCGAGCCGGCGGACCAGGCCGGCGGCGAGCGCCAGCCCCAACCCGCTGCCGACCTTGCGCACCCCCCGGTAGCGCTGGTGCAGGGCGCCACGCTCGAAGGCGACCGCCAGGTCGTCGTCGGTGAGGCCCGGTCCGCCGTCGCGGACCTCGACGACGCCGCCCGCCAGCGGGTCCGCGCCGGAAGCCCGGACCGCGAGCACGATCGGCGCCCCCGGCGGTACGACCCGCAGCGCGTTCTCCAGCAGCCCGTCCACCACCTGCCGGATCCGGCCCGGATCGGTGTGGACCGGCACCGGCGCGTCCGGGATCTCCGCGCGGAACGGCACCCCCACCGCCGCGCACCGGTCGGCCCAGGTCCGACCCGCGTCGGCGGCCAGCCGGGCGAGGTCCACCGGCACCGGTTCGAGCGGGAAGTCGGCGGCCTCCAGCCGGGCCAACGCCAGCAGGTCGCTGACCAGCCGGTCCAGGCGCTGCGCCTCCGCGAGCACGGTACGACCGGCGTCGGCCGCGTCCGCCGGCCCGATCACCCCGTCGGCCAGTGCCTCGGCGTAGCCCCGGATCGCGGTCAACGGGGTGCGCAGCTCGTGCGAGACGGAGAGCAGGAACTCCCGTTGCCGGCCCTCGCTCGTGGCCAGCGCGGCGGCCAGCCCGTTCAGCGCGTACGCCAGGTCGGCCACCTCGTCGGGCGGCTCCACCGGTACGCGTACCGCCCGGTCCCCGGCGCGCAGCCGGGCGGCGGCGTCGGCGGCGCGCCGGATCGGTCGGGCCAGCCGGCGGGCGAGCAGCAGCCCGGCGGCCACCCCGGCGGCGAGCCCGGCCAGCAGCGGCAGCCAGAGGCTGGGCACCACCTGCCGCCACGGCGCGGCGGGCCGGGCTCGGGTCAGCACCACCCCGTTGCCGCCGGGCAGGGCGCGCCCCTCGATCAGCGTGCGCCGCCCCTCGATCACGCGGCGGGTCGACACGTTGCGCCCCTCGGCGACGCGCCGCACCACCCGTGGCGGCAGGCCGGGGCGCTCCGCCACCCCGCCCCGGACGAGGTACGCGTCGACGCCCTGGGCGTTCAGCTGCCGGACGATCCGCTCCTCGTCGGTGGTCCGCCCGGTCTCCAGCCTGGGGCGCAGCACCTCGGCCGCGAGCCGGGCCTGGGCGGCCAACGCCTCCCGGTCGTGCCGTTCCACGCCGCGTACCGCCAGGGGCACCGCGACGATCGCGGTGACCAGCACCGAGACCAGGGCGACCGCGCAGGTGACCAGCACCGCGCGAGAGGTCAGCGTCCGGCCGGGACGGTGCCGTGGCGGCGGCGCGACGGTCGACTCAGCCATCGGCGGAGTACCCGACGCCCCGGTGGGTGCGGATCACGCCGGCCGCGCCCAGCTTCGCCCGGACCTGTGCGACGTGCACGTCGACGGTCCGGGTACCGGCGTGCGCCGCGTACCCCCAGACCCCGGCGAGCAGCTCCTCCCTGGTGAAGACCCGACCCGGTCGGGCCATCAGGTGCGCCAACAGGTCGAACTCGGTGGAGGTGAGCTGGACCGGGACGCCCGCGACCGTCACCGTCCGGCGGGTCGGGTCGAGGGCCACCGCACCGACGACCCGGGGCAGGCCCGTGCCCTCGGGCGTCCCGGCGGTGCGCCGCAGCACCGCCCGCACCCGGGCGACCAGTTCACGCGGGCTGAACGGCTTGGTGACGTAGTCGTCCGCCCCCAGCTCCAGCCCGACGACGCGGTCCACCTCGTCGTCGCGGGCGGTGAGGAAGATGACTGGCGTCCAGTCGCCGGCCTCGCGCAGGCGGCGGCAGACCTCGGTGCCGGTCAGGGCGGGCAGCGCGATGTCGAGGACGCAGGCCACCGGGCGCAGGCGGCGGGCGGCGGCCAGCCCGGCCGCCCCGTCCCGTTCCAGGTGTACGCCGAAGCCGTCCCGGGTCAGGTAGAGCCGGACCAGGTCGGCGATGGCCGGCTCGTCCTCCACCACGAGGACGAGCCCGCGAGGCGCGGCGTCGACGGTCACCGGCCCATGATTCCCGACCCGGTGCCGCCGCGCGGGTCAGCGGATGTTCGGGTTCGGTAAGAAGACGGTCAGCGCACCACGGCGGGGCGGAAGGCGACGGGCCGCGCGACCGGCGGCGCCTCGCCGATGGTGGCGACGAGCCGCTCCCGGGGCGTCCGCAGCCGGGTCCGGAAGGCGTGGTTGAGCAGCGCGTCGAGCTGCCACACCTGCTTCGGATGGCGGGTGCGGATGAGGAACCGCTCGCGGATCCCGTCGATCGCGGTGGCGGCCAGCTCGACCGAGTGCAGGCGCGGGTCGGGGCTCCAGGTGACGTTGCTGAGCTCGCGCAGTTCCGTGTTGAGGTGCAGGCGCAGCCGGTGCAGCACGCGGGTCTGCTGGGTGACGACCAGCCGTCGGTGGGTCAGCAGGAGCAGGTACTCGCTGGCCATCGGGCGGTCCGGCCGGGCGCACCGGGTGACGAGGATGGTGGCGTCGCCGGAACCGACGCAGCGTCGGAAGACCGGCATGTGCCGGGTGACGGTCTGCACCGCCAGCCCGGCCTCGGAGGCGGCCGGGAGGAACGTGCGGGAGAAGACGTCCATACCCTGCCCAACGAGGGCGGCGCGGGGGTGACATGGGTCACGCGCAAATTGCAGAACTTCCACGGCGGGCCGTCGCACCGTCTGTCCGACTCCGGGCCCACCGCGTCGGTGGACCCGGATCGGGCGGCCTCAGAGCAGCGGCTGCATCGAACCGAAACCGCTGCCCAGCCGGGTCGGACTGAGCCAACCTGCGCCGTTCCACCGGTACCGCAGCACGTAGCCGGTCGACTGCTGGACCGCGACCAGGTCCGGCTGGCCGTTCCGGTCGAAGTCGCCGAGCTGGACGAGGTCGCGCATGCCGCCCCAACCGGCGCCGGCGTCGAGCGGGCTGCCGAGGAGCCCGTCCGGGCCGCCCGGGTGGACTTGCAGGCGGCCCGTGCTCTTCTCCCGCGCGAGCAGGTCGAGGCGCCCGTCGCCGGTGAAGTCGGCCCCGCCGGTCAACTCGTCCCGCTCGGTCCAGCCCGCGCCGCCGAGGGCGACCCGGCTGCCGAACCCGGTGCCCGTGCCGGGATAGAGCCAGAGGACGCCGGTGGAGCTCTCCACCGCCGCGAGATCCTGGTGGCCGTCGCCGTTCCAGTCGCCGACGGGAGTGATCTCCCGCATGCTGTTCCAGCCGCTGCCGACCCGGACCCGGGTGGTCACGCCCGCACCGTTGCCCGGGTAGAACCAGAGGTAACCGGTCGCCTTCTCGCGGGCCAGCAGGTCCTCGCCGCCGGACCGGTCGAAGTTGCCGGTCCGGACGATCGCGTCCATGCCGTTCCAGCCCGCGCCGAGCGAGACCCGGCCGCTGAGCGTGGCGCCGTTGCCGCCGTAGACGTACAGCTGGCCGGTGGCCGGATCACGGTAGCCCAGGTCCGCCCAACCGTTGCCCGTGAAGTCGCCGAACGGGGTGGCCGGCAGCACGGCGAGGTCGAGGTGATTGCTGTCGATGTTGATCGTCACCCCGCCCCACGTCTCGTGGTGGTCGCCCTGGTACTGCTTCATCCGCCGATTCGGCAGCCAGTACGACTCCGGCAGCGCCTCGTCCGTCACCGTCTGCACGCCGTCCCAGCGGGCGAAGTCCAGATAGTCGGGGCGGCCGTGGCCGGCGAGCTCGTACGCGGAGACCTGGTCCGCGAGCCCGCCGGAGGCCACGTCGGTGTAGAAACCGGAAAGGTATCCGTGGTCGTGCAGCCGGGTGGTCCAGGCGTGGGTGAAGGTCCGCACCGCCGCCGAGCAGGCGGCGTCACCGCCCGGGTACTTCTCCATGTTGTAGAAGACCGTGCTCTCCCGGGCCAGCCCCAGGTCGCGCGCCCGCGCCGCGGCGTCGTCGGCCGCCGACCGCCCCTGCGCCGCCGCCTGCGCCGGGTCGATACGCGGCTTGCTGGTGTTGCGGCAGGGCGCCTGCGGCCCGACGTAGAGCGGGAAGAACCGCCAGCCCGCCGCCGCCTGCGTGGTCACCCACTCCCGGGTCAGGTTCGGCTGGGCGCAGGCCCGGCCGTTCCCACCGATGTAGATGCCGACCGCCCGGTACGGCGAGGCCAGCCACGCCTTCATCGCCGCGTTCGACGGCGCGGTGCAGGTGTCGAAGCCCAGACCGGTGAAGGTGCCCGGGTGCGGGCCGGCATAGCCGGCGGCCCGCACGGGACCGGCCGTGGCGGTCAGGGCGACACCGGCGGCGAGCACGGCGACCGCCGTCGCCGCGACGGCCCGCCAGCGGCCGACGGGCAGAGTGGAATTGAGCGTCACGAGTCCCCGATCCTCGTTGCGGATGGCCGGCGGGCGGACGTCGACACGTCTCTCGCTCGACACCGGCGCGCCGATTCTGCCCCGGCCGGCCCTCCTTGTCGAGACCGGCGACCACGACGGCACCGCCGGCCGGGCCCGAAGCGTCGCCGGGCCCGGCCGGCGGCACTCAGAGCAGCGGCGTCATCGGTCCGAAGCCGGTGCCGAGCCGGATCGGCGCCGCCAACCCGGTGCCGGTCCAGCGGTACCGGTAGACGTAGCCACTCGACACCTGCACGGCGACCAGGTCCGGCCGACCGTCCCGGTCGAAGTCACCGAGCTGCACCAGGTCGCGCATCGTGTCCCAGTCGGCGCCGATCTTCGTCCGGGTGTTGGGCGCGCCGGCACGACCCGGGTAGAGGTAGAGGTCGCCCGTGCTCTTCTCCCGGGCCACCACGTCCGGGTAGCCGTCGCCGTTGAAGTCGCCGCCGCCGTTCAGCTCGTCCACCGTGTTCCAGCCGGATCCGAGCAGCACCCGGGTGGTGAACGCGGTGCCCGTGCCCGGGTAAAGGTAGAGGGCACCGGTGGAGGTCTGCACCGCCACCAGGTCCTGGAAACCGTCGCGGTTGTAGTCGCCGACGGGAGTGATCTCCCGGACGCTGTTCCAGCCGGCGCCCAGCATGATCCGGCTGCCGACCCCGGAGCCGGTGCCCGGGTAGAGCCACAGGTAGCCGGTGGCCTTCTCGCGGGCGATGACGTCCTCGCCGCCGGTGCGGTCGAAGTCACCGGCCCGAACGAGCACGTCCATGCCGTTCCAGCCGCCGCCCAACGTCACCCGGCCGCTCAGGGTCGTGCCGTTGCCGCCGTAGACGTGCAGCTGCCCGGTGGCCGGGTCCCGGTAGCCGATATCCGACCAGCCGTTTCCGGTGAAGTCGCCGAACCGGGTGGCCGGCAGCGGGGCGACGTCGAGGTAGTCGCCGTCGATGTTGATGGTGACCCCGCCCCAGGTCTCGTCGTGCGGGCCGACGTGCTGCTTGATCCGCCGCTTCGGCGCCCAGTAGTCGGCGGGGATGCCCGGGTCGGAGACCGTCGCCACGTCGTCCCAGCGGGCGAAGTCGAGGTAGTCCGGCCGCACGTAGCCCGGGGTGTCGTACGCGGCGACCTGGTCGGCGACTCCGCGGGCCATGCTGCTGTAGAAGCCGGAGAGGTAGCCCTGGTCGTGCAGCCGGACGGTCCACGCGCTCATGAACGTGGTGACCGCCGTGGTGCAGGCCGCGTCGCCGCCGTCGTAGTCCTCCATGTCGTAGAAGAGGATGCTCTCCCGCGGCAGGCCGAGGGCCACCGCCTGTGCCACGGCGTCGTCGGCCTCGGTGCGGCCCTGCGCCGCCGCCTGGGCCGGGTCGATGCGTGGGCGGCCGGTGGCCAGGCACGGGGCTTGGAGGCCGACGTACATCGGCACGAGGTGCCAGCCCGCCGCCGTCTGGGTGGCGACCCACTCGGCCGTCAGGGCGGGCTGGGCGCAGCCCCGGCTGGACCCGCCGAAGTAGATGACGACCGCCCGGTACGGCGAGTGCTCGCGCCAGGCCTCCATCTGGGCGCTGGTCGGCGCGGTGCAGGCGTCGAAGCCGAGGCCCGTGTAGGTGCCGGGCTGCGGCCCGACGGCGGCGTGGGCCGGGCTGGTGGTGACCGCCAGGGTGAGGGCGGCGCCGAGGATGCCGGTGGTGGCGACGGCCACGCTCCGGCGGGTGGCGCGGCGCAGCCCGCCGAGCGGAAGGGTGGATTTCACGTTCTCCCCGTTCTGTCCTGTCAGTCGGACGGGCCGGCAGGGCGGAACGCTCCGCGTCCCGTACGCCGCGCCGGCCCGCTGATTCTGACCACAGTCGACGGTCTGTGTCGAGGCCGCTACCGTGTTCGATGTCGGGCCGCCGGCCGGAGCGACGATCTTTCCCGGCCGGGCGTCCCCGGCACCGCGCTCAGACCGGATCGGGCTCGAACAACTCCTGCAACCAGCCGGGCACCGCGGACGCATACTCCGCCCGGGCCGGATCGGGGGTCTGGAGGGCCCGACGCCAGGAGAGCGCCCGGCTCACCCGGGTGACGCGGACGGCCAGCCGGGCCGCCTCGCGGAGCGTCCCCGGGTCGTGCCGGTCGGACCACGGCTCCAGGTAGGCGTCGCGCAGCCGCGCCAGCGCCGGGTCGCCCTCGGGCAGCCCGAAGGTGTGCGCGACCGAGTTCAGCGTCACCAGCAGACTGCCGAACGGGTGGGCCACCGAGGCGTCGCCCCAGTCGAAGAAGCGGTACCCGTCGTCGGCGACGAAGACGTTGCCGTCGTGCAGGTCGTCGTGCTGGACGGTTGGCGCGACACCCGTCCCGGCCAGCCGCCGGCAGTCGTCGGCGAACCCGGCCCGGTGGGCGCGCAGCCGCTCGTGCGTTTCGACGCTCAGCCCGTTCTCCGCGCCCAGCAGCAGCGCCTCCTCGTCGTCGAGCAGCGCCTCGAACAGGTCCGGCAGCGCCTCCGGCCGGTGGTCGGGCACCCCGAGCGCGAGCAGTTCGCCGGCCCCGGGCGCGACCGTGCGTTGGAGGTCGGCGTACTCCGGCAGGACCCGCTCCCAGCGGGACAGCAGGCTCCGATCGCCGCCCAGCGCGTCGCGCAGCGTCCGGCCGCCGTCGGGCAGCAGGGACCAGCCTCGGCCGGCGTCCACGGCGACCGGGTCGAGCACCCGCCCCGGGACGAGCCGGGCCAGTGCGGCCAGCAGCGCCGCCTCGTGCCGAGTGCCGGGGTTGTTCGCCTTGAACCAGAAGTCCCCGGTGTCGGTGGGCACCCGCCAGACCAGCGACCAGGGTCGGACCCGCGGCTCGACCGGCCCGACGATCCGCCGCCCGAGCCGGCCGAGCTGGTCGCCGACCCAGCCGAGCGCGGCATCCCGCCAGTGCGGGTCGGCCCAGTCGGCGCGTGGCGTGGTCGCCCGGTCGGCGGGCGGAGTGGTGGCGGCAGTCACGCCGGGTAACTCAGTCACGCCGGCAACGTAGCCCCCGCCCGCACCGCCGGGCCACGGGTTTACCCGTCGCCCTACAGCAACTCGACGATCGTGGCGTTGGCCATGCCGCCGCCCTCGCACATCGTCTGGAGGCCGTAGCGGATGTCGTTGTCCCGCATGTGGGCGAGCATGGTGGTCATGATCCGGGCGCCGGATCCGCCGAGCGGGTGGCCGAGGGCGATCGCGCCGCCGCGCGGGTTGAGCCGCTCCGGGTCCGCCTCGGTCTCCGCCAGCCAGGCCAGCGGCACCGGCGCGAACGCCTCGTTCACCTCGTACACCCCGATCTCCTCGATGCCCAGCCCGGCGCGGCGCAGCGCCTTCGCGGTGGCCGGGATGGGCGCGGTGAGCATGGTGACGGGGTCGTCGGCGGCGACGACGGCGGTGTGCACGCGGGCCAGCGGGCGCAGGCCGTGCCGGCTGGCCCACTCGCTGGTGGTGACGGCGAGCGCCGCCGCGCCGTCGGAGATCTGCGACGCGGAGCCGGCGGTGACGACACCGTCGGGGCGGAACGGGGTGGCCAGCTCGCCGAGCTTCTCCAGCGAGGTGTCCCGCCGGATGCCCTCGTCGGCGGCGAACTTGCCGCCGTCAGCCAGGGCGACCGGGGCGATCTCGGCGTCGAAGGCGCCGGCGTCCTGCGCGGCGGCGGCCTTCTCGTGGCTGGCGAGGGCGAACTCGTCGAGCTGCGCGCGGGAGAAGCGCCAGCGCTCGGCGATCAGCTCCGCACCGACGCCCTGGTTGAACGGCAGCGGCGCGTCGTCGGCGAAGCCCTCGACGCCGCGGTAGCGGTCGCGCAGCTGGTCGCTGAAGGGCGACCCGCCGGCCACGCTGGAGCCCATCGCGACCCGGGTCATCGACTCGACGCCACCGGCGACGACCAGGTCGGCCTGACCGGAGAGGACGGTGGCGGCGGCGAAGTGCAGGGCCTGCTGGCTGGAGCCGCACTGCCGGTCGAGCGTGGTGCCGGGCACCGACTCGGGCCAGCCGGCGGCGAGCACGCCGTTGCGGGCGACGTTCCACGACTGGTCGCCGACCTGGGAGACACAGCCCCAGACCACGTCGTCGACCTGCGCCGGATCGATGCCGGTGCGCTCGGCGAGGGCACGCAGCACGTGCGCCGAGAGGTCGACCGGGTGAACGGCGGCCAGGCTGCCCTTGCGCCGCCCCACCGGGGTGCGTACCGCGCCGACGATGACTGCGTCACTCATGACTACTCCCCGGTAACTTGGGCCGGCCCCGATCCTACGTCGTCGGCGGCCGGGCGTCCTCCCCCGGTGCCCTGGCATGCTGAACGGATGCCTGCACACCCGGCCCCGACCCGGCAGTGGCGGGTGCCGCCCACCCTGCCGGCGCTCAAGCTGACCGGCGCGGTCGCGCTGCTCGCGCTGGCCCTGCTCCTCGACGGGAGCGACCCGATCCGGCTGGCGCTGGCCGTGCTCACGGCCGCCGCGCTCGCCGGCTGGGCTGCGCGCGACCTGGTCGCGCCCGTCCGGCTCGCGGTCGACCCGGACGGGATCACGGTCGTCCGGGGCTTCGCGGGACACCGACGGGTGCCCTGGTCGGCCGTCGAGAAGGTGACCGTGGACCGCCGCGCGCGGCGGGGCCTGACCAGCGAGCTGCTGGAGATCGACGCGGGGGAGTCGCTGCACCTCCTCGGCCGCCACGACCTCGGCGCGGATCCCGCCGACGTGGCCGAGGCCCTGCGCGAGGCCCGCCCGCACTGAGCGGGCCCGCGCATCCGGGCCTAGGGTCAGCCGCCGACGATGGCCGCGGCACGGACCATGGCCAGGCCGATCAACGCCACCACGATCAACGCGCCGCCCGCGAACTGCACCAGCGTCCGGCGCGACCGTGGGGCGTACGCGAACACGAGCGCCAGCAGCGCGCCGACCACCAGGCCGCCCAGGTGCCCGGGAATCGAGATGCCCGGCACGGTGAACGTGAAGACCAGGTTGATCACCAGGACGGGGAGCACCTGGGAGATGTCCCGCCCCATCTTCCGTTCGATGACCACCAGCGCGGCGAACAGGCCGAAGATCGACGTGGAGGCGCCGGCGGTGAGTTGGTTCTCGGCGCTGAACAGGTAGGCGGCGACGTTCCCGCCCAGCCCGGCGACCAGGTAGAGCGCCAGGAACCGTAGCGGCCCGAGGCTGGCCTCCAGCGACCGGCCGAGCACCCACAGCGCCCACATGTTCAGCAGCAGGTGGACCACGCCGTAGTGCAGGAACATCGCGGTGACCAGGCGGTACCACTCGCCCTCGGCGATGCCGCCGACCGTGCCGTCCGGGAAGAGCGCGCCGCCGAGCACCGAGCCCCAGTCGGTCAGCGGCGTGCTGCCGCCCATCAGACCGCCGAAGCCGGAGCCGCCGACCGCCGCGTCCCCGCCCCGGTCGGAGGCGATGGAGAGCAGCATCAACAGCACGTTGAGCGCTATCAGCGCCTTGGTGACGTAGCCGTGGCGGCCGGCGGCACCGCCACCGAAGGCGGTACGCGCCGGCCGCACGCTACGACGTCCCTCCGCCACGCACTCCGGGCACTGGAACCCGACCGACGCCTCCCGCATGCAGTCCGGGCAGATCGGCCGGTCGCAGCGGGTGCAGCGGACGTACGTCTCCCGGTCGGGGTGCCGGTAGCAGACCGGGGTGGTGGGTGGTGACTCGCTCACCACGCCAGCCCGCCGTCGCGGATCGCGCGGACCACCAACCGGTTCCGGCCCTCGGAGCGCTCAGTCATGTCGGCAAAGGTACCTCGCGGACCGCTCAGGCAGCGGTCCGCTCGATCTCGACCCGCTCGATGACGACGTCCTGAAGCGGCCGGTCGTTCGGGCCGGTCGGGGTGTTGGCGATCGCGTCGACGATCTTCACCGACTGTTCGTCGGCCACCTTCCCGAAGATGGTGTGCCGGTTGTTCAGGTGCGGCGTCGGCGACACGGTGATGAAGAACTGCGAGCCGTTGGTGCCCGGCCCGGCGTTCGCCATCGCCAGCAGGTACGGCTGGTCGAAGCGCAGCTCCGGGTGAAACTCGTCACCGAACTTGTAGCCCGGGCCACCGCGCCCGGTGCCGGTCGGGTCGCCCATCTGGACCATGAAGCCGCTGATCACCCGGTGCGAGATCGTGCCGTCGTAGTACGGCCCGCTGCCCGGCTGACCCGTACGCGGGTCGATGTATTCGCGGTTGCCCTCCGCCAGCTCGACGAAGTTCTTCACCGTCTTCGGGGCGTGGTTCTGGAAGAGCTCCAGCCGGATCGGGCCAGCGTTGGTGTGCAAGGTGGCGTAGACAGCCTCGGCCACGGGTACTCCTCACTCGTTGGTCAGTTCCATGCGGATCCTCCCATGTGCCCGATCTGGCAGTGCGGAGGCATCCGAAGGTGGAGGATGACGAAGGAACAACTCCCAGGAGGTGGGACCGTGTTTGGAATCGGGCGGCGTAAGACCCAGGGGCAGCTGGCCAAGGTGGAGCTGAACCAGGGCCTCGGTCACCTGAGGCAGGCCGCGACGTACGCCGCGAGGGGTGCCGGCGCCACCGTCGCCCCGCGCGTCCAGGCGGCCCGGGGCGCCGTCGCGCCGACGGCCGTCATCGTGCGCGACCGCGCGTCGAGCGGCCTCGCGTCCACGGTCGCCGCGCTCGCGCCGCTGGCCCTGGCCGTCCGCAAGGCGCAGGCCGAGGCGGCGGGCAAGGCGGTCACGGGCAGGAAGGCCATGGCAGCCAAGCAGGTCGCGGCCGGCAGGAAGGTCAAGGCGAAGAACATGAAGGCTTCCCGGAAGAAGAACTCCCGGCGGGGCGGGTCCATGATGACCGGTCTGCTCGCGGCCGGCGCGGTGGCCGGGGTCGCCGCGGTGGCGATGCGGCGGCGCCGGGAGCAGCAGGAGTGGGCCGAGTACGACCCGACCCGCACCCTGGAGCCGATGCGCGACGAGGTGGAGACCATGGAGATCCGCACGCCGGTGACCGACGCCTCGACGGTGTCGAGCGGTTCGGGCGTGGCCGGCGGCCCGACCGGCGCCGGCAGCTCGGCGGTGGCCGGCGGCGACAGCGCCTCCACCACCACCCCCGGCAAGCAGCCGACGGTCCACGCGACGGACAAGGTCCCGTCGGTGGCCGAGGGCGCCAAGGACACCTCGGGCCGCCCGGCGGACGACCTGACCGAGGCGCTCGGCAAGGGCGGCGCCAAGACCAACGGCCGCCGCTGACACCCCTGACGGTTCCGGAAAGCGCCGGCGAAGCGGCTCCCCGCCGCACCGCCGGCGCTTCCGCGCCCGACGGGGCTACGGCGCCGGGTCCGCGCCTGGCGGCGGCTGCGCGTCCGGCCCGTACCGTCAGAGCCAGCCGTTGCGGCGGAACCAGCGGTAGAGGGTCAGCGAGATGGCGAGCATCAGGGCGAGCACGACCGGATAGCCGTACGTCATCCGCAGCTCCGGCATGACCTCGAAGTTCATCCCGTAGATGCCAGCGATGGCGGTCCACACGGCGGCGATGGCGGCCCACGCCGCGATCTTGCGCATGTCGTTGTTCTGGTCGACCGTGACCTGGGCCAGCCGCGCCTGGAGGATCGAGTTCAGCAGGTCGTCGTAGGAGTTGACCTGCTCGACGGTGCGGCTCAGGTGGTCCTGCACGTCACGGAAGTAGCGGCGGATCTCCTTCGGCACGTCGCGGTTCATCTGCGCGGTGAGCGTCATCAGCGGGCGTTGCAACGGCATGACCGCCCGCTTGAACTCCACCAGTTCCCGCTTCATCTGGTAGATCCGCTGGATCCGGCCGGTGGACTGGCGGTCGAACACGTCGGCCTCCAGCGTGTCGAGGTCGTCCTCCAGCCGGTCGGCGACCTCCAGGTAGATGTCCACCACCCGGTCGGTGACCGCGTACGCCACCGCCCAGGGCCCCTGGAGCAGCAGGTCCTGCTTCGTCTCCAGGTCGGCGCGGACGGGGGCCAGCCGGCAGGCGTCCCCGTGCCGCACGCTGATCAGGAAGTTCGGGCCGATGAAGAGCATCACCTGGCCGGTCTCGACGACCTCGGAGTGCTCGGTCAGCTCGGCGTGCTCGCAGTACCGGGCGGTCCGCAGCACCAGGAAGCTGACCTCGCCGAACTGCTCCAGCTTGGGGCGCTGCTGCGCCTTCACCGCGTCCTCGACGGCCAGTTCGTGCAGCCCGTACGTGGCGGCGATGGCGGTCATCTCGGCCAGCTCCGGCTCGTGCAGGCCGAGCCAGACGAAGCCGTGCTCCTCGCGGCGGGCCGCGGCGAGCGCCTCGGCGTACCGCCAGTCGCCGGGCTGCCGGCGGCCGTCCACGTAGAGGGCGCAGTCGACCACCGCGCTGCGCTGCGGGCCGGCCGGCGGGGACGCCTGCTGGGGGGTGTCGGAGTTGAGCCGGCGGGTCATCGCCCGCACCGGCGCCACCCAGTCCCGGGGCCTGAGCACCCGTCCGCCGTTCGACGCGGTCGTCCGCTCCCGGTCCGTCATCACGCCCCCTCCCCACGCGCTGCCGCCGGTGAACAGTACGCCGCCGCCGATGATCACCGCCGGTGACGATCGGCGGGAGGGTGGCGCCGGGTGGGCCGGGTCGCTTCAGGGGGGTGAGGGGACGACACGGCCCACCCGGCGCCCTTTGGGGGCGGGGGTTGTGCTGGTCGCGCCGCCCCACGTGCCGCCGGTCGGGCTGGCCCGGTCCCGTCGCCGGGCGCGGCGGGGGCCGGCACCGGGCGGTGAGTTCCGCTACACGTGGTGAGTGACGCTCGCAGCATTGTGGGCCGCCGGCCGCCCCGGCGGGAGACCCGGGGCGGCCACGATCGTCCAACTGTCAGAAATCTGACAGAAATTCAGCTCCGTACGGCCGCCATGGCCTCCGCCAGGCGCCGCACGCCCTCGTCGATGCGGTCGGCGGTCACCGCCGAGTACGCCAGCCGCAGGGCGTGCCGCCCGCCGTCGACGACGAAGTCGCTGCCCTTGACCACGGCGACCCCGCGCTCGGCGGCGGCCGGCGCGAGCCTGTCGACCTCGACGTCCTCGGGCAGCTCGACCCAGAGGAAGTAGCCGCCGTCCGGCTCCACGAACCGGGCCTCCGGGATGTGCCGGCGCAGGGACTCCGCCAGCACCCGGGCCCGCTCGCCGAGCGCGGCGCGCACGGTCTCGATGGAGCGCTCGATGTCGCCGGAGACGCAGAACTGGTGCACGATCGCCTCGGAGACCATGCCCGGCGAGATGTAGAGGCTGGTCGCCTTCTTCGCGATGTCGCCGATCAGGTCCGCCGGACCCACCAGGTAGCCGACCCGTACGCCCGGGCAGACCGTCTTGGTGAAGCTGGAGGCGTGCACCACCACGTTGCGGGTGTCCAGCGAGAGCATCGACGGCAGCGCCTCGCCCCGGAACCGGATGTCGGCGTACGGGTCGTCCTCGAAGATCGTGAACTCGTACTCGGCGGCGAGGTCGAGCAGCTCCCGGCGCTTCTCCAGGCTCAGCGTCACGCCGGCCGGGTTCTGGTAGTTCGGGATGACGTGCGCCAGCCGGGGCCGCACCCCGGACTCCAGCAGCTTGCGCAGCTCGGCGGTGTCGAGCCCGTCCGGCTGGATGGAGACGCCGTGCAGCTCGCTGCCCATCCGCTGGAGGTTGAGCAGCGTCCGGTCGTACGTCGGACGCTCCACCACCACCGCGTCGCCGGGGCGGACCAGGTGGTCGAAGAGGAACGCGTCCGCCTGCAACGACCCGTTGGTGATCAGCACCTGGTCGGCGGAGACCCCGTGCTTCTCGGCGATCCACTTCCGCAGCGGGAGGTAGCCGACGGAGGTGCCGTACGCGGTCACCCCGGCGGGGTCGGCGTCGAACGCGCGGACGGCGGCGGCCTTGAGCCCCTCGACATCGACGATGTCCAGGGAGGGAGCGCCACGGGCGAAGGAGATCAGCTGCTCGGCGGTCATGGCTGTTCAGCGTACGGAAGGCGACGGGGTGCGCGCGGAAGGCACGGCGATGTCCGCATCCTGAGCCACCGGGACGGGTGACCGGCGTCGACCGGTCGGCGACAGGTCAGACCGGAAGGCCGAGCGGGTCGTGCTGCGCTTCCCGGGAAAGCCCGTCCACGTGCAGGCCGAGCGCCGCGATGAGCTGCCCCCAGTCGAAGTAGGACCGCCAGGCCGCGATCCGTCCGCGCCGGACCCGGACGACGTCGACCACGTCCCAGCTCACCAGCCGGCCGGTCGGCGCGACGGTGCCGAACGGGGTGTGCAGCACCCCCGTGTGGGTGCCGGTGAGCCGCTGCTCGACGGCCGCGCCGCCCGCCGTCTGCACCGACCCGAACGGGTCGACGGACAGGTCCGGGAACGCCCCGGTCCAGGTGCGCAGCAGGGCGGGCAACTCGATCGGGCGCACCGTGACGCCGGGCATCGAGTAGAAGGCGTCGGCCGCGTAGAGGTCCGGCAGCCGGGCCACGTCCCGCCGCAGGAGCATCGCGTACTGCTGCTCGACCAGCCGATCCGCGCCACGCATGAGGACCTCCGTCGCGGGTCACGGCCCGTCCGCGCCCGCAGGGAATCCTTACCCGTCGATCGGCCCGCCACACCATCGCGCGTGCCGGCGTTCCCGCCGGCCCGGCCATCGGGGCCGCCCCCGGACCGGCGACGAGGCCGGGCGTCGCCGGAGGGGGCCACCGCTCGCTACTGTCGTGGCGTGTCCACCGAGCCTCTACGCTGCGCCGGCGCGCTGATCGTCGACGACGACGGTCGACTCTTCGTCCAGCGACGGTCTCCCCACCGGCGCATCTTTCCCAACTGCTGGGACATCGTCGGCGGCCATCTGGAACCGGGCGAGGACTGGATGGACGCGCTGCGCCGGGAGGTCACCGAGGAGACCGGCTGGGCGGTGTCGCACGTGCTCGGCCACGTCGGGGAGTACCACTACGTCGCCGACGACGGCCTGGCCCGCGTCGAGCGCGACTGGCTGGTCCGGGTCGACGGCGACCTGGCCCGGCCGACGCTGGAGGCGGGCAAGCACACCGAGTTCCGGTGGCTCGCCGCCGACGAGCTGGACCTGCTCGACGAGCACCGCGACGTCAACGACGGCCTCATCCGCCGGATCGCGGCCGAAGGCTTCGCCGCCCTGCGTTCGATCGGTCTGTGAACGACACCGTCGAGCTGGCGCCGCACCGGTTCGCCGGCCTGGTCGCCCCGGCGGTGGACCGTGCGTTCGTCGCCGGCATCCTCGCCGGCCGCGACGGCGGCGGCGCCGAGCTGAGCCAGCGGTACGGCGGACCGGCGGCCACCGGCTTCCTGCTGGAGTTCCGTACCCGCCTCGCGGCGCCGGGCGGGACGGTCGACGAGGCCGGCTTCGCCGCGGTCACCCGCTACCGGGACCCGGTCGAGTGCCGGCGGGCCCTGGACAAGCAGGTCGCGTACGGGATGATCCACCGCAGCCCCGAGGGCGGGCTCTCCGCCACCGAGCGCGGGCTGGCCTTCCTCGCCGAGATCTGGCAGGTGCACGCGGAGGTCACCGAGGAGCTCTGGGCGGGGCACGAGGACCGGGTGCTGCGGCTGGTGGAGGCGTTCGGCCGGGTACTCACGTGCGCGCTGGTGCTGGCCGCCGAGGAGGGCGCCGACGCGGGTGCCGCGTTCGCCGCCACGGCGCCGCCCTACGAGCCGGACGGCACCACGACCGGCGTGCTGCTGCTGAACCGGCTCGGCACGATGCGCTACCACCGGGCCGACGCGCACGCCGCCGCGTGGACGGCCGCCGGACACAGCGCGGCGAGCGCCGCCGCCCTGCCGCCCGGCCCGGAGCAGCTCGCCATCGAGCTGGAGACCGACCGGCGGGCCGCCGCCCCGTACGCCGTGCTGACCGCCGAGGAGCGGCTGGAGGTGCTGGCGGACCTGGCGGCGCTGCCCGGCTGACCGGTTGGCCGCAGCGGTGCCGCCGCACGGGGCTATCCTCCAGCGGTGACCGGGAGTCGTACGAGGGAGGACGCGTCAATGATCGGGATGGTGCTCGCAGCCGGGGCGGGGCGCCGGCTGCGCCCGTACACCGACACCCTGCCCAAGGCGTTGGTGCCGGTGGACGGCGACACCACCATCCTGGACATCGCGCTGCGCAACCTGGCCGAGGTGGGGCTCACCGACATCGTGATCGTGGTCGGCTACGCCGCCGACGCGGTCGTCACCCGCCAGGCAGACCTGGAGAAGCGGTACGGCGTCACGATCACCCTCGTGCACAACGACAAGGCCGAGGAGTGGAACAACGCGTACTCCCTCTGGCTGGCCCGGGAGCACTTCGCCCGGGGCGTGCTGCTGGTCAACGGCGACACCGTGCACCCGGTGAGCGTGGAGAAGACCCTGCTGGCCGAGCGCGGCCCGGGCATCCTGCTCGCCGTGGACACCATCAAGCCGCTGGCCGAGGAGGAGATGAAGACCACCTTCGACGCCGCCGGCCAGCTCACCCGGATCACCAAGCTCATGGACCCGGGCGAGGCGTACGGGGAGTACATCGGCGCGACGCTGATCGAGCCGCAGGTGGCCGACGCCCTCGCCGACGCGCTGGAGGCGACGTGGCGGCGTGACCCGAACCTCTACTACGAGGACGGCTACCAGGAGTTCGCCGACCGGGGCGGCGAGGTACGGGCGGCGCCGATCGGCGACGTCTCCTGGGTCGAGGTCGACAACCACGCCGACCTGGCCCGGGCGCGGGAGATCGCGTGCCACTACTAGCCCGTACGGTCAACACCCCGCTGGTGATCGAGGTCCGGCGGGGTGCGGTGGCCGACCTCGGGCCGCTGCTGGCCGACCGGCGGATCTCGGCCGGCGGGGACGTGGCCGTCGTGGTCGGCCCCGGGCAGGGTGAACGGATCGTCGAGCTGTGCCGGCCGTCGCTCGGCGCGGCCGACGTCTTCACGGTCGTCGGCGGCACCATCGACGCGGCGAACGACCTCGGTGACCGGCTACGCCGCCGCCACTACGACGCCGTGGTGGGCATCGGCGGCGGCAAGACCATCGACACCGCCAAGTACGCGGCCACCCGCTACGGGATCCCGATGGTGACGGTGGCGACGAGCCTGGCGAACGACGGCATCGCCTCCCCGACCGCCTCCCTCGACCACGAGGGCGGCAAGGGCTCCTACGGGGTGCACATCCCGATCGCGGTCATCGTCGACCTGGACTTCGTGGAGAACGGCCCAGACCGGCAGACCCAGGCCGGCATCGGCGACGCGGTGAGCAACCTGAACGCCTGCGCCGACTGGGAGTTGGCCCACGAGGTACGCGGCGAGCCCATCGACGGGCTCGCGGTGACGCTGGCCCGGACGGGCGCCGAGGCGCTGCTCAACCACCCCGGCAAGATCACCGACGACAGCTTCCTCACCACGCTGGCCGAGGCGCTGATCATGGGCGGCATCGCCAGCTCGGTGTGCGGGTCGACGCGCCCCGCCAGCGGCGGCGACCACGAGATCTCCCACGCGATCGACCGGCTGCACCCCGGCACCGCCGCCCACGGCGAGCAGGTGGGGCTCGGCGCCCTCTTCTGCACGTTCCTGCGCGGGGACACCGACCGGTTCGGTCGCCTCGCCCACTGCCTGCACCGGCACGGCCTCGCCACCACCCCGGGCGACCTGGGCCTGACCGACGAGCAGTTCGTCGATGCCGTGCAGTTCGCGCCCCGGACCCGGCCGGACCGCTACACGATCCTCGAACACCTGGCGATGTCGCCTACCGAGACGCGGGAGCGGCTGGCAGACTACGCCGGTGCAATCCGCGACCAGCTTGGCTGAGCCCCGTCCCACCGTCGCCGACTTCCACCGGGTCAACCGGGGCGGCGGCCTGTTCAGCGAATCGATCAGCCAGTGGCTGGGCGCGGTCTTCGCGCTCGTCGCCCAGCGCCTCGGGCTGCGCCCGACCGCGCTGACCATCGCCAACCTGGTGCTCGGCCTGGCCACCTCGGTCACCGTGGTCGCGCTCGCCGGGCGGGTCGCCGCCGGTGACGTGCCGGCCTGGGCGGTCGGGCTGCTCGCGCTGGTCGGCTGGCAGGTGGCGTACGCCCTGGACTGCGCCGACGGCCAGCTGGCCCGGGTGACCGGGCAGGGCAGCGCCGCGGGCGCCCGGGTCGACGTGCTCGCCGACGTGGCCGCCCAGATCGCCCTGGTCGCCGCACTCTCGGCGACGGCGGTGGCGCAGGAGCCGTCGACCCCGAGCTGGCTGGTCGCCATCTTCGCCGGCACCTGGATGGTCAACCTGGTCACCTCGGTGATGCAGGCCGGCCCGAACGCCGCCAGCATGGTCACCTCGACCTCGCTGCCCGTACGCCTGGTGAAGCTGGTCCGCGACTACGGCGCGGTGATCTTCGCGGCCGGCCTGGTGCTGGCCTTCGCCCCCGCCCTGGTCCTCTGGGTGATGGTCGCGTTCACGATCGTCAACGGCGGCTTCCTGCTCGCCAGCATCGCCTTCTCCGCCCGCGCCTCCCTCCGCTGACGCCCCGCCGTCACGATCCGCCAAGGTGTCTCCGGCCAGCGGAGGATCCACACGCGGCACGGCTGTCGAGCTGATGTCGTAGACGATTCATCACCCTCGTGCTGGTCACCGGCCCGTTGGGCCGCCCCGGACCGCGCCGCGTCCGCCAGTCCGGACGCTGCGGCCAACACCATGGGAGATCTTGGTAGGTAATGGCCCCTGTAGGGGCCGCTAGCTACCAAGATCTCCGGAGGTCCTAAGGAGTGGGACGGGGATCCCGGAGGGCGGGAGCGGCTTTCCGGCCAGCCACAGACCCGGCAGCAGTAGGGCGATCGCTCTGCTCGCGGGCCTCGGTCAGTGGCGGGGGGCCACGCCTGCGTACACGTCGAGGAGGCGCTTGGTGACCACGTCGGGGTGGAACGTGCGCTCGTAGCGGGCGCGCGCCGCCGGGGCCAGCGTCGCGGCCCCGGCCCGGGCCACCGGCAGGGCGGCGGCCATGGCGGCCGGCTCCGGGGGCACCACCCAGCCCGCCTCGCCCGCCTGTACACCGGCGGGCAGCGCGACGCGGCCCTCCCCCGGGGCGGCCGTGGCGACGGCGGCCGGGCCGGTGCCGGCCGGCTCCCGGGGCGCGTCGGCGCCGACGAGGTACGGGATGCCGCCGAGCGCGGTGCCGAGCACCGGGCGGCCGGCGGCGAACGCCTCGATGATCACGGTGGGCAGCACGTCGTGCCAGGTGGAGGCGGCGATGATCACCGCGCTGGCCTCGACCGCGGCGCGTACCCCGGCACGGTCCAGCGGCCCGAGGTAGGTCACGTCGGCGCGCTCGGCGGCGGCGGCCTCGGCCAGCGGGCGCAGCTCGCCGTCCCCGGCGATGCGCAGCGGGCCGAGCGCGCCGTCCGGGTGCCGCCGCCAGGCGTCCAGCAGCAGGCCCAGCCCCTTCTCCGGGGAGAGCCGGGCCATGTAGAGGAAGCCGTCGCCGAGCGGCGCGGGCGCCCCCGGGTCGGGGATGCCGTTCGGCTTCACCACGATCCGCTCGGCCGGGATGCCGTAGTCACGCAGGTGATCGGCGACCGCCGAGGTGAGCGCGACGAACCGGTCCACCGAGCGCCAGGTGCCCCGGTGCACGGCCAGCGTGGTCGCCATCAGCGCGCTCTGCGCCCGCGAGCCCCGGTAGCAGCGGTGCACGATCGCCGGCACCCCCAGGGCCCTGCCCCGGCAGTCCTGGCAGATCATCCCGTCGCGGAAGTAGAGCCCCGAGGAGCAGACCTGGCGGTAGTTGTGCACCGTCTGCACCACCGGCACGCCGTGCCGGTGCGCGGTCCGCACGATCCAGGGCGAGATCAGGGGGTACGGGTTGTGCAGGTGCAGCACGTCCGGCCGGTGCTCCGTGATGAGCCGGCTCAGGTCCTCCTGCGCGCGGGGCGCCCAGATCGGCGAGATCGGCAGCAGCGCCTTGGCCGACTTCGACATCGTCGGGATCTCGTCCGAGCTGCGGATGAACGGCAACACCTCCACCCCGGCCGCGGTGAGCTGGGCGATCTCCGCGTCGACGATCGTGTTCTCACCGGAGGGCTGAGCCTCCCGATACCGGTTGTGCGCCACCACGATTCTCACTGAGCTTGCCTTTCGTTCGCGATTGCGGGACTCGCAAGCTCATTCCTCACGCTCACGGGAAAGAAGGCTACCGTTGGACGGTGCCCGAACTACCGGAGGTTGAGGCGCTCACGGACTACCTGCGTGAGCGCGCGGTCGGGCGGCGCGTCGACCGGTTGGAGGTCGCCGCCATCAGCGCCCTGAAGACGTACGACCCGGCGCCGACCGCCGCCGCCGGGCGGACCGTGACGGACGCCCGCCGGCACGGCAAGTTCCTCGACGTGGTGCTCGACGGCGAGCTGCACCTGGTGGTCCACCTGGCCCGGGCGGGCTGGCTGCACTACCGGGAGGCGTTCCCGTCCACCGCCCCGCTGCGCCCCGGCAAGGGCCCGATCGCGCTGCGGGTACGCCTCGACGACGGTTCCGGCTTCGACCTGACCGAGGCCGGCACCCAGAAGAGCCTCGCCGTCTACCTGGTCACCGACCCGCAGGCGGTGCCCGGAGTGGCCCGGCTCGGCCCCGACGCGCTCGCCGCCGACCTGGCCACCTTCACCGAGCGGATGCGCAGCCGCAAGGGCCAGGTCAAGGGGGTGCTGACCGACCAGACGGTGCTGGCCGGCGTCGGCAACGCGTACTCCGACGAGATCCTGCACGCGGCGAAGCTGTCCCCGTTCGCGATCACCAACCGGCTGACCGACGACCAGGTGGCGATTCTGCACGCGGCGACGCGGGAGGTGCTCGGCGACGCGGTGCGCCGCTCGGTCGGGCAGAAGGCGGCCGAGCTGAAGGGCGAGAAGCGCTCGGGGCTGAAGGTGCACGCCCGGACGGGGCAGCCCTGCCCGGTCTGCGGGGACACCGTCCGCGAGGTCTCGTTCGCCGATTCCAGCCTCCAGTACTGCGCGACCTGCCAGACCGGCGGGAAGCCCCTCGCTGACCGTAGGCTGTCGCGGCTCGTACGGTGAGTGACGACACTGCCGATTACGGAACGGAATCGGCCATCCCGCGCCGAAGGTCTGAGTTGCGGCTCTACCGGGCCCGCCATCCATCGGTATAGTGGCTCGGTCCCCGGCTTCTGAAATGGCGCGGAGCCGGCCAGACGCCCAGCGGCACCACACCTGGCGCGTTGTCCCTCGGGTCAGCGCACGGCCGGCGTCCGCGTGGGAGACTGGGACGGTGGGCGACCGGGCCCTCACGGTGAGTGAGTGGCTCGTGTCATGCGGGAGGACATGGGTGAGGTGACGACAAGCCTCCAGCGCCCGGTAACCAACACAGGCCGGAGCAAACTCGTGCGGCACGTCGACAGCTTCGAGATCCAGCCGCCGGCACCGCCGTCCCACAACGGCGTACCCCGGTCGGCGTGGGCTCGGGCCCGCCGTCGCGTGTCCCGCTGGCACCGCCCCTACATCATGCTCCTGCTGCTGCTCGACTTCGCGGCCGCCGCGGTCGCCAGCCTGATCGCCATCGAGACGTTCGACCAGTCGCGGGCGGGCTTCTACAACGCCGAGCAGGACCCGACGTGGTTCCACACGGTGGCGTTCGGGCTCCTGCCGCTCGGCTGGCTCGTCAGCCTCTGGGCCAACCGGGCCTACGACCGGCGCTACCTGGGCCTGGGCCCGGACGAGTACAAGCGGGTGATCCGGGCCGGCGTCGCCGTCGCCGCGACGGTGTCCTTCCTCGCCTTCGCCACCAAGACCGACCTGTCCCGCTACACGGTCGGCACCGCCCTGCTCGCGGCGCTGCTGCTGATCCTGCTGAACCGGATGCTCTGCCGCTTCGTGCTGCACGTGGTCCGGCGCAACATCAGCCAGGCGGGTCACCGGATGGTGCTCATCGGCACCCTGCCGGAGTGCCTGGAGGTCTACACGGCGGTCACCCGCAACCCGGCCGCCGGGCTGATGCCGGTCGCCATCCACGTCACCGACGGCTACGCGGCGGCCAAGGGCATCGAGACCCCGGTCCCCGTGTACGCGGGCCGCGACATCCTCGCCCTCGTCCGGGAGGTCGGCGGCGACACGATCGCGGTCTGCGGCTCGGCGAGCTCCGAGCCGGGCGAGCTGCGCCGGCTGGCCTGGCAGTTGGAGGGCTCGGGTGTCGACCTGGTCGTCGCCCCGCAGCTGACCGACATCGCCGGCCCCCGGGTGCACATCCGGCCGATCGAGGGCCTGCCGCTGCTGCACGTCGAGGAGCCGACCCTCTCCGGGCCGGCGCTGCTGGCCAAGAACCTGATGGACCGGGTGGCCGCCGGGTTCGGCCTGCTGCTGCTGGCCCCGGTCTTCCTGTTCATCGCGATCGCGATCCGGATCTCCGACCCGGGTCCGGTCTTCTTCCGCCAGCCCCGGGTGGGCCACGAGGGCCGCACCTTCCGGGTCTGGAAGTTCCGCACCATGTACGTGAACGCGGAGGACCGGCTGGCCAGCCTGGTCGACCGGAACGAGACCGACGGCATGCTGTTCAAGATGAAGGAGGATCCCCGGGTCTTCCCGGTGGGCCGCTTCCTGCGCGCCTCCTCGCTGGACGAGCTGCCGCAGTTGATCAACGTGTTGAAGGGCGAGATGTCGCTGGTCGGGCCGCGCCCGCTGCCCGCCGACGACGGCGACTTCCTCGGCGACGTGCGCCGCCGCCTGCTGGTCCGGCCGGGCATGACGGGGCTGTGGCAGGTCTCCGGCCGCTCCGACCTGTCCTGGGACGAGGCGGTCCGGCTCGACCTCTACTACGTCGACAACTGGTCGCTGGCGTACGACCTGAGCATCCTGTGGCGCACCGTCGGGGTGGTGCTCGCCCGCAAGGGCGCGTACTGACCCTTGGCGTACGGGCCGCCAGGGGCCAGGATCGCTGCGTGGGTGGCAACCTCTCGGGCGTCTTCGGCGTCGTATCGCTGCTCGCCGCGCTGGGTGCGGCCCTGTTCGCGGTGGTCCGGCTGCGCGCGCGGCGGGGCATCGCCACGGCCACCCAGCGGGCCACGTACGAGGTGCTGCACACCGCCGGGCTGGCCGCCGAGCCGCTGCGCGCGGGCCTGAGTGCCGCGAACGCGGCGAAGGCCGTACGCCATCTGCGGGCGCTGGTGGGTGCGGCCGGGCTGGCGCTGACGGACCGGGAGAGCCTGCTCGCCCTCGACGGGCGGGGCGGGCACCACCACGCGCAACTGGTCGCGGCGGCCCGGCGGGCGGTGGCGACGGGCCGCTCGACCGTCCTCGGCGAGCCGGAGCTGCACTGCGACCGGGTCGACTGCCCGGTACGCGGCGCGGTGGTCGCCCCGCTGACCGGCGCGGACGGGCGCAGGGTCGGGGTGCTGGTCGCGGTCGCCGACGGCCAGCCGGAGCCGGGCCTGGTGCAGGCCACCCTGGAGACGGCACACTGGGCCGGCAACCAGCTCGCCCTGGCCGAGCTGGACTCCTCGCGGGAGCGGCTGGCCCGCGCCGAGGTACGCGCCCTGCGCGCGCAGATCAGCCCGCACTTCATCTACAACGCGCTGACCGCGATCGGCTCGTTCGTCCGCACCGACCCGGACCGGGCCCGGGAGCTGATCCTGGAGTTCGCCGAGTTCACCCGGTACTCGTTCCGGGCGCACGGCGAGTTCACCACGTTGGTCGAGGAGCTGCGCTCGATCGACCGCTACCTGACCATCGAGCGGGCCCGGTTCGGCGACCGGCTCCAGGTGCGCCTCCAGATCGCCCCGGAGGTGCTGCCCGTGACGCTGCCGTTCCTCTGCCTGCAACCGCTGGTGGAGAACGCCGTCCGGCACGGGTTGTCCCGCAAGCCGGGCACGGGCATGGTGAGCATCGAGGCCCGGGACGCGGGCACCGAGTGCCACATCACCGTGGAGGACGACGGAGTGGGGATGGATCCGAGCACGCTGACCGCCGGCATCGCCGAGCTGGCCGGCGCCGCCGGGGACCCGGGCGACGCCGCGCTGGCCGGCGTGGGGGACGACCCGGGCCAGCACGTCGGGCTCTCCAACGTCGACGAGCGGCTCCGGTCGGTCTTCGGGGACGGCTTCGGCCTCGTCGTCGAGACGGGCCTCGGCTCGGGCACGAAGGTGAGCATGCGGGTGCCGAAGTTCCATCCCGGCGTACGGGCCGGCTCGTGATCGAGCGGGCCGCGGAGGTGGGCACGACCGGGTTCCTGCGGGTGCTGGCGGTCGACGACGAGCCGCCGGCGCTGGACGAGTTGGCGTACCACCTGCGGGCCGATCCCCGGGTGGCCCGGCTGCACACGGCGGGGGACGCGACGGAGGCGCTGCGGGTGCTCCGCGACGGCGACGTGGACGTGGTCTTCCTCGACATCCGGATGCCCGGGCTGGACGGCATGGAGCTGGCCCGGGTGCTGCGCCGCTTCGCCCGGCCACCGGCGATCGTCTTCGTCACCGCGTACGACGACGGGGCGGTGGACGCGTTCGACCTGGGCGCCACCGACTACGTCCGCAAGCCCGTACGCGCCGAGCGGCTCGCCGAGTCGCTGCGCCGGGTGATCGGCGCGCGGGTGGTGCCGTCGCACCCGGCGGCGCTGGCCTGGGCGGAGGAGGATCCGACCATCCCCATCGAGCTGGCCGGCACGACGCGGATGCTGCCCCGCTCGGCGGTGCGCTGGGTGGAGGCGCAGGGCGACTACGCCCGCCTGCACACCGCCGACGGCTCCCACCTGGTGCGGGTGTCGCTGGCGACCCTCGCGGAGCGCTGGGCGGACGCCGGGTTCGTCCGCATCCACCGGTCCTACCTGGTGCAGCTCAAGCTGATCGCGGAGCTGCGGCTGGTCAACTCCGGCTACGTCGTGGTGGTCGACTCGGCGGAGCTGCCGGTCAGCCGCCGGCACACCCGCGAGCTGAAGGACAAGCTGGTCCGCGCGGCGAAGCAGGACTGGAACCGCTGACACCTCGGCCCGGCTCCTGGCGCTCGCCCTCGCCCTCGGAAATCTTTCGCCATTGGGAATACGCGCGCGTCGTCGTACGCTGTACGGTACTCCGTACGACAATTGGAGGCCGCCTTGTTCGACGCCGCGACCGAATTCGACCGCCAGCTCGACCGGCTGGTGGAGCTGGGCTACCCGACCCTCGCCGAGCTGACCGAGGACGCCTTCCGTGACCTGGTCGCGCCGCTGCGCGCGGCGGCCGTCGCCGGGGCGGCCGACCTGCCCGCCCCGACCGAGGGGCGGGTGCCCTTCCTCCTGGTGGTCACCCGCGACCTGGTGCCGGTGGAGGAGCGCGTCGCGCTGACCACCCTCGCCGGCAAGCGGAAGCCGGGAATCGTCGACCGGCACTACGCTGAGGGCGACCTGCCGAAGTTCGACCCGATCAAGGAGCTGGAGGTGCCGGCCGGGCCGGCGTACCTGCTCTTCGACGTCGACCGGGGCGAGGAGACGCTGAACCTGGCGCCCGCCGCCGCCATGGAGGTGATCACCGGCCAGGACCGGCTGCCGCTCACCATCGACGAGGGGCTCGCCTTCGTCACGCTGTACCCGGAGGCGCTGGCGAAGAACAAGTGCTTCTCGCTGGTCGGCTCCCGCTGCGGCGACAAGCGGGTGCCGGCGCTCTGGATCAGCCAGAACGCGCCGAAGCTCGGCTGGTGCTGGTACGGCAACCCGCACACCTGGCTCGGCTCCGCCTCCGCCCGCCCGGAACGCGTCGGCCTGGAGCACGTCGACACGAAGTGAGTGCCGCGCGGTGGGGTGACCGACCTCCGGCCACCCCGCCGCGCTCTCCACGAGTTATCCACAGGCGTGACCCGTTCTCCACAGGTTGTCCACAGCCCGGTGTGGACGGCTTCGCCCGAGCCGGCCCGGGCGGGCGTGACGCCGATGGCTGCCCTTGACATTCGTGGCGATCGGGCGAGACTGCCGGGGTGGCCGCTGCCGACGATCCCGTCCCCGCGCCCCGGCAGGGCGGGTCCGGGACGCCCGAGCACGCGGACCGGGCACCCGAGCACGCGGGCCGGCCCGGAGTGCCGCAGCAGGCCCCGGCCGCCCAGCCCCGGACCCGGATCGTGCTGGCCGAGGTGTCCCGCCGCGAGGACCGGGCGGAGCGCACCCGCGCCGAACTGGCCCAGCAGACCCGGGTCGGCGACGCGCTCGTACGGGGGCTGGTCCGGGCCCAGTTCGCGCTGGCCCTGCGGCTCTCCCTGGTGGTGGCGATCGGGCTCGGCGGGCTGCCGTGGCTCTTCGCCGTCGCGCCCGCCGTCGGCCGGGTCACCGTGCTCGGCGTCAACCTGCCCTGGCTGCTGCTCGGGGTGGCGTCGTTCCCGTTCCTGATCGCCGTCGGCTGGGCGTACGTGCGGCTGGCCGAACGCAACGAGCAGGACTTCACCGACCTGGTCCAGCGGCCGGAGCGCTGAGGTGGGCAACGGCTTCGTCGTACCGGCGATCGTGGCGGTCACCCTGGTCACCGTCGGCATCGGCTTCTACGGGCTGCGGCTGGCACGCACCACCTCCGACTTCCTGGTCGCCTCGCGGGCGATCAGCCCGACCTGGAACGCCGCCGCGATCGGCGGGGAGTACCTGTCGGCGGCGAGCTTCCTCGGGATCGCCGGGCTGATCCTCAAGTACGGCGTCGACGTGCTCTGGTACCCCGTCGGCTTCGCCGCCGGCTACCTCGCGCTGCTGCTCTTCGTGGCCGCGCCGCTGCGCCGCTCCGGCGCGTTCACCCTGCCGGACTTCTGCGAGCTGCGGCTCGGGTCGCGCCGGCTGCGCACCCTCGCCACCGTCTTCGTGATCTTCATCGGCTGGCTCTACCTCGTGCCGCAGCTCCAGGGGGCGGGGCTGACGCTGGCCACGGTGACCGGCTCGGCGTACCCGTTGGGGGCCCTGCTGGTGGCCGTGGTGGTCACCGCGAACGTCGCGCTCGGCGGCATGCGCGCGATCACCTTCGTGCAGGCCTTCCAGTACTGGCTGAAGCTGACCGCGCTGGCCGTACCGGCGATCTTCCTGGCGTTGCAGTGGCAGGCCGACGCCCGCCCGGCGGTGACCCCGCCCGACGGGCCGACGTTCCGGACCGCGACCACCGTCGTGGTCGAGCACCGAGCGACCCTCACCCTCCCCGACGGTCGGATCCAGGAGGTACGCCCCGGCGACGAGCTCTCCTTCGCCGCCGGCGACCCGGTGCCGGAGGTGTCCGGGGTCGCCACCGACGCGGCCGACTGGCTGCTGCCCAGCGCCGCCGGGGACGACGACCGGGGGCTGTTCGCCACGTACTCGCTGATCCTGGCCACGTTCCTCGGCACGATGGGCCTGCCGCACGTGCTGGTCCGCTTCTACACCAACCCCGACGGCGCCGCCGCCCGCCGCACCACGCTGGTGGTGCTCGCCCTGGTCGGGGCGTTCTACCTGCTGCCCACCATCTACGGGGTGCTCGGCCGGATCTACACCCCGCAGCTGCTGCTGAGCGGGCAGACCGACGCGGTGGTGGTGCTGCTGCCCGGGGCGGCGCTCGGCGACGGCACCGCCGGCCGGCTGCTCGCCGCGCTGGTCGCGGCCGGCGCGTTCGCGGCCTTCCTCTCCACCTCGTCGGGGCTGCTCACCAGCGTCGCGGGGGTGATCTCCACGGACGTGCTGGGGCGCGGCTCGGTACGCGGCTTCCGGCTCGCCACGGTGATCGCCGGGGCCGTGCCGACGGTCCTCGCGCTCAACCTCGCCGGGCTGGACGTGTCGCAGGTCGTCGGGCTGGCCTTCGCGGTCGCCGCGTCCAGCTTCTGCCCGCTGCTGGTGCTCGGCATCTGGTGGCGCGGGCTGACCGACCTGGGCGCCGCCGCCGGGATCCTGGTCGGCGGCGGCGCGGCGGTCGGGGCGGTGCTGGTCACGGTGCTCGGCCCGCCGCTGTCCGGCTGGCCGGCCACGCTCACCGCCCAGCCGGCCGCCTGGACGGTGCCGCTCGCCTTCACCGTGATGGTGGCGGTCTCGATGGCGACCCGCCGCCGGGCGCCGGCCGACATCGGCGCCACCATGCTCCGCCTGCACGCCCCGGAGGCCCTCCGCCTGTGAGGAAGGCCCCCTGTCAACGCCTGCGGTAGCGGAAAGGGCCCTTCCTGACAGGCGGGCCGGGCGTTCAGCGGCGCCGACGGGTACGACTCGGGGATGACCGGGGATCATCCTGCGGCCGGAGCAGCCGCTGGTCCGGGCCGGATACGGTCGACGCATGACTGCTGAGCACCCGGCGCTCTCCCTGCGTGGCCTGGCGAAACACTTCGACGGCAAGGTCGCCGTCGCCGGTGTCGACCTCGACGTGCCGGCCGGTTCCTTCTACGGCCTGCTCGGCCCGAACGGCGCGGGGAAGACCACCACCCTGTCGATGGCGGTCGGGCTGCTCCGGCCGGACGCCGGCGGCGCCCGGGTGCTCGGTCACGACGTCTGGGCCGACCCGGTGCGGGCGAAGCAACTGCTCGGCGTGATGCCCGACGGCGTACGGCTCTTCGACCGGCTCAGCGGCGCGGAACTGCTCGCGTACCACGGTCTGCTGCGCGGGATGGACCCGGCGGTGGTCGACCAGCGGGCGGCGGAGCTGCTGGACGTGCTCGCGCTCGGCGACGCCGGCCGGACCCTGGTGGTCGACTACTCGGCGGGCATGAAGAAGAAGATCGGCCTGGCCTGCGCGCTGCTGCACGGGCCCCGGCTGCTGGTGCTGGACGAGCCGTTCGAGGCGGTCGACCCGGTCTCGGCCGCGCTGATCCGGGACATCCTGCACCGGTACGTGACCGGGGGCGGCACCGTGGTCTTCTCCAGCCACGTGATGGAGGTCGTCGAGCGGCTCTGCTCGCACGTGGCGATCCTGGCGGCCGGCACCATCAAGCGGGTCGGGCCCATCGACGAGGTGCGCGGCGGCCGCTCGTTGGAGCAGGTCTTCGTCGAGGTGGTCGGCGGCCGTACGGCGACTGGCGAGGAGTTGGCGTGGCTGTCGCAGTGACCGCACCGACCGTCCCCGCCCAGCCCGCCCGGCGGGTCTCCGCCCGGCACTTCGTCCGGCTCAAGCTGCGGGTGATGGGCAACAACTTCCGGGGTCAGGGCTGGCGGGTCGCCCTCTTCGTGGGCGGCGCGGTGCTCGGGCTCTGGTTCGCCGGCACCGGCTTCTTCCTCTTCGCCGCGCCCGGCCTGGCCGACTCGAGCCGCTACGCGCTGATGGTGGCCGCCTTCGGCGGCGGCCTGACGGTGCTCGGCTGGCTGCTGCTGCCGCTGGTCTTCTTCGGGGTGGACGAGACGCTGGACCCGGCGAGGTTCGCGCTGCTGCCGCTGCCCCGCCGCACGCTCGTCACCGGGCTCTTCGCCGCCGCCTTCGTCAGCGTCCCCACGATCTCGGTGCTGCTGGCCCTGTGCGGGCTGGTGGTCACCGCCGGGGCGCTGGGTGGCTGGTCGGCCGCCGCGGTCGCCTTCGTCGGGGTGGTCGGCGGGCTGCTGCTCTGCGTCGCCGCGGCCCGCGCGGTGACCAGCGCCTTCGCCACCGCGCTGCGGTCCCGCCGGGTCCGCGACCTGGCCGCCGTGCTGCTCGCCGTACTCGCCGCGCTGCTCGGGCCGTTGCAGCTCCTGGGCATCGCCGCCCTCTCCGACGCCGACTGGGACCGCCTCCAGGGGGTGGCCGAGGTGGTCGCCTGGACCCCGTTCGGCGCCCCCTGGACGGCCGGCATCGACGTGGCCGAGGGCCGCGTCTGGGCCGCACCGGTGAAGCTGCTGATCACGGCGGCGACGATCGTCGCGCTGCTGGCCTGGTGGTCCCGCTCGCTCGAGTCCGCGATGGTGGGCACGGCCAGTGCCGGGCCGGCCCGCGCTCAGCGTGGTACGACCGGCGGGGCGGTCGCCCAACTCTTCCCGAGGGTCCTCGGTCGCGCCCGGCGGGACCGGTTCGGCGCCCTCGTCGCCCGGGAGGCCCGCTACTGGTGGCGGGACGCCCGACGCCGGGCCAACCTGATCACCGTCGCGGTCGTCGGTCTCTTCGTGCCGGTCATGGTCAACCTGGGCGGCTCGGGCTTCACGATCGACGGCGCCGAGGGGTTCACGGCCAGCTCCGATCCGTCCCCGGTGCTGTCCAGCCTGTCGATGCTCTTCGTCGGGCTGCTCGCCGCCGTCACCCTGGCCAACCAGTTCGGCTTCGACGGCAGCGCGTACGCGGCGAACGTGGTCGCGGGCGTCTCCGGCCAGCAGGAGCTGCGCGCCCGGATGGCCGCGTTCTCGCTCTACGTCCTGCCGATGCTGGCGGTGATCTCCGTGGTCGTCGCGGTGGTCATCGGCGAGCCCGGCTGGATCGGACTGATGGCGGGCACGCTGTTCGGCACGTACGGCGCGGGGCTGGCGGTGAACTGCTTCGTCTCGGTGCTCGGGGCGTACTCGCTGCCGGAGACGAGCAACCCGTTCGCGCTGAACACCGGTGCCGGGATCGCGAAGAGCTTCCTCACCCTGCTGGCGATGCTCGCCACCGCGGTGGCGGCGGTGCCGATGGTGGTGGCCGCCGGGCTGCTCGGCGACGTCTGGCTCTGGCTGGCCCTGCCGCTCGGGGCCGCGTACGGCCTGGGGGCGGCGCTGCTCGGCGCGTACCTGGCCGGCGACGTGCTGGACCGCCGGATGCCGGAACTGCTCGCCACGGTGACACCCAGGCGCTGACGGTCGCCGGCACGCGCCGGCTAGGGCATGTCCTGTCGATCTTGTAATGGTTGGTCGTTGACGATGTGCCGGTGGTACGTCTTGGTGAATTGACCGAGGAGGCGTGGGCGGTGATCACGCCGCTGCTTACCGAGCCAGGTGGTTCGCGGGGGCGGTGGCGGGATCACCGTCAGGTCATCAACGGAGTCTTGTGGAAGCTGCGTACGGGTGCGCCATGGCGCGACCTGCCGGAACGCTTCGGAACGCTTCGGGCCGTGGAAGACCTGCCACGAACGGCTGCGCCGCTGGGACGGCCGACGGGACGTGGGATCGGATCCTCGCCGCAGCGCAGGTGCATGACGAATGCACACCGGTGCAGTGGACGATCAGCATCGACTCGTCGATCGTGCGGGCGCACCAGCATGCCGCTGGCGCCCGCAAAAAGGGGATTCCCCGACCGGCGACGCCTGGAGCGCAAGATGGCGAGGCCATCGGCCGATCCCGCGGCGGACTGAGCACGAAGATCCATCTCGCCGTCGACGGACGCGGCCCGCCGTTGTCGATCCTGCTCACCCCGGGCCAGGCCGGCGACAACCCCCAACTCCTCGCGCTGCTGGATGCGATCCAGGTCAACGAGCCTGGTCCCGGACGGCCCCGCAAGCCGCCTGAGGTGCTGATCGCAGACAAGGGCTACGCGCACGACTCGACCCGCCGAGCGCTACGGCGGCGAGGGATCCGACACGTCATCCCGGAACGCTTCGACCAGGTCGTCCGCCGGGCCGCCAAGGGCAGCGCCGGCGGGCGGCCACGAGCCTTCGACAAAGCGATCTACCGCAAGCGCAACGTCGTGGAACGCTGCTTCAACCGGCTCAAGCAGTGGCGTGACCTGGCCACCCGATACGCCAAACGCGCATCCCTCTACCGCGCCAGTCTTGTCCTCATCGCCGCCATTATCTGGCTCCCGTGATCAAGGCGGGATCCCTAGTCGCCGAACCGCTCGGTGAAATTGTGGACGAATGTCTCGGTCGTGTCTCCCGCAAACACCGGGCGAACCGCACCGAACTTCGCCAGCATGGCGCGAGCCCCGGGCAGGTCCCCCGACACCGCGAGGCAAACGGCCAGAGTTCCGTACTCGACCTGCGATTTCGGCCGTCCGACCAGCGTTTCGATCACCTTCGGCAACGTCTGGTTGCCGACCAAGAACGGCTCACCATAGGTCATCAAGTCGGCGACGACCTGAGCAACAGCTTCGTCCACCTGTTCCGGCGACGCGACCCACCAGCGAAACGGCGTGACCTTGGACGGCTCCGCGTCGTGCACCAGATTGATCATGCTTGCACCCACCTGACACACGGTGCCCGTGTCACCGAAGAGTTGCCTCTGCAACTCGGCGGCGCCGGCATGTTCCACGCCCACGCTGGAGCTGAGCGAGACACCGTCACCACCAGCGAGGTTGACGCCGAAGTGGAAGACGACCCCGTGAACGGGCTCGCGCACGAAGGCAACCTCATCGTCGGGCGCGAAACCATGCGGTCGCCATCCACCGGGTGCCAGCTGCTCAATCAATCGATCGGCCACCCGCATTGGGATCTGGGCGACTTGCTCCGGTGTCACCGAGGCATCGTCACATGCGAGGCCTTGACCCTTGCAGCGGCACAGGCGCAGTGCGACGCCCGGCGCGGATAACGCCCACGATCGCGTAGCTGGGTCGTGCATCCATGATCGACAGGACAGGGCCTAGGCGGGGCGGACGGCGCACGTCGGACGCGGTGGTTGCCGGTCGGCGGCACAATGGCCTGATGCCCGTCGTCGAAGCGGTGATCACCGTGCCGGTCCCGCCCGAGCTGGCCTTCGCGGTCTCCCAGACCACCGCGCCCGTGCGCTACCGGTGGGACCCGTTCGTACGCGAGCAGCACTTCACCGACGGGGCGACCCGGCCCGGCAAGGGGGTACGGACCTTCACCCGGTCCCGGCACGGCCTGGCGATGGTCAGCGAGTACGTCTCCTGGGCCCCGCCGAGCCACGTCGGGATGAAGATGGTGCGCGGGCCGTGGTTCTTCGAGATGTTCGCCGGTGGGTGGCGGTTCGCGCCCGCCCCGGAGCCCGGCCACGCCATCGCCACCTGGCGGTACAGCTTCCGCTGCCGGCCCGCGTTCCTGCGCCCGGTCGCGGACCGGATCGGCTCCTGGCTGCTCGGCCGCGACATCCGCCGCCGGATCGCCGGGTACGCCGCCGGCTGCACGGACCCGGAGGTGCTGGCCGCCGCCCGCCGGTCACTGACCGCCGACGACTGACCCCTCCAGCGGTACGCGCACCCCGTCGAGATCTCGGAAAGGAACGGCCCCTGCGAGGGCGCAGTACGTCCAAGATCTCGACCAACTGTCCGTAGGGTCGGTGCCGGTAGGGTCAGCGGGTGAGCCGCGCGAACTTCCGCACCCTGCACCACGGGCAGGCATCCGGTGCCGGCTCGAGTTACGGCCTGTTTCTGATCCGCCGATCAGGGTCGTGGGCGCAGCACTGGGCATCGGTCAATCGGGGAGTGCAGCCTGTCCCGCCACCGCCGCTGGTGGATCTCGCACGTGAGACGGTCATCATGCTCTCGGTAGGGACCCGCCCCGTGCTGGGCTACGACGTCACCATCGAGGACGTCACCGTGCGGGGGACGACCCTGGTGGTGACCGGCGTCGAGAGTCGCCCCGTGGGCGTCGCGACACTGGACATGGTGTGTTCACCGGTGCACATCGTGGCGGCACGATTCGGCCCCGAGGCCTTCGAGGACATGCTGCTGAACCTGCACATCAAGCCCGCTGAGATCATGTGATCCGGTGACGTGGGGCCGCGCGGGCGGGCACTCACCGCACCGCGTCACCGACGCGCCGGCAACAGCGGCGGCGCGCCGACTGTCGACGCCAGGGGCCACATCCGGGCCCGTCGGGGCGGGGCAGGCCCCACAATGTTTCACGTGAATCATGAGCCGGGCGCCGAGATCCACCACATCGACCCGTTCGCCGTGCCCGCCGACCAACGCTCGCCCGTACGCCGGTTGCGGGGTCGGCTGGCGTCGCCGGTGACGCTCTGGACGGCGCCGGAGCCGGCGGGCCTGACGGTCTCCTCGACGCTGGTCGCGGAGGGCGAGCCGGACCGGCTGCTCGGCCTGGTCGACCCGGAGTCCGACCTGTGGGCGGCGGTCGAGTCCGCCGGCCGCTTCGCGGTGGCCCCGCTCGGCCCCGCGCACCGGCAGCTCGCCGACCGGTTCGCGGGCCTCTTCCCGTCCCCCGGCGGCCTGTTCGCCACCGGGGCCTGGACCGACACCCCCTACGGCCCGGTGCCGGCCGACGCCGGCGGCTGGGCGGGGTGCCGGCTCGACTCCGCCCGCGAGTACGGCTGGGGCCTGCTGGTGGAGGCCACCATCGAGGCCGTCGAGCTGACCGGGGAGACGGACCCGCTGCTGCACTACCGGGGCCGCTACCGCGAGCTGACCTGACGACCGTCACCGGCGGCGTCGACGGCGACCGTCCGGCCCACCCGGGCCACACCCGCTACCGGTGAACGGAGTGAGCTGCGTCACTCGGCGCAGCCACCGTGCCGTTCGGCGCAGCCGCCGACCGGCGTCGATCTCGCCCTTCCGTGGCGGGGAGCGCGCTTTCTACCGTGCGCGAAACTCCCCACGCCTGTGAAGGTGGTGATCCACGAATGTCCACGGACACACCCGCGTCCACGCCGTCGACCTCGGCGGCGGACCGGTACCTGGCCGTGCAGCGGTCGGACGAGTTCGCCGGGTTGCGGCGCACGCTGCGCGGCTTCATCTTCCCGATGACCGTCGCGTTCTTCCTGTGGTATGCGCTCTACGTCATCCTGTCCGCGTACGCGCGGGACTTCATGGGCACGAAGCTCTTCGGCAGCAACATCAACATCGCCCTCGTCTTCGGCCTGCTCCAGTTCGTCTCGACCTTCCTCATCGCCTGGCTCTACTCGCGGTTCGCCGACCGGAAGATCGACCCGGTCGCCGACCGGATCCGGGCCGAGATGGGGGAGGTGAGCAATGAACACGGTCCTCGCGGCTGAGGCGGGCAGCACCACCGCCCGCAACCTCACCATCACGCTCTTCCTGGTCTTCGTGGCGGTGACCCTGGCCATCACCATCTGGGCCAGCCGGCAGACCAAGACCGCCACCGACTTCTACGCTGGTGGCCGGTCCTTCTCCGGCTTCCAGAACGGCATGGCCATCGGCGGCGACTACATGTCGGCCGCCTCGTTCCTCGGCATCGCCGGCATGATCGCCCTCTACGGCTACGACGGCTTCCTCTATTCCATCGGCTTCCTGGTCGCCTGGCTGGTGGCGCTGCTGCTGGTCGCGGAGCTGCTGCGCAACTCCGGGCGGTACACGATGGCCGACGTGCTGGCGTTCCGGATGCGCCAGCGCCCGGTGCGGACCGCCGCCGCCGTCTCCACCATCACGGTGTCGATCTTCTACCTGCTGGCGCAGATGGTCGGCGCGGGCGCGCTGGTCGCCCTGCTGCTCGGCATCAAGCCGGGTACGACGTTCCTCGGCATGGACGCCGACACCGCCAAGGTCGCCACCATCATCATGGTCGGCGCGCTCATGATCGTCTACGTCACGGTGGGCGGCATGAAGGGCACCACCTACGTGCAGATCGTCAAGGCGTTCCTGCTGATGGGCGGCGCGACGATCATGACGGTGCTGGTGCTGGCGAAGTACAACTTCAACCTGTCGGAGCTGCTCGGCGCCGCCGCGGCCTCCTCTGGCAAGGGCGACGCGCTCCTCGGACCGGGGTTGCGCTACGGGGTCGAGGTGGCCGGCGACGCGACGCAGACCTTCTACAACAAGATGGACCTGCTGTCGCTCGGCATCGCGCTGGTGCTCGGCACCGCCGGCCTGCCGCACATCCTGATCCGCTTCTACACCGTGCCGACGGCGAAGACGGCCCGCAAGAGCGTGCTCTGGGCGATCGGCATCATCGGCACCTTCTACCTGCTCACCCTGGCCCTCGGCTTCGGCGCGGCGGCGCTGGTCGGCAGCGAGGCGATCACCGCGCAGGACAAGGCCGGCAACACGGCCGCGCCACAGCTCGCCGAGGCGCTCGGCATCGAATTCCTCGGCGGCGATCTCGGCGGGGCGACCCTGCTCGCGGTCATCGCGGCGGTCGCCTTCGCCACGATCCTGGCCGTGGTGGCCGGCCTGACCCTGGCCTCCTCGTCCAGCCTGGCGCACGACTTCTACGCCAACGTGATCAAGGACGGTAAGGCGTCCGAGCGGCAGGAGGTCAGGGTCGCCCGGGTCTCCGCCCTGGTGATCGGCGCGATCTCGATCGTGCTGTCGATCTACGCGCAGAACCTCAACGTGGCCTTCCTGGTGGCGTTGGCGTTCGCGGTGGCCGCCTCCGGCAACCTGCCGGCGATCCTCTACAGCCTGTTCTGGCGGCGGTTCAACACCTCGGGCGCGGTATGGGCCATCTACGGCGGCCTGCTCTCCGCCGTCCTGCTGGTGTTCTTCTCGCCGGTGGTCTCCGGCGCGGCCACCTCGATGTTCCCCGAGCACGACTGGCAGTGGTTCCCGCTGTCCAACCCCGGCATCCTGTCCATCCCGTTCGGTTTCCTGTGCGGGTGGATCGGCACCGTGATCTCCAAGGAGCACGACGAGGAGAAGTACGCGGAGCTGGAGGTGCGTTCCGTCACCGGCGCCGGCGCCCACTGACGACCCGACAGCTGCATGGAGGGGTCCCTTGTCATCGCCTGGCGACGACAAGGGACCCTTCCTTGCGGCAGGGCGGTCCCGGGCAGTGGGTAGGCTGACCGGCATGAACGCTGTTGCCCGCTTCGGACCCGGTCACCGCATCCTCGTCACGGGCGGCGCCGGCTTCGTACCGTCGCACCTGGTGGACTCCCTGATCGCTCGCGGCTGCACCGTGGTCGCGCTCGACAACTTCATCACCGGGTCGAAGGAGAACGTCGCCCACCTGCTGGACGAGCCGAACTTCACCCTGGTCGAGGCCGACATCTCCGACGGCCTGCCGACCCACCACCCGGCGATGGCCGAGCGGTTCGACGCCATCCTGCACATGGCCTCGCCGGCGAGCCCGACCGACTTCGAGAAGCTGCCGGTGGAGATCCTCCGCGTCGGCTCGGTGGCCACCCTGCACCTGCTGGAGCGCGCGGTCGCCGACGGCGCCCGCTTCCTGATGGCCTCCACCTCCGAGGCGTACGGGGACCCGAAGGAGCACCCGCAGCCCGAGTCGTACTGGGGCAACGTCAACCCGATCGGCATCCGCAGCGTCTACGACGAGGCGAAGCGCTTCTCCGAGGCGGCCACCATGGCCTACCACCGGAGCCGGGGGCTCGACACGGCCATCGTCCGGATCTTCAACACGTACGGCCCGCGGATGCGCCCGGACGACGGCCGGGCCATCCCGACCTTCATCTCGCAGGCGCTGCGTGGCGAGCCGATCACCGTGCACGGCACCGGCAACCAGACCCGTTCGATCTGCTACGTGTCCGACCTGGTGCACGGCATCCTGCTGCTCCTCGACTCCCGCGAGACGGGGCCGATCAACTGCGGCACCGAGCACGAGATGAGCATGCGGCAGCTGGCCGAGACGATCGTGTCGCTCACCGGGAGCAGCTCCGAGGTGACCTACATCACCCGCAGCGCCGACGACCCGGAGATGCGCCGCCCGGACCTGACCCTCGCCCGCGAGCTGCTCGGATACGAGCCGACCGTGGCGCCCGAGGACGGCCTCCGCCGCACCATCGAGTACTTCCGCGAGCGGATGGTCTAGCGAACGCTCGCCGCTGGCGCACACGTCGGCGGCGCCACAGCGCGACAGTGGCTACGCGTACGTACCCTGAGTTACATGTCAGCGACCATGCCCGCCGGAGTTCCACTCCCGCATCTGCACCGCAGCGCCGGGCGCGCCTCGGTGCCCGGCCCCGGCCGGGACGCCGGACGCGCCCGGCCGGCCGAGGCCCGCTGGTCCCCGGCAGCGGACGAGCCACGGGCCGGTGGCCCGGGCGGTCCTGCGGGGCCGGGCGGACCGGCCGGGCCAGGCGGACCGACCGGACCGGACCGGCCGGGCCGGGGCGGCGTCCGCCCCCGCTGGGGCCGGATCGCCCTGGTGGCCGGCGTGGCCGTGCTGGTGCTCGCGCTGCTCGGCGGGGTGGGCGCCTGGTTCTACGCCCGCGGCCTCGACGACGACCTGGCCCGCACCGACCCGTTCTCGGAGATCACGGGGGGCCGCCCGGCCAAGGCGGTGGACGGTGCCCTGAACATCCTGCTGGTGGGCAGCGACTCCCGGGACCCGGACGCCCCGGTGGACAAGTCCAGCAAGTGGCGGGCCGACACGATCATCGTGATGCACATCCCGTCGGACCACCAGAAGGCCTACCTGGTCTCCATCCCCCGCGACCTCTACGTGCCGATCCCGGAGGGCGCCAACGCCGACTGCGGCAGCGGGCAGCGGGGGAAGATCAACGCCGCCTTCGCCTTCGGCGGGCTGCCGCTGGCCGTCCGGACGGTGGAGTGCTTCACCGACGTGCGGCTCGACCACGTGATGGCGATCGACTTCGCCGGCTTCAAGCAGGTCACCGACGCCCTCGGCGGCGTCGACCTGAAGGTCGAGCGGACCGTCACCTCGATCCACAAGCCGTACCGGACGTTCACCAAGGGCACCAACCACATGGACGGCGCCGAGGCGCTGGACTGGATCCGGCAGCGCAAGCAGTTCCCGGACGGCGACTTCGCCCGGATGCGGCACCAGCAGGACTTCCTCCGCGCCCTGATGGACAAGGCGGCGAGCACGGGCACGCTGACCAATCCGAAGAAGCTGAACGACTTCCTCAAGTCGGTCACCGCCGCGGTCACCGTCGACCAGAGCTTCTCGCTTGTTGACATGGGGGTCCAGTTCCGCAACCTGCGCGGCGAGAACCTCACCTTCGTGACCAGCCCGCACGTCGGCAGCCAGACCATCGACGGTGAGTCGGTGGTGGTGTCGGACAAGGAGAAGGCGCTAACCATGTACAAGGCGATGTCGGCCGACACCATGACGGCCTGGGTCGAGGCCAACCAGAAGAAGAAGGACGGCACCGGAAACTGACCAGCTCCGCCGGCCGGCCCTCCCGTGATCGACGAACTTCATCACGATTCGGAGGGCCGGCCGACCGCTTCCGGTGAGCCAACCGCCGACCGGCCGTATCGATCTGCCCGTTCGGTCAGTTTCCCTGGATGACGGCCGGGCGAACGGTATTTGACGGTCAGACGACCTCGCCAGGACGGGAAAGCGTCCGTACAGTGATCCCGCCCCCCTGACAAACGCGAGCTGGAGCACGCATGCCGGTTCAGACCAGCCGTCGCCCTCCGGCGCTGGAGTCCCCCCGTGGCCCGGTCCGGGCCTCCACGAGCATCCCGAAGCAGCCCGTCAAGGGCGGCAAGCCCGGTGGCGGGTCCGCGAAGAAGCGGTCGCGCCGCAAGGATCCGCTCTGGGCCCGACTCACCCTGATCTTCGGTGCCGTGCTGATGGTCGCCAGCGGTGCGGCCATCGTCGGCAGCAAGGCGCTGATCAGCAGCGCCACCGGCAACATCGCCCAGCGCAACCTCCTCGGTGACGCCGGCAAGACCGACGCCGAGGGTGGCGCCAGCCTGGACGGCCCGATCGACATGCTGCTGCTCGGTGTGGACGCCCGGGAGCGGTGGGCCGCCGACGACGTGCGGGCGGACAGCATCATCGTGCTGCACATCCCGGCGACGCACGACCAGGCGTACCTGATCTCGATCCCCCGGGACACCGAGGCCCATATCCCGGCGTTCAAGCCGAGCGGCTACTCGGGCGGCACCGACAAGATCAACGCGGCGTTCCAGGCCGGCGCCCGCAACGGTGGCGGCTGGGAGGGCGGCGCCCAGCTGATGGCGCAGACGATCAAGAAGATGACCGGGATCAGCTTCGACGGCGCGGCCATCATCAACTTCGGCGGATTCAAGAACGTCATCGAAGCCCTCGGCACCGTGCGCATCTGCGTCAAGCAGGAGGTCGAGTCGATCCACATGTCGTACGTGGACGGCAAGCCGATGTGGAACGCGGACGCGAAGAAGACCGGCAAGCAGCGGACGCCCGTGGTGCACAAGAAGGGCTGCCGTGAAATGGAGGGCTGGGCGGCGCTGGACTACTCCCGGCAGCGCAAGAGCCTCAAGAACGGCGACTACGACCGGCAGCAGAACCAGCAGCAGCTGATCAAGGCGATGGCGAAGAAGGCCACCCAGGACGGGACGCTGACCAACCCGATCAAGCTGAACAAGCTGATCGACGCGGCCGGCAAGGCATTCATCCTCGACACCGCCGGCGTGCCGGTCCCCGACTTCGTCTTCACCATGCGCGGGGTGACCGGCAACGACCTGGTCATGCTGAAGACGAACGGCGGCACCTTCCACAGCGACGGCAGTCGCGAGACGCTCAGCGCCCAGACGCTGGACATGTTCCGCGCGGTGAAACAGGACAAGCTGGCCGAATTCGTCTTCGCCAACCCCGAGGTGGTCTCCAGCCGCGAGTAGCGCCGGCCGGGGCGGCCCGCCGGGCGATGTCGGCGAAGCGGCCCGGACCGCCGTGGTCGACTCGTAGCCTGACGTGAGAGGGATTCACGTACGGGTCGCGGGGAGGCGTCACGTCCAGATCGACGGGCGACGGTCGGGGCCGGTCCGGGACCGGCACCCGGCCCGCCCGGCCGCCCCGCGTCCGCTGGCCCCGGCTGCTGCTCGGCCTGGGCCTGGCCCTGGTGCTGCTGGCCGGGCTCGCCGTGGTGGGCCTGGAGGTGCTGAGCGACCGGTACGACCGCAGCGTCGTCCGGGAGCAACTGCTCGACCCGACCGCCCGCCGGGAGCGCACCGACCCCGACGGGCCGCTGAACTACCTGCTGGTGGGGACCGACCGCTGGCAGAGCGGCAGCGCGGCGGACCGACGCTCGGACACCATCCTCATCGTGCACGTCCCCGCCGGCGGGCGCGAGGCGTACCTGGTCTCCGTCCCCCGGGACCTGCTCGTGGCCATCCCCGCCGGCAACGGCTACGGCGGCGGCCAGGACAAGATCAATGCGGCGTACGAGCACGGCGGCGGCGGCCAGCCGGGCACCCGCCTGCTCTCGGCCACCCTGTCCCGGTTGACCGGCATCCGCTTCGACGGCGCGGCCCTGATCGACTTCTCCGGCTTCCGCAAGGTCATCGACCTGCTCGGCGGCGTACGCATGTGCGTGGACACCGAGGTCCGCTCGATCCACACCGACCGCGTCTTCCCGCCCGGCTGCCAGCAGATGGACGGCGGCCAGGCGCTGGACTACGTCCGCCAACGCTACGACCTGCCGGGCGGCGACTACGACCGGCAGACCCACCAGCAACAACTGCTCCGGGCGGTGCTGGAGCGCACGAGCGAGACGTCGCTGCGGACCAACCCGGTCAAGCTGGACCAGGTGATCCGCGCCGTGGGCGGCTCGTTGACCGTGGACACCAACGGCGTACGGCTGGAGGACCTGGTCCTCGCGCTGCGCGACCTGCCGGCGGACGCGCTGCGCGGCGTGCAGGTCCCCTCCCACCCCCAGACCATCGACCAGGTGTCGTACGTGGTGCTCGACAACGGCGGGAACGGCCTCTTCGAGGCGGTACGCGGCACCCGCGTGCCGGACTGGGCGCGGGCCAATCCGCGGTGGGTCACCCGGCTGTGACGCCGGGGGACGGCCCGCCACCGGCCGCCCGGGCGAGGATCTAGGCTTGGCCCGTGTTCGGATCCCAGGTTCCCACCGTGACCGTGACCGAGATCGCCGACGACGCGTACCTGCTCGACGTCCGGGAGGACGACGAGTGGAACGCCGGCCACGCCCCCGGCGCGCACCACCTGCCGATGATGGAACTGCCGGCCCGGATCGCCGAGGTGCCGACCGACCGCGACGTCGCCGTCATCTGCCGCTCCGGCGGGCGCTCCGCACAGGTCGTCACCTACCTGATGCGCAACGGCTGGGACCAGGTGCGCAACGTCGAGGGCGGGATGGGCGAGTGGGCCGCCGCCGGGCGAGGAGTGGTCCGCGAGGACGGGCAGCCGGGCCGGGTCCTCTAGGACGATCGGAATGGACGCCCCTCTCGTCATCGCGCACCGCGGTTCCTCCCACGACCTGCCCGAGCACACCCTCGCGGCCTACCTGCGGGCCCTCGACGAGGGCGCGGACGGGCTGGAGTGCGACGTCCGGCTGACCCGGGACGGCCACCTGGTCTGCGTGCACGACCGCCGGCTCGACCGCACCAGCAACGGACAGGGACTGGTCAGCGCCCGTACCCTCGCGGAGCTGGAGGCGCTGGACTTCGGCTCCTGGCACCCCGGCTGCGCGCCCGCCGACGGCGACGAGGTGCTCGACGAGTCGCACACGCGCCTGCTGACCCTGGAGCGGCTGCTGGACGCGGTGCTGGCCGCGGGCAGGCCGGTGCGGCTGCTGGTGGAGACCAAGCACCCCTCCCGCCACGGCGGGAACGTCGAGCGCCGGCTCGTCGCGATGCTGCGCCGGTACGGGCTGACCGAGCCGAAACCGGACGATCCGGTACGGGTCACCGTCATGTCGTTCTCGCCGCTGGCCGTACGCCGGGTCCGGGGGCTGGCTCCCGCGCTGCCCACGGTGCTGCTGCTGGATGTGCTGCCGCGCTGGGTGCGGCCGGGGCGGCTGCCGTTCGGCATCCGGATCGCCGGCCCCGGCGTCGCCCTGGTGCGCGCCCGCCCGCAGCTGGTGCCCGCCCTGCGGGCGGCGGGCAACCAGGTCTTCGTGTGGACCGTGAACGAGCCGGCGGACCTCGACCTCGTCCTGGCCGCCGGGGTGGACGGCATCATCACCGACCGGCCGGCGCGCACGCTGGCCAGCCTGGGCCGCTGACCGGGGTGGCAGCGCGCGGAGCCCCGGTGGGGCAGGGGTGTCCCCGGACTGACCGGCGGGGCACACTCGGAGGATGCCGGAGCGCACCGACCTCTCCGCTCTCATCGCCGGCCACACCACGGTGATCGAAATGATCAACTCGGGCGGCACCGGTCTTCCGGTGCTCACCCACCTGCTCCGCGTGGCCCGGTCGGCGCTCGGCGCGGCGGGCACGGCGTTCGTCGAGTTCGCGCCGACCGGCGGCCGGGTGATCGCCGCGACCGGCGCCGCCGAGTGGGCCGTCGGCCACCCCGTGCCGGCCGACGACCCCGCCACCGTCTGCCTGCTCTCCGGCGCGCGGGTGCGCCAGGTCCGCACGGACGAGCTGACCGGCAGGCTCTCCGCTGAGCTCGCCGAACGGGGCCTGCTCCGGATGCTGGTCTCCCGCGCGGAGATCGGCGGGCTGACGGTCGGCAGCCTGCACGTGCTCTACCCCGACGGCGACGACCCGCCCGACGCCGAGCAGCACGCCGTCGCGGGCTACCTGGCCTCCTGCATCGCCCACATGTACGGCGACCAGACCGGGCTGCCCGTGCACGGCGACGGGCCGGTGGTGGCGGCGCTGGCGGACGGCCTGGCCGTCGTCGACCGGGACAACCACGTCCGGCTCTGGAACCCGGCCGCCGCCCGGGTCACCGGCCGTTCCGTGGCCCAGGCGCTCAACCGGCCGATGCCCTTCCCGCTGCCCCCGTCCGGGCAGGTGCGCGACCACCGGATGCCGGACGGCCGCTGGCTCACGATCACCTCCGGCGAGCTGCCCGGCCCCGGCACCCTGCGGGTGGTCACCTTCCGGGACAGCACCGACCAGCAGCGCCGCGACCACGACCGGGATCTCTTCGTGGCGGTGACCAGCCACGAGCTGCGTACGCCGGTGACCGTGATCAAGGGCTATGCGGACACGCTCACCGACCACTGGGAGTCGCTGACCGAGACCGATCGGCGGCAGGCCGCCCGCGTCATCGGGCAACGCGCCAACGAGCTGGCCCGGCTGGTGGACCGGCTGCTCTCCTCCGCCGCCGAGGCGGGGCCGGGCGACCAGCCCCCCGCCCCGTACGACCTCGGTGACGCGCTGCGCGCGGCGGCGGTCGACCTCCCTGCGGAGCTGCGGCAGCGGCTCGTCCTCCGCATCCCCGCGGACCTGCCCAAGGCGCTCGGCCACCGGCTGAGCCTCGCCACCGTGCTCACGGAGCTGTGCACGAACGCCGGCAAGTACTCCGAGCCCGGCTCGCTCATCGAGATCACCGCCGACGCGGACGGGTCGACGATCTCCTTCCAGGTACACGACCGGGGCATCGGCATCCGGCCGGAGCACGTGGAGCGGGCCTTCGACCGGTTCTGGCAGGGCGAGTCGGGCGACCGCCGCCGCTACGCCGGGGCCGGACTCGGCCTCTATCTCGTCCGTCGGATCGTTGAACAGCAGAATGGATGGGTATCCCTACGGCCGAGGGCCGGTGGCGGTACGGTCGCAGAGGTGCGGCTGCCCTGCGGGTGACCGGCGACGGACAACGGGGGCGTGAAGGGACGAAGGTGTCGACGGGAGCTGCCGATCGGGCATGGTGCGTGGTGGTCCCCCACCACGCCGCGGGGGCACGGGTGGCGCGGCGACGCCTCGCCGAGGAACTGGCCGACGTCGTAGCCCCGCCGCTCCTGGCCGACCTCGTCGCGGTCCTCGCCGAGCTGGTCGGCAACGCGGTCCGGCACGCCGACCCGCTGCCCGGCGGAGTGGTCCGGGTGGCCTGGCGGCTGCGCGACTCGTCCGGCGGCCAGCAGGTGCAGCTCCGGGTGACCGACGGCGGCGCCGCCGCGGGCCCCACGATGCGGCTCGCCGACACCGACGCGGTCGACGGCCGGGGGCTGCACATCGTCTCGGGGCTGGCCGACCGCTGGGGCGTCGAGCGGGACGGCCTGGGCCAGAGCGTGTGGGCCGAGTTCGACCCTGCCGACGTCACCCGGTCGGACCTTGCCGTGGCCGGCTGACCGACCGCGAGGGCGGGTCCTGCCCCGCCCGGCCGCCGGGGCCTCTAGGCTGTGTCGCCGTGAGCAAGCGTCGAAAGAGCCAGCGGGCCGCCGAAGCCACCCCCAAGCGGGAGAAGGTACGGGACATCTTCGTGCCCCGACCGTTCGAGGGGCTGACCGACGAGCCGGAGTGGATCGCCCTGCGGGAACTGGTGCCGGCCGCCTCGGCGCCGCTGCGACTGGCCCCCGCCCTGGTCGAGGAGTTCGGCGACCGGGAGGTCACCCTGGCCACCGTGCTGCCGATGGCCACCCCGGCCATGACCAAGCCGGACGGGCGGGTCCTCATCGGGCTCCAGCGTCACCTCCAGTCGGGTGACGTCTCCCGGGACCTGGCCGAGGCGCTGCTCTGCGCGCTGCGGGCCGAGCCGGGCCGCCCGGTGCCCGTGCCGCCGCTGCCCGGCCCCGGCCCCCGGTTGCAGGACGTCCTCGCCGACGGCCCGCTGGAGGTCAGCATGCACGACGGGTTCGAGTTCTGGCTCGACCCGGGGGCCGGCGACGACCCGAACGTGCAGGCGTCCCTGGAGCGGGCGAACGCCGCGATCTACCCCACCGTACGGCTCGCCGCCGCCCGGGCCGCGTACTGGTGCCAGGTGCCGGAGAAGGCGCACGTGCGCTGGGTGCTGCCCGACGACGAGGACGCCGCGCTGGACGCGCTGTCCCGGCTGAGCGTCGCCGGCACGCTGGTGCTCGGCGAGAACACCCGCTTCGCGGGCATGTTCCGGGCCCACGGCCGACTGGTGCCCGTCTGGGACCTGCCGGAGGACGTCCCGGCCGCCGACTGGGAGCAGCCGGTCGCCGACTTCGCCAAGCGGTACGCGGAGGCGCTCGCCGAGCCCGCCCCGCTGGACGCCGCCGGCCGGCGGGCCCGCCACGGCCTGCTCGGCCGCCAACTCACCCTGCGCTGAGCCGGACACCCCGCTCACCTTCCGCCCTCACGTCGCAGCCGCCCGCGCGGCGGCTGCGACGTGAGGAAGGGCGCCTTCCTGGACCGAACACGTCAGGAAGGGACCCTTCCTTCCCCCGGTGCGCCCAGCGGCTCGCGGACCAGCGGGCACGACATGCAGCGCGGGCCGCCCCGGCCCGAGCCCAGCTCGGAGCTGGCGATCGGGATCACCTCGATGCCGGCCCGCTCGAGTTGCGCGTTGGTCTCCGTGTTGCGCTCGTAGCCCACGCAGAGCCGGGGCGCGAGGGCCAGGGTGTTGTTGCCGTCGTCCCACTGCTCGCGTTCCGCGGTGACCGGGTCCAGGCCGGTGTCGATGACCCGGAGCTGCGGCAGGTCCATGGCGTCGGCGGCGGCCCGCAGGAACGGCGCCGGGCCGTCCACCCGCGGGTCCTCGCCGTCCACCCCGGCGATGACGGTGTACGCCGACAGCGTGTGGGCGATGTTCGGGTACATCAGCACGGCGTCGACGTCCACCATCGTGCAGACGGTGTCGAGGTGCATGGTCGCCCGTTCCTGGGCGATCGGGACGACGAGGATGGTGTGCGCGAGCCCGGCGGCGAAGACCTGCCGGGCGAGGCGTTCCGCGCCGGCGGGCGTGGTCCGCTCGCCCACCCCGACGGCCAGCACCCCCGGCGCGAGCAGCAGCACGTCGCCGCCCTCCAGGTGCTCCAGGCCGGGCTGGTAGACGAGCTCGGTGCCGGCGAAGCGCGGGTGGTGCCGGTAGATGGCGTCGGTCAGCGTGGTCTCCCGTCGCCGCGCCGGCATCGCCAGGCTGGTCACCCCGACCCGGTCGCCGACCCAGAACGAGGAGTCCCGGGTGAACAGCAGGTTCGGCAGCGGGTCGATGACGAAGTCGTGCCGGTCCATCAGGGTGTAGACGAGGCCGCCCGGCCGCTCCCGGCTGACCCGGAGCTCCTCGTGGGCCAGCCCGGCGATGAGCACGTCGGCGAGCGCGACGGGATCGAGATACGCGAGGTGGTCGGCGACCCGGGCGCGCAGCGAGTCGCCGAGCCTGGGCGAACGGAGCACCTCCCCGGTCAGCTCGGCCCGCGCGTCGGCGACGGCGAGCGTCTCGGCGAGGAGGGTGGCAAGGTAGAGCACCTCGACGCCGCGCTCGCGCAGGGCGGCGGCGAAGGCGTCGTGCTCCTCCTGGGCCCGTCCGACCCACGGGATGGCGTCGAAGAGGAGCGAGTCGTTGTTCCGGGGGGTGAGCCGGGCCAACTCAGGACCGGGGCGGTGCAGCAGCACCGTCCCGAGCCGACCGACTTCGCTGTCCACGTAGTGGGTCACCCTCGCAGCGTAGGGCAGGGTTTGGCGGCATCCGATAAAACAGGGGTGGATGAATATGGCATTCATCCGCACTCACTCCGGCGTTCCAACTTGCCGACACAGGGGACTGGCAACGTAGGGTAGTGAGGACATAACTTCGAGGGACCTTTTGCCGGAGGTCGCGATGACTGTCTTTCCCGCTCGTCAAGCCGTACCGTCCGCCCGGGCACTGCCGCCCGCGGCGGTGCCACACCCCCGCGTGGAGTCGCCGGGGGTGCTCGCACCCGTCCGTCCGTCCCCGTTGGAGTGGGCCCGCCGCCGCAGGGCGGAGCGGGGCGCCCGGCGGCTGGAGGCGGCCGGGGCACGGGCGCTCGGCCGGCTCGACCATCTCGGGCCCGCGTGGCACGTCATCGAGTGGCCCCGCACGGACGCCACCGATCTCCTGCTCGACCACGAGCGCGACGAACGCGCCGGCTTCCTCGCCATCGGGCCGAGCGGGCTCTTCGCGGTCACCATCGCCGACCACGGCCGGGCCCGGGTGCTGGTGGCCGGCGACGTGGTCCAGATCAACGGCAAGCGCCCGCCCTACGTGGCCGAGGCCCGCCGCGACGCCAAGCGGGCCAGCAAGGCGCTCTCCGACGCCGTGAGGCTGCCGATCCCGGTGACGCCGGTGCTGACCTTCGTCGGCTCCGGCGTCATCAGCGTCTACGGCCTGCCGAAGGACTGCCTCATGGCCACCCACCGCGAGCTGGACCGCCTGCTCGTCGCCGGGGGCAGCCGGATCAGTCCGGCCACGGCCGAGAAACTCTCGCAGGTCGCGCAGCACCCGGAGACCTGGGTGAACGGCTCGTACCGGCCGGCCGCGGACTACCGGTGGTACGAGGGCGGCCGAACGGCCGCTGACAAGCCGGCCAACCGACGGTAACGTCACCGGCGACGCCACGCACCCGGGTGCCGGTCGGCACCCGTCGGTCGCGCCGTCGTCGGCCGCCTGGCCAGGGCACTCCCTCACCCACCGGCGGCCCGGTGACCACGCGCGGTCGGCGTCACCCGCGACGACCGGCTAGCGTGGACGGACCGTCGGTGTACATAGGAGGCGCGGTGGCCCACGTCGAACTCTCGCTCTCTGACGTGTTCGTGCCGGCGGCGGGAACACCGACAGGGCAGGAGTTCGACAACCTCGGTCGGTGGTCGTCGACCGTCTCCCACGCCGACGAGCCGTGCCTGCTCATCGACGCCGGGACGAGGGTCGTCGCCGTCTCCGTCGCCGGCTGCGAGCTGCTCTTCCTGGGCGACCCGGAGGACGTGACCGGGCTGCCGCTGCTCGACGGCGGGCTACGGCTGCTCGACTTCACCGCCAACCGCTGCGAGCTGACCGAACCCGAGATCGACAAGATCCCGCCGCTGCTGGCGCTCTCCTCCGGGCGCCTGGCCCGAGGGCTGCTCCGGGTCCAGGCCGCGTCGACCGACGCGCCGGACTCGACCGTCGACGCGATCTCCACCCCGGTGTTCACCAGCGGGACGGTCGCCGGTTCGCTCACGTTCTTCTCCCCGGTCTGACCAGCGGCGGGATGTGGCGTTCGCCGCACGCGGCGAATTTGGGGCGGGCCCGCACCGAGGCCGTAAGGTGCCCTCATGCTCGATATCGCTCTGCTGCCGGGGAAGTACGCCGTGTGCCGCCTGGCCGCCGGCTCCGCCCTGCCGCCCGAGTTGTCGGGCGGGCTGAGCAACGGCGACGTCGTAACGGTGAGCTGGACGGCCGACGGGATCTCGCTGATCTGCCCGGCCGACCGGGCGCCCGAACAGGCCGTCGGCGAGACCGCCTGGCGCTGCCTGCGGGTCGCCGAACCCCTCGACCTGGCGGTCAGCGGCACCCTCGCCGCGCTGGTGGACCCCCTCGCCGCAGCCCGCGTCAGCGTGGTCGCCTTCTCCACCTACGACACTGACTACCTGCTGGTTCCCGCCGTGCGGCTCCGCGAGGCGACCGCCGCGCTGGAGCGTGCCGGCCATCGCGTCCTCGGCTGATCTTCACCCGCCCGCCGGTTCCTCCTAGGATGGGCTCGGCCTCCCGGCCGCAGTGACGCTTCCCGATGTCCCGAGGATCGGCCGTGCCGCCCACCCCCTCGCGCCACGCCACGCCCGCCCGACCGCCCGGCCCCCCGGCCCGGCCCGGAGCGGTTCGCCCGTGCGCCCGGACCAACCGGCCGGCGGCTCCGCCCCTGCCGCCCGTACGGGCCTCGTCCCGCCCGGCCCCGCCGCCGTACGCCCGCCGCCTCGCAGCCGTCGTGCTGCTGGCCGCGCTGCCCCTCGCCGGCTGCGGCACCCCACCGGAGCTGCGCCGCCCCGCCCCGACCACCGCCCCGACCCGCACCGCGCTCCCCGCCACGCCCAGCGCCGCGCCGACGCCCCCGCCCACCACCGGCCCGCCCGGCGCCGGCGGGATCACCCCCACGGTCGACCCCGGCCTGGTCGCGGTCCCGTGCCCGGACGGCCCCTCGGGAGCGCGGATCGTCGACCTGGTGCGGGGCCGGGGTGGCGTGCTGCCGAACGGCGTCCGGGTCCGGGTGCGGACCGGGCCGCTCTGCGCCGGCGAGTGGCACTACACGGTGCTCGACGTCACCGGGCACGAGACGCTCCAGGTGATCACCCAGGGCCGGCCGGGCGCCCCGCGACTGGTCACCGCCGGCACCGACGTCTGCACCGCCGAGGTCCGCGCTGCCGGGCCGCCCGGCATCCGGACGCGCGTCTGCGAGGGCGGGTCGCTCGGCGTACCGGGTGCGTAGGCTGTCGCCATGCCGGGAACACCGCCGACGCGCTTCGTCTACCTCGGGCCGGAGGGCACCTTCGCCGAGCAGGCGTTGAAGAGCATCCCCGCCGCCGAGCGGGGCAGCCGTACGCCGGCCCGCAGCGTCCCCGAGGCGCTGGAGGGCGTACGGACCGGGGAGGCGGACTCGGCCCTGGTGCCGCTGGAGAACTCGATCGGCGGCGCGGTCGGGGTGACCCTCGACGAACTCGCCGAGGGCGACCCCCTGGTGATCACCCGTGAGGTGATCCTGCCGGTCGAGTTCGTGCTCGCCGCGCGGCCCGGCACGACGCTCCCGCACGTGCGCAGCGTCGCCGCCCACCCGCAGGCGTCCACCCAGTGCCGGGGTTGGCTGCGCGCGCACCTGCCCGACGCGGTCGTGGTGGACGTGCTCTCCAACGGCGCGGCCGCCGCCGGAGCCGCCGCCGGCGAGTACGACGCGGCGATCTGCGCCCCGATCGGGGCCGGCCGGCACCGGCTCGACGTGCTCGCCGACAAGATCGCCGACCACCCGGACGCGGTGACCCGCTTCGCGCTGGTGTCCCGCCCCGGGCCGCCGCCACCGCCGACGGGCGACGACGTGACGTCCCTGGCGGTCTACATCGCGCACGACCGGGTGGGCGCGCTGCTGTCGGTGCTGATGGAGTTGGCCGTCCGCGGGATCAACATGAGCCGGATCGAGTCCCGCCCGACCGGGGAGGCCCTCGGCCGGTACGTCTTCTTCCTCGACTGCGCCGGGCACGTGGCGGACGTACGCCTGGGCGAGGCGTTGCAGGGGCTGCGCCGGGTCTGCGCCGACGTGCGCTTCCTGGGCTCGTACCCCCGGCACCGGTTCCCCGGGACGGGCGACCGCCCGATCCCGGCCCCGCCCGGCCTCTCGGACGCCGACTACGCCGACGCCGCCGCCTGGCTGGCCCGCCTGCGCGCCGGCGACCTCGGCTGACGGCAGACCCGGGACCGCCCCGGAGCCGACCGCGGCCCCCCGCAACGGCACCGCCCCCGACCGGCGTCGGATCCGGCGGGGCCGGTCGACGCGGGCGGGGGCGGTGCGAGGTGGTGCGGGGCGTGCCTCAGCTGAGCAGGCCGCCGAGGAGCCCGCCCTGCTGCTCCTGGGAGCCGCTGCCCATGACGGGCGGCTCCTCGGAGGGCTGGACGACGACGAAGCCCTGGCCGGCGAAGCTCATCGTGAACGCCTCGCCGGTGGTCCGGCCCAGCAGCGTGCCGAGGCCGAGCTGCTCGGCGCGGTGGTAGCCGGTCTGGAGGTTGGCCGACCAGCAGACCGCCGCCTGCGGGTCGACGTAGGTGGGGGCGTCGACGCTGAGCACCACCGGAGTGCCCTTGGTGGTGATGGCGATCCGGCCGTAACCGCTGAAGACGCAGTTGAACAGCCCCGACGAGGACGCCATGCCGGCCCCGCCGACCATCCGGATGTCGTACTGGAGGGTGGAGTCGAAGGCCAGCACGCTGGAGCCGTTGATGGAGAGCGCGTCGCCGGGCTCCAGGTCGATGATGTGCACGTCCTTGGCGAAGTCGGCGAGGAACACGTCACCCCGGCCGGAGACCTTCATCAGCGGGACGCCCTCGCCGGTCAGCTTCTGCTTGAGGAACTTGCCGAGCCCGCCGGAGCCGAGCGCCTGGAACTGCACCTGCCCCTGGTAGGCGACCATCGACCCGACCCGGGCCATCATCTCGCCGTTGAGTTCGACCTTCAACATCTTGGAGTTCTGCAGCCGCATGCCCGGCTGCGCGGACTCCTTCTCAAGGTTCTCCGCCGAGAACAGCTCGCTGCGCATTGGAAGTGCCTCCTGAGTTCGCGGTACCTGGACCGACGGTAGGCGACCGGGGCAACCGCCGCCCGTCAGCCCCAGCCCAGCTCGTGCAGGCGGGCGTCGTCGATGCCGAAGTGGTGGGCGATCTCGTGCACCACCGTCACCGCGACCTCGTCGACGACGTCCTCGTCGTCGTCGCAGATGCGCAGGATGGGGTTGCGGTAGATCAGGATGCGGTCCGGCAGCACGCCGGCGTAGTCCCAGCCGCGGTCGGTGAGGGCGTGCCCCTCGTAGAGGCCGAGCAGGTCCTCGCCGGGGGGCGGGTCGTCCTCCACCAGGATCACGACGTTGCTCATCAGGGCGAGGAGTTCCTCGGGCACCTCGTCGAGCGCGTCGCCGACCAGCTCCTCGAAGCGCTCGCGACTCATCTCCACCGGCACCCCGCCCATTCTGCCCGACGACACGGCCCACCCGCGCCGGTCGGGCCCGCCCGATCCGAGCGCCGGGCCGCCTCGGTCCGGCTCGGGGCCGGCTCGACCGCCGGGGCCGGCTCGACCGCCGGGGCCGGCTCGACCGCCGGGGCCGGCTCGACCGCCGGGGCCGGTCGAAGCCTGCGGCCGACCGCGCCCGCCGGTCCGGCTCGGCTGGCCGCCACGGGGAGCGTGGTCCCCGTGGCGGTCGACGCCGACGACGGGGACGGTCAGGAGGCGAGGCGCGCGGTCAGGCTGATCTGGGCGCCCGGGGCGAGCAGGCGGGAGATCGGGCAGTTCTCCTTGGCGGTCTCCGCGAGCTTGGTGAACTGCGCCTCGTCGATGCCGGGCACCTGGCCGACGGTGTCCAGCTCGATCCGGGTCACCGCCATTCCGGCGTCGGTCTTGTCGAGGTGGACCTTGGCGGTGGTCTCCACGGAGGTGGGCGGCGAGCCGGCCTCGGCGAGTGCCTTGGAGAACGCCATCGAGAAGCAGCCGGCGTGGGCCGCACCGATCAGCTCCTCGGGGTTGGTGCCCTCACCCTCCTCGAAACGGGACTTGAAGGAGTAGTTCCCCTCCAGCCCGCCCTTGCCGGTGCGGATCGTGCCGGACCCCTCGGTGAGGTTGCCCTGCCATTGTGCGGAAGCGGTACGGATAGGCATGCACCCGACGCTAGCCCAACGGGCACCCTCCGGCGACCGTTCACGCTCCGCGTCACCGGGTGCGTACTGTGTCATGATTCGGGGCAGGCCCGCGAACGCGGAAGGGTGGCCGATGTCCCAGAGTTCCCCCATTCCCCGGCAGGAACACCGGTCCGACGGTGCCGCCGTCCTGGAGTGGGGCACCGCCCAGCCGGACAGGCCGGGGCGGTTCGGGCGTACGTTCTCCGGCCTGGGCCGGGACCCCCGGCTCCCCGTGCTGCTCGCGGCGCTCGGCGCGGTGGCCGCCCTCGCCTCGATGCTCGGCGAGTGGCAGGTGATGACCATCCCCAACGGCGGACCGCAGGGCAACACGCCGCTGCGGGTGCCGGGCGGGGTGTCCGACGTCGGCGGGTTCGGGGTGGGCTACCTGGTCGGGCTGTTCGCCCTGGTCTGCGCGGTGGTGCTCGCGCTGCGCGGCACTCCCGCGGTGCGTCCGAACGCCCGGCTCGCCGGGCTGGCCGTGGCCGGGGCGCTGCTGGGGCTGCTGGTCGCGGCCACCGCCTCGCTCGACGAGGCCGCCCAACGCGTCTTCTTCTACTCCACGGACGACGGGTTCCAGGTCGAGTACGGCCGGGGCCTGGTGACGGCGTTCCTGGCCTGTGCGCTCTTCGCGGCGGCGCTGAAGCTGGCCCCGGCCGGCGCGGCCCGGCTCGCCGGAAAGGCCGACGGCGGGACCGAGGCGGACGGCAGGACCGAGGCGGGCGCCGGCAGCGAGGCGGACGGCGGAGCCGGGGCGGAGCCGGTGGGCTGGCGCCGTCGCAGGTCGCGGGACCTCACGGACGACGGGTTGCCGCCCGCGCCGGCCGACCTCACCGTCGGGCCGGCCGCCCCCTTCGCCCGCCCCGAACTCACGGACTGAGGCGGTCCCGGGGGCCAGTTCGCCGACGACCGGGGTGACGAACGTCAGCCCGCGGCTCGACGAGGACGACCTCGGCACCGCCCGTACCCGATCGCCGAAGGCGGCAGCCCTCAGGGGGCCACCCAGCGGACCTCGCCGTCCGCTCGCTCGTCGGTGGCCCGCAGGCCGAGCCGCTCGGCCACCCGGGCGGAGGCCCGGTGGTCGGGGTGCACGTGCGCGACCAACGCCCGGATGTCGCGCTCCGCCAGCCAGCCGACCAGGCCGGCGGCGGCCTCGCCCGCGTAGCCGCGGCCCTGGTGCGGCGTCAGGACGACCCAGGCCAGCTCGGCGACCGGCCGGTCACCGTCGAGCCGCACGGTGGCCTGCACGGTGCCGACCGCGTCGCCGCTGTCCCGGTGCCGGACGACCCAGTTGAGCCAGCCCTCCCGGCCGTCCGGCGACCGCCCGGCCGTCTGCCGGCGGTACCGCTCCCGGAGCTGCTCCGGCGTGGCCGGGCTGCCCCCGATGTACTCGTGCAGGGCCGGATCGTCCAGGAGGGGGGCGAGTTCCTCGGCGTGGTCGACGCGGAGCGGCTCCAGCAGTAGCCGCTCGGTGTCGACGGCCTCCGCCACCGGCCAGTCCCGCTCTCCCACCCGTCCCACCCTACGGCCCCCAGCACGGCCCCGGACGGGGACACCGGCGGGCCGGCGACCGTTGGCACGGCATTCGCCGCAACGCCATGGTGGGGGCCCGTTCCGCGAGGTACGTTTGCTGCCCGCCGTCACTCAGGGTCGAGGCACCGAGGATCGAGACGGCTGGCTGCGACGGCGGCGGGCGAAGGAGGAACGATGACCCGCCCGGGCCTGCCCAAGCTGATCGCCACGGATCTCGACGGGACGCTCGTCCGCAGCGACGACACCGTCTCGGCGTACACCCACGCGGTGCTCGACCGGGTGCGGGCCGCCGGTATCCCGGTGGTCGGCGCTACCGGTCGCGGGCCGCGGCTGGCCGGAATGACCCGCAACGACATCCGGGCCGCCGACTTCCTGGTGATGGCCGGCGGTGGCCGGGTCGTCGACCAGAGCGACCCGGCCGGGCCGGTGGTGCTGCGCGACGAGCGCCTCTCCGCCGAGGTGCTGACCGCGCTGCTGGCCGACCTGGAGGCGGCCGTCGGGCCGCTGACCGTGATGGTCGAGGCGTCGGACGAGCACGGCGCCCCGCTCTGGGGCGACTACCACCCGAGCTGGCCCTACCAGCACGAGTTCGAGGCGCGCAGCCGCGCCGAGTGCCTCTCCTGCGACGTGATCAAGGCGTTCGTCCGGACCGCCGACCACCACGTCGACGAACTGCTCGCGGTCGCCCGGCGGATCGTCCCGCCGGAGGTCGCCACGCTCACCCAGGCGGGGCTGGGCTTCGTCGAGATCTGCCCGCCGGGGGTCGACAAGTCCACCGGGCTGACCGTGGTGGCGCAGCGTCTCGGCGTCGACCCGGCCGATGTCCTGGTCTTCGGCGACATGCCCAACGACCTGCCGATGTTCGAGTGGGCCGGCTGGGCCCGGGTCGCGGTCTCCAACGCCCACCCGGTGGTCCGCGCCGCCGCGGACGAGGTGACCCTGCGCAACGACGACGACGGGGTGGCGGTGTACCTCGATCGGCTACTGTCCCGCTGATGGGAGAGGCACCACGGCTGATCGCCACCGACATCGACGGCACCCTGCTCCGGGACGACCGCACGCTCAGCCCGCACACCGCCGAGGTGCTGGCCCGGCTGTCCGCGCGGGGCACGCCGGTCGTGCTGGTCACCGGCCGTCCCATCCGGTGGCTGAAGATGGTGTACGAGCAGCTCGCCGAGCCGCTGCCGGCGATCTGCGCCAACGGCGCGGTGGTCTACGACCCGGTCGCGGACGAGGTGGTGCGGGCCGACCCGCTCGCCCCGGAGCTGCTCGCCGAGGTCGCCCGGCGGCTGCGCGCCGAGGTGCCGGAGATCAGCTTCGCGGTGGAGATCGTCGACAGCCGGCAGATGCGGCACGAGGCGCACTACCCGCTGCGCTGGGACGCCGACCACGAGGCGATCCGGGCGGTCGAGACTCCCGAGGAGCTGCTGGCGGCACCGGCGGTGAAGCTGTTGGCCCGGTCCGCCGAGCAGGATCCGGACGCGTTCGTCGCGCTGGTGGCCGCGGCCCTCGACGGGCTGGCCGAGGCGACCCACTCGTCGTACTCGGGGCTGGTGGAGATCTCCGCCGCCGGCGTGACCAAGGCGGCCGGGCTGGCGTGGTACTGCGCGCGGCTCGGCATCGACGCCCGGGACGTGCTCGCCTTCGGCGACATGCCGAACGACGTGCCGATGCTAACCTGGGCCGGGCGGGGAGTGGCGGTGGCGAACGCGCACCGCGCCGTCCTGGAGATCGCCGACGAGGTCACGGCGGCGAACTCGGCGGACGGCGTGGCGGCGTACCTGGAGAAGGTCTTCGGGGTGGGGTGAGCGGCCGGCCGGCGTCCCCGGCCGGCCGCGCGGTCAGAGGTACTGGCCGGTGCTGTGTCCCTCGCCGCCCTGCGGCGGCTGGCCCATCCCCGGCATGCCCGGCAGCATGCCGGCGCCGGGGCCGCTGGGCAGCGCCTGCCGGCCGGAGCGCATCTGCTCCAGCTGCACCCGGGCGGCCATCTGCTGTGCGACCAGGGCCGCCTGGATGCCGTGGAACAGGCCCTCCAGCCAGCCGACGAGCTGGGCGTGCGCGATGCGCAGCTCGCCCTCGCTGGGCGCCTTCTCCTCGGTGAAGGGCAGCGAGATGCGTTCCAGCTCCTCGCGCAGCTCGGGGGCGAGCCCCTCCTTCAGCTCGACGATCGACCGCTGGTGGATCTCCCGCATCCGGTGCCGGCTGGCGTCGTCGAGCGGGGCGGCCTTGACCTCCTCGAGCAGCTGCTTGATCATGCTGCCGATCCGCATGACCTTGGCCGGCTGCTCGACCAGTCGGGTCGGGTCCTCGCCGTGTACCTCGTCGGTCTGCACGGTGCCGACGGGCCGCCCGTCCGGGCCGACCACCACCACCGTTCCGGAGTGACCGGTGCCATCCTGGCCCGGCTCGTCGTTCTGTCCAGCGGAGTGCGCTTCGGTCATGGGACCCATCTTTACCCAGCCGCGAGCGCCCATGCGCCCGGGGACCGATCCCGACGGCGGATCCGCGCGTGATCCGCGCTACGGTCGCGCCATGCCCGCCGACCCCCGCGACGTGCTCAGCCGGCCCGCTCCGGCTCCCGACGTCACCGTCTCCTACGGCGACCACCCGGACCAGCTCGCCGACCTGCGCGTACCGGCCGGGTCGGGCCCGCCCCGGCGGCTGGTGATCGTGGTGCACGGCGGCTTCTGGCGGGCCGAGTACGACCGGCGGCACACCGACCCACTGGCCGCCGCGCTGACCGGGCTGGGCCACCCGGTGGCGCAGGTGGAGTACCGCCGGACGGGGCAGCCGGGTGGCGGCTGGCCCGCGACGCTGACCGACGTGCTGGCCGGCGTGACGGAGCTGCCCCGGCTCGCGGCCGAGGCGCTGCCCGGCCGGGTCGCCGCCGGGCCGCCGCTGCTGGTGGGCCACTCGGCGGGGGGACACCTGGCGTTGTACGTGGCCGCGACCGCCCCGGACGCCGTCGGCGGCGTACTGGCGCTGGCCCCGGTGTCGAACCTCGCGGAGGCGTACCGGCTGGATCTGGACGAGGGGGCGGTGGCCGCGCTGCTGGGCGGCGGCCCGGCGGACCACCCCGAGCGGTACGCCGAAGCGGATCCACGTTCATTGGTGCCCATCCCGACACGTACGGTAGTCGCGCATGGCTCGCTGGATGAGCAGGTTCCGGTCGGGATGAGTCGGGAGTTCGTCGCCGCAGGCCGGGCGGCGGGCGGCGACGTTCACCTCGTTGAGCTGCCGGAATGCGAGCATTTCGGGCTCATCGATCCGGAGTCCGCCGCGTGGCCACAGATCACGGCTGCTTTCCGATCGCTGCGGAAAGATCGCTAAGCATTGACGCAGCGTCGCTGACCGGGTAGAACGCCGAGGGGGCGTGATCCGCCCTGCAACGCTCCCCGGAAGGAACTCGGTGTCGCAGATGAACCGCAGGCGGGCCCTCCAACTGCTGGCCGCTCTCGGTACGGCCGGACTGGTCGCCGGGTGCGGCACCGACGACGCCGACGGCGAGGCGGCGGGTACGGGAAGCCCGATCAAGATCGGCCTCGTGGCGCCGACCAGTGGCGGCCTCAAGGCGATCGGCGACGAGATCACCAACGGCTTCCAGCTCTTCCTCGAGCTCAACGACAAGCTGCTGGGCGGGCACCCCACCACCCTGCTCACCGCCGACGAGGGCGAGAGCGTCAAGACCGGCAAGGCCGCCGTCGAGGGGCTGCTGAAGCAGGGCGTGCTCGCCCTCACTGGCGTGGTCGACGCGAACGTCATGTCCGGCATCCGGGACACCGTCGAACAGGCCCGGGTGCCCCTCATCGGGTCCAACGCCTCGCCGTCCAGCCTTCAGAGCGTCGTCTACATCTGGCGGACGTCGTACGTGCTCGACGAGGCCGGCCGGGCGCTGGGCCGCTACCTGCGCGAACAGCTGGAATCGTCGGCGCGGCTGGCGATCATCGCGCCGGACAGCGTCGGCAGCCAGGACGTGGTGCGGGGCTTCCGGCAGGAGTTCGGCGAGTCCGACCCCCGGATCAAGGACGCGGTGGTCTCGACGGAGGTCTTCACCAACCCGTCGAAGTCCGCGTACCGGGCCGACATCCGCAAGGCGCTGGGCCGGAACCCGACGGCGGTGTTCTGCTTCTTCGCCGGGCCGGCCGCCGTCGAGTTCATCAAGCAGTTGCGCATCGAGGGGTTCACCGGCAAGGTCTACGCCCCCGGCTTCCTCACCGAGGGCACCGTGCTGAGCAGCGTCAAGGCCGAGGACGCGCTGGGCATCCAGACGGCGCTCAACTACTCGTCCGACCTGAACAACACGGCCAACCGCCGGTTCGCCTCGGCGTACCGCAAGAAGCACGGCACCTCGCCGACCACCTACGCGATGGCCTCGTACGACGCCGCGCAGGTGCTCGACCAGGCGATCCGGATCGCCGGCGGGTCACCCACCCCGCAGCAGGTCAACCTGGCCCTCGGCAAGATCGGCCAGATCGACAGCCCGCGCGGGGTGTGGCAGTTCAACCAGCCCCGTACGCCGCAGCAGAGGTGGTACCTGCGCGAGGTCCAGCTCGACGGCCAGGTGCTGTCCAACGTCCTGGTGACCGAGCTGGCCACCCTCGGCTGAACCACCAGCCCGCCCCACCCCACGGGTCCCGTGGCGGCGGGGCGGCGGGTCAGTGGCGGAGTTCGGCGATGCAGCACTTCACGCTGCCGCCGCCCTTCTTCAGCTCGGCCAGCTCGACCGGGACGGAGTGGTAGCCGGCTGCCTTCAGCTTCCCGGCCAGACGGGTCGCCTCGCTGTTCAGCACGACGTTGAGCCCGTCGCTGACCAGGTTGAGGCCGAAGGCCAGGGCGTCCTCGGCGTCGGCGACCACCGCGTCGGGGAAGAGCTGCGTGAGCACCCGCTGGCTGGCGGCGGAGAAGGCACCCGGGTAGTAGACGACGTTCTCGTCGTCGATCGAGGCGAGCGCGACGTCCAGGTGGTAGAAGCGCGGGTCGACCAGGCGCAGCGACACCACGGGCCGGCCGAGCGCCTCCTGCGCCTCGGCGTGCGCCGGCAGCTCGGTGCGGAAGCCGTGCCCGGCGAGGATCAGCCCACCGTGCGCCTCCGGCAGGTACGCGAAGTCTCCCTCGCCCTCGTTGGTCTCGATCGGCGCGATGAACCGCCAGCCGTGCGACTCGTAGAACGCCCGGTGCGCGGCGGCCTCGGCGGCCCGCTGCTCGTGCTTGAACTGCGCGCCGTAGACCGTGCCGTCGACCACGAACGCCCCGTTGGCCGCGTAGACCATGTCGGGCAGGCCCTGCTCGGGGGTCAGCAGGTGCACCTCGTGGCCGAGACCGACCAGGCTCTCCCGCAGCCGGTCCCACTGCTTGACCGCAAGCTCCGAGTCGACCGGGGTGGTCACGTCCATCCACGGATTGATCGCGTACTCGACCGCGAAGTGCTCGGGCGAGCACATGAGATATGTCCGCTTTCGCGCGACTCGCTGCTGGTTCACGATGACCAAGGGTAGGTACCCTCGAACTTTGGTAACAGCCACAACCGTTGCTTCCCAGAGGCGGAACGTTGCAGATAGATGACGTGGACCAGCGGATCATTGCGTTGCTCGTCGCGGACGCCCGCGCCTCGTACGCCGACATCGGTCAGCGGGTGTCGCTCTCCGCTCCGGCGGTCAAACGGCGGGTGGACCGGCTGCGGGCGGCCGGCGTGATCCGGGGCTTCACCGCCGTCGTCGACCCCGCCGCCGTCGGCTGGACCACCGAGGCGTTCGTCGAGCTGTTCTGCGCCGGTCGGACCACCCCGGCCCAGATCGGGGTCGCCACCCGCCGGCACCCCGAGGTGGTCGGCGCGTACACCGTCTCGGGCGAGGCCGACGCCCTCGTACACCTGCGGGCCGCCGACATCGGGCACCTGGAGGCGGCGCTGGAACGGCTGCGGGCCGAGTCCTTCGTGACCTCGACCCGGAGCACCATCGTGCTCTCCCGGCTCGTGGACTCCCCCGGCGTCGGCCCCTCGCCCCGCTGACCCGGGCGGGCGCGGCGGGAAACGCGGCGCGGAAGGTCGGCGGAGGGCCGGAACCACCCGCCGGCCGGGCGCGTCGAACCGGCCATGACACGGGGAGCCCACATCTTCGCGGTCGGCACGCTGGCCGCGCTCACCCTGCTCGGCGGCAGCGCGATCCCGGCGGCGCCGCCAGACCCACCGGGCCCGAGGCAGCCGACGGCCGCGCCCGTACTGGTCTCCTACGACTCCTGCGCCCAGGCGCTGGGCGGGCTCCGCGCCGCCGCCGAGGCGTCCGTCGGCCCGTGGGGCTTCGGCAACGGCTGGCGCACCGGGGCCGCCTTCGGCGACGTGGCCAAGGACGCGTCCGGGTCCCGGGCGTCAGCCCAGTCCGCCCAGCCCGCCCAGGAGCACTCCACGACCAACGTGCACGAGGCCGGCGCGGACGAACCCGACCTGGTCAAGACCGACGGGCGGCGGATCGTGACCGTCACCCGGGGCGTGCTGCGGGTCGTGGACCCGGCCGCCCGCCGGGAGACCGGCCGCCTCGACCTCACACGGACGCTGCCGGAGTTGGCGCGAGGTGAGCAGGCGACCCTGCTGTTGCACGGCGACCGGGCGCTGGTGCTGACCCAGATCGGCGCGGAACTCCAGTCGACGACCCGCGCCGCGCGGGCCCGCACCGCGCCGCGCCTGATCCTGGTCGACCTCGCGGGCACGCCGCGGGTGCTCGGCACCTACCGGATGGACGGCAGCCTCGTCGACGCCCGGCAGACGGGGACCACCGCGCGGGTCGTGGTCCGCAGCCGCCCCCAACTGGTCTTCCCGTACGCCGAACGGGGCACCGACGCGACGCGGACCGCCGCCAACCGCGCGGTGATCGCCGCCGCCGGGGTGGAGGCGTGGCTGCCGGCGTACGAGTGGACGGCCGGGGCGGAACGGCACACCGGCCGGGTCGGCTGCGACCGGTTGAGCCGGCCGCCCGCCTGGTCCGGCACGTCGATGCTGACCGTACTCAGCTTCGACCTCGCCGGCGACCGCCTCGGCGACGGCGACCCGGTCAGCGTCGCCGCCGACGCCACCACCGTCTACGGCACCGGGAGCAGTCTCTACCTCGCCGGGGAACGGCCGGTGCCGCCCCGGCCCGGCTCGTTCCGTGGGGACGTCCGGCGGCCGGACCCGCAGGTCACCGAGATCCACCGGTTCGACACCGGCGCGCCCGGTCGCCCCCGCTACGTGGCCTCCGGTTCGGTGCCCGGCACGCTCGTCAACCAGTACGCCCTCTCGGAGTGGCAGGGGCACCTGCGGGTGGCCACCACCACGGGCGACGCCTGGGGCACCCGGCCGGACTCGGAGTCCGCCGTCCACGTGCTGCGTCCCGACGGGGAGACGCTGGTCCGGACGGGCGCGGTCACCGGCCTCGGCCCCGGCGAGCGGATCTACTCTGTGCGCTTCCTCGGCGGCTCCGCGTACGTGATCACGTTCCGGCTCACCGATCCGCTCTACGCGGTCGACCTGACCGACCCGACCGCGCCCCGGGTCACCGGGGAGCTGAAGATCACCGGATACTCGGCGTACCTGCACCCGTTGCCGGAGGGCCGGCTGCTCGGGGTGGGCCAGGAGGCCGACCGGCGGGGGCGGGCGCAGGGGCTCCAGGTCTCGCTGTTCGACGTACGCGACCCGGCCCGGCCGAGCCGGCTCGACCAGTGGCACGTGCCGAAGGCGTACTCCGCGCTGGAGCACGACACGCACGCGTTCCTGCACCACCCGGAGACGGGCCTGGTGGCGCTGCCGGTCGGCGACGACGTACGCCTGCTGCGGGTGTCCGGGACCGACATCGGCGAGGTCGGCACGGTCTCCCACGCCGGCCCGGCGAGCCCGGTCCTGCGGTCGCTGCTGGTCGGGGACGTGCTCTGGACCGTCTCCGCCGCCGGCCTGCGGGCCACCGATCCGACCACCGCCCGGAGCCTCGACTGGCTCCCTGTGACCTGATCCTCCCTCCCCGGCGGGTGGGGCCCGGTTTCTCGGGGTTTCCGGGCTCCACCCGCCACCACCACGGGTGGGGCGTGGATCAGAGGTACATGCCGGTGCGGTGTTCCTCCTGGTCCCGCTTGACGGGCTTGTCGCCCTCGCCGAAGAACCGCTTCCCGCCGAACTCGCCGTGCAGGCGGTCGTCCAGCTCGTCCGCGAGCCCGGTCATCACCTGGACCGCGAGCATGAGGTGGGTGGCCTGGAAGTTGCGGCCGAAGACGGGGATGGACGCCCACACGGTGTCGTCGGCGCAGTAGAGCCGGCCGATCGGCATCCGGTTGGTCAGCTCGGAGAGCTTCACGTAGAGCCGCTCGGTCGGCTCGACCTCGGTCAGCACCGGCGAGAAGACGTCCACCAGCGGCGGGTTGTCGCGGACCCGGACGAAGACCATCGCCGAACCGGCGCGGATGTTGATGTCGCCGTCGGAGTCGACCTGCAACCGGTCCGGCTCCGACTTGAGCATGGTCGAGACGACGGTGCGGACCTGCTCGGCGAGCGCCGCCGTGTCGTGCTCGGGCGCCTGGGCGGCGGCGGCCGCCGCGAGCGCCTCGTCCAGGTCGGCCTCCACGTTGCGGTCGGGGCCGAACTCGCTGCGCGCGGTGCCCAGCGGCTCCGCCGGCAGCGCTTCGCCCTTGGCGTCGTGGATGAGGTAGACGAGGAAGGCGGGGTGCGGGGCGCCGTAGACGTCGCGCAGCGTCCGGGTGAGCAGGGCGGCCAGCCGGGTGGCCTCGGCGGTGCCGCTGTCCAGCCCGAAGTGCTCGCCGGAGCCCGGCACCACGCCGGGCGGCGACCAGCCGAGCGCGATCATGTCCGCCACGGCGGCCCGGTCCAGCCGGTAGCCCTCCGGCAGGGTGGCGTTGCCGACCGCGCGGGCGGCCAGCCGGCCCTCCTCACCGACGTCGATGCTGACCGAGTAGACCGCGTCGCCGGTGCCGGAGGCGGTCGGGTCGAGCGTCAGCTCCACGTGCGTCCCCGTGGGCAGCGCAGCCAACCGCTCGGCGAGTGCCCGGGCGAACTCGTGCCACGCCTGAGTGACCTTGGCCCGCAGGTCGGCCGTGCTGGGCTCGTCGAGCAGGATCGGCTCGTGGTGCGCCGGCAGGGTGCCGGGCGAGTCGCCGCCCGGCGCCGAGGGGTGGTCTGCCGTCATGATCGCCTCCGTCCGTCACGGTCACCCTACCCACGCAACGGGGGAGACGAATCAGCCCGACCGTGATCGGACAGCGGAGGTCAGGCGGGTGTCCCACCCGGGCGTTCGGCGCCGAGCCCGACCGGCCAGTCGGCGGCCAGCGCGCTGAGCCGGGCCGCGGCGCCGGCCGGGTCCGCGCCCCGCCCGACCGCCAGCCCCAGCAGGTACGCGGTGACGGGCGCGCCCGGCCGCAGCACCTGGTGCGCCACGTCCTTGGCCAGGTCGAGCACGGCCGGCACCGGCACCTGGGCGGGGTCCAGGTCCAGCTCGGCACAGGCCGCCGTCACCCAGTCGTCCATGACCGTCATCGCGCCCACTCCTCCGCCCGGCGTACGTCCTCGTCAGTGTCGCAGTCGAACCAGGGCGGCGGGCCGGCACCGACCCACGGCACCTCGCGTACCCGCAGCCCGGCGAGCAGCGCCCTCATCGGTGCCCCCGCCAGCGGCGCGGCGGACCCGTCGGGCTGCCCGGCGGCGCGCTCGGCGGCGAGGCGGTCCAGGGCGGCGCGCAGCGGAGCCACCCGCCACACGCCGCAGAGGGTCTGCCGCCGCCCGTCGCCGTCGACGTGGCAGGCGCCGTCGTGACCGGCGTCGAGGTGGTCGAGCAACTCCCCGACCGCCGCGCGGGTGAGCAGGGGCAGGTCGGCGGCGAGCAGGGCGACCACCGGCGTACCGGGGTCGAGCAGGGCCAGCCCGGCTGCTGCGGCGGCGACGGGGCCGCCGCCCGGCGGTTCCTCCCGGGTCAGCCGCACCCCGGCGGGCACCGGACCGGCCGGGCCGACCAGGATGCGCGGCGCGGCGTCGGCGACCGCGGCGAGCACCCGGTCCCGCATGGACAGACCGCCGACCGTCCGGGCGGGTTTGTCGACGCCCCCCATCCGACGCGCGGCCCCACCCGCCAGCACCACCGCCGCGTACGCGTCCATCCGGTCACGGTAGCCGCGCGACGCCTCGGCCGGGCGGTGTGGCGGCGGGTCGAGGCCGCCTGCTCGGAGTCGAACACCGGCGTTCGACGCCACGCAGCGGGTCGACGGACGGCCGTCGCCGCGCGGCGTCCCGGACGCGGGGTGCAGGATGGCGGGATGGGACGGGCGACTGACCGGCGCGGTGTGCTCCGCATCGACCTCGACGCGGCGGACACGGGCCGCGCCTCGGTACGCCGGCAGGACAGCCTCGCCGTGGAGGAACCGCTGGAGATCCGGGTCGGCGCGGCCGGCCCCGGCCGGCGACGGCCGCTCGCGGTGACCATGCGTACGCCGGGTGACGACCTCGACCTGGCGATCGGCTTCCTGCTGACCGAGGGGCTGATCCGCTCCACCGACGACGTGCGCACCGCGCAGCTCTGCGCCGGCGCGGAGACACCCAACACGTACAACGTGGTGGACGTGGTGCTGGCGCCCGGCGTGCCCGAACCCGCCGTCGATCCGGCCCGGAACTTCTTCACCACCAGCTCCTGCGGGGTGTGCGGCAAGGCGAGCATCGACGCCGTGCGTACCCGATCGGTCTTCTCGGTGGGCGACGACCCGCTGACCGTGCCGGCGGCGGTCCTGACCGCGCTGCCGGACCGGCTGCGCGCGGCGCAGCGCGGCTTCGACCGCACGGGCGGCCTGCACGCGGCGGGCCTGTTCACCGCCGACGGCGACCTGGTGGTGCTGCGCGAGGACGTGGGCCGGCACAACGCCGTCGACAAGGTGGTCGGCTGGGCGGTCCGTGAACGGCGGCTGCCGCTCGCCGGGCACGTCCTGCTGGTCTCCGGGCGGGCGAGCTTCGAGCTGACCCAGAAGGCGTGGATGGCGGGGGTGCCGCTGCTTGCGGCGGTCTCCGCGCCGAGCACCCTGGCGGTGGAGCTGGCCGAGGAGGCCGGGCTGACCCTGGTCGGCTTCCTGCGCGGCTCCACGATGAACGTCTACGCCCGCCCCGACCGGATCACCACCTGATCCGCCCGCTAGCCGAACAGCCCGAGCCGGAACGCGGCGTCGCGGGCCACCAGGAAGCCGGCGATGCCGAGGATCCAGCCGAGCATGCTGCCCGAGGTTCGCATGATCCAGGCGTTGAGCCGGGCCAGCACCGGCTCGACCAGCCTCGGCAGCGCCATCCGGGCCGCCAGCAGCAGCACCGCCGGCAGGACCATGACCAGGCAGTAGCCGGCGAGCAGCCCCACCATCTCGGCCGCGCCGAGACCCGAGGTGGTCAGCAGGCCGACCGCGCCGAGGTACGGCAGCATCGTCGCCACCTCCGCGAGCGCGGCGAGCAGCGCCAGCCCCACCAGCCACCGCGCCGAGGAGTCGCCGGCGGTGGCCCGGTCCCGCCAGCGCAGCACCCCGCCGCTGCGCGGACGCCGCTTGCTGTCGTAGCGAAAGCTGAGCAGGAACAGCCCGACCCCGAGGACGAGCTGCGCCCAGAGCACCGGCCGGTTGTCCATCGCCCCGCCGAGGGCGTCGGCCAGCCGGCTGCCGCCGAGGGCGAGCAGCAGCCCGACGCCGAAGTAGAAGACGACGATCGTGCCGAGGTAGACGAGGATCCGGCGGGCGTTGACCTGACCGGGAGCGAGCAGCAGCCAGACGGGGATGAAGAGCGTGCCGATGCTCGTGCTGTCGACCAGGGCCAGGCCGGCGAGCGACAGCAGCAGTCCGACGCTCATGCGGTGCTTGCGGTGGGTTGGGGCACGGAACCATTCTGTGCCGGCGTCGATCCTGTCGACTCGCCCTACGGAACGAACGTCCACTACATCTTTCGACGGAGACCAGCCTGCCGGTGCCCGCCGTGGCGGTGCTCCCGATCGCGGTGCTTCCGGTGGCGGTGTCTTCCCGGCGTCGTCGGCGTCCGCGACTCGAAGGACCCGGCCGGCCCGGCGCTCACCTTCGCACCGGCGGCGTGGCGCGCGTTCGTCGCCGAACTGGCCGAGCGGGCCTGACGTCCGAAGCGCACGTCGGGCCCGGCGCGGGCGAGCAGGATCGCGGACACCCAGCCAAACCCGAGCGCCGCGCGGGAGACGGCTCGTGACCGCCAGCAGTCGAGCCGGTGACTCGTCACGCAGCCTCGACCGGGTGATTCGCGCCTTGTGCGGCGGTGGCGGAGTCTGCCCGCGGGCGAACAGGTCGCGCGACGCTGTCGAGCTGAGTCGTCTGTGACATCACGCGGTGCCTGGTTCGCTGCGACACCAGATGGCGGTGAATCGTCTGCGACATCAGCTCGACAGTCCCACGCGAGCCGCAAGGGCCGCCCGATCCTGGCGGTGGACCGCATCGGCGCGCCGCCAGTTCCTCCACCGGGGGAGACGGAGACGGCCGGTCGGTGCTTGACTGCCCGGCATGGAGCTGAGCGTCGGCGAGCAGCAACTCCCCGCCACCCTGAACCTGCCGGCCGGGCCCGCCCGGGGCGCCCTCGCCGTGCTGCACGGCTCCCACGCCGACAACCGGTCGTACTTCCTCTATGAGCATTTGGCCCGGCTGCTGCCGCCTGCCGGCATCGCGGTGCTGCGCTACGACCGGCGCCCCCGGATCGACGGACGCGACGTGCCGATGAACGCCCAGGCCGACGACGCGGCGGCGGCCCTGGACGTGCTGCGCCGGCAGGTCGGTGACGTCCCGGTCGGGCTGTGGGGATTCAGCCAGGGGGCCTGGGCGGCGGCGCTGACCGCCAGCCGCCACCCGGTCGACCTCCTCGTGCTCGTCGGGTGCAGCGGGGTCAGCCCCGCCCGGCAGATGCGGTACGGCACCGCCGAGCAACTTCGCCGCCACGGGTACGGCGACGCCGACCTCGCCGAACTGGACCGGCTGCGTGGCGTCGCAGAGGCGTACCTTCGCGGCGGGCTGTCCCGGGCGGTCGCCCAGGCGGAGTTGGACGCCGCCGTCGAGCGGCCCTGGTTCCCGCTGGCGTTCCTGCCGCGCGAGGTGCCGGAGCCCGATGCCTGGGCCGACATGGACTTCGATCCGGAACCGGTATTCGCGGCGCTGACCTGCCCGGTGCTGCTCTGCTACGGCGACACCGACGCCTGGATCCCGATCGAGGAGAGCCTGACGGTGTGGCGCCGGGCGGCCGTTGCGGCAGAGCTGACCATCGCCCGGCTGGCCGGCTGCGACCACGCACCCACCCTGCACGAGGCCGAGAACCTGGCCGGCATCAGCCCGCAGTACGCACAGATCCTGCTCGCCTGGCTGAACCGGCAGGTCTCCTGCCCGACCACATAGCCGAGCCAACACGGGTGTCGCTGGTCCACCGGCAGCTCTCTGCGCCCGTCGCTGCTGCCAAGCGGCAGGCTGGCGCGGCGGTATGACCCACGTGTCCTCGCCCTTGCTGCAGCTTACGGCTGGATTTCGTAAAGAATCGACGAAGCGTCGACGGTGTCGACGCTTCGCGGTGGGGTAGCGTGATCCCGTGCTGATCAGGTTCGAGGCCAGCAACTACCGGTCGATCACCGAGGGTGTCGAGCTTTCGATGGTGGCTGTGGACCGCGATCGCGAAGCAGCTCGGGAGCAGCCCCGTCTCGGCGAGAGCCTCCTGACGCTGGCTGCCGTCTACGGACCTAACGCATCCGGCAAGTCGAACGTCGTCGGCGCCCTCGCCTGGCTGCGCGACGCGGTGGAAGACTCGGTCCGCTTCTGGGAGGACGAGATTCCGCTGGAGCCCTTCGCCTTCGGGAGCGGGCCGGCGAAGTCCAGCGAATTCGTCATCGAGATGACGGTCGACGGCGTGCGCTTCGAGTACGTCTTGGAGATCGACGCCACTCAGGTCCTGTATGAGGGCCTCTTCCACTATCCGGAGAGGAAACGCCGCAGGATCTTCGAGCGTGAGGGCTCCGAGTTGAAGCTTCAGCGCGGCCTCGGAGCATTGTCTGGCACCCGGGAGCTCCTCACCGAGCGGACGCTGGCACTTTCTGTCGCACGACGTTTCGAGGAACCTCTTGTGTCGGGGTTCGCCAATGCTCTGCTGCGCATTCAAGTGCTCGGCCAAGTGTCGCGACGAACCCTTCCTGGAGGGATCTTCCCCACTTGGCGATCGATGCAGCGCTTCTTCGGCAGGGCGGACACGACCCACTGGTTCGATGGACAGGACAACGACCAGCCCTCCCTTTCCTCCGTCAACGAGGTGGGAAGATGGCCCACCCTGAGCAGGCGCGAACAGGCGCTGGCGCTGCTACGCCTTGCTGACCTGGGCATCGAAGATGTCGTCATCGACGAACAGGAAGTCGTCTACTCCGGCTCCGGAGAGACCCGGACCCAACGTCGACTACGTCTTGTCCACCGGTCCGGCGACAACTCCGCTCCGCTTGACTTCTCGGCGGAGTCAGAGGGAACGAGGACGTGGTTCGGGCTGATCGGCCCCGTGCTGATGGCACTGCAGTCCGGGTCGATCGTCGTCTTCGACGAGTTGGACGCCAGTCTGCACCCGACCCTGTCCGCAGAGCTGCTTCGAGTCTTCCGGAGCCCGGTCACGAATCCGTACGGAGCGCAGCTCGTCTTCACCTCCCACGACACCAGCCTGCTCAATCATCTCAACCGGGACGAGGTCTGGCTCACCGAGAAACGGCTCGACGGGTCCACCCGGCTCGGCGCGCTCGCCGAGTTCGCCGGCGAGCGGGTACGCAGGTCACAGAACCTGGAGAACGCCTACCTCCATGGACGGTTCGGCGCCCTTCCCCAGGTCGACCAGGCAGAGTTCCTACGAGCGCTCGGGCTGATCGGCTGACCGACGATGAGACAACGCCGCCGCGAGACGAAGTCCCTCAAGCGCACGATCGCCAGTCGCCGAGAACTACGTACGGTCGTCGTGTTCTGCGAAGGCAAGAACTCCGAGCCCGACTACATCAACGGTTTGAAGAGGTTGCCCGAGATAACGGACAACACCGCTCTGAACCTGGAACTCCACCCTGAGCAAGGGGTGCCCCTCACTCTGGTACGGATGGCAGCCGACCGACTGGCCGACCCGGAGGTGGACGAGTGCTGGTGCATCTTCGACACGGAGTGGCCGAAGAACCATCCGAACCTGTTCGACGCCAGGCAGCTTGCACAGGCCAAAGGCATCGGTCTGGTCATCTCGAACCCGTGCTTCGAACTCTGGCTCATCCTGCACCATCGCGAGTTCACGAGGTTCGTCAGCACCGCCGAGGCGGAAAGCATGAGTCGCAAGCTCGACGGGCGGGCTGGGAAGAGCATCGACAGCAACGTCTACATGCCGCTACGGAAGCAGGCCGCTCGTCGAGCCGAACGTCTCGAGCAGTCCCACTCGCGCAACGGCACCGCCTTCCCTGACGACAATCCGTCCTCGGGGATGCATCGCTTCCTGCGTGCACTCGAACAGCGGTAGGCAGAGCGCCGGCGAACCGACGGCGCTCGCTTTCGCGCCGGCGGCGTGGCGCGCGTTCGTCGCCGACCTGGCCGAGCGGGCCTGACCATCCGGGGCGCGCTCCGATGCCGGCGGGCCCTGGAGATGGAAGGCCTGGCTGGGCGAGGTGCGGCTCTCAGTCGGGCGTACCGAACTGGAGCCAGACGCGGACCCGCTCGGTGACCTCGTCGCGTCCGCCGAGGGCGTCGCGCACCTCTGCGGCAAACGTGGCTCGTCCCTGCGTGGAAGGCAGCTGGTCGGCCGACAGGGCGGAGAAGACGCCGCCAACCATGTCATCGACGGTGAGCGGTGCGTCGTACCGCACCGACGACTCCGCGTACCGGTAGCCGGCGCGAACGAGGGCGTCCTGGTTGCGTAGGCGGCCGGCGTCGTCGGTTTGGCAGGCAGCTGTGACGGGGTGCCCGAGCAGCCGTTCCAGGCAATCGCGCAGTGCCCTGGACCAGTCGGCGTCCTGGAGCCACAGCGGCGCTCCGTTGGTGACGACGGCGACGCCACCGCCGGGACGCAGCAGCGGCCGGGCGGCCCTGAACAGCGCGTCGCGGTCCATGAAGTGGATGGCGACGGCGGCGGTCAGCGCGCCGATCGTCCGTTCGCCGAGTAGCCGACCGAGTGCGGGCAGGTCGTTGTCAGTGCCGAGCATCCACATGGCGTTGACCGTCGCGGCGTCGACGGCGGCCTGGCGGGCCAGAACCAGCATGTCCGGCTCCGGGTCCACGCCGATGACGGTCCCGACCCGGGCGGCGAGCGGGAGGCTCAACTGGCCGGTGCCGCAGCCGAGGTCGACCACCGTGTCCTCGGCGCCGAGGCCGAACGCTTCGACGAGGGCGTCGAGCACCTCGGGCGGGTAACCACGCCGGTGCCTCGCGTAGTACGTCGCCACCTCACCGCTGAAGCTCGCTTTCATCCCGACAGCCTGCCCGCGCCGCAGATCGGAAAGCGAGCGATTCTGCTCAGGGCATGGCCAGGGTGCCGCTGCTTGCGCGGGGCACAGCGAGTCCCGGTGGCTGTGACGTATTGCCCACAGCGAGGGGCCAGCGGATCCGACAGCCGATACCTACAGTCGGGCCATGAGCACCGGCAGAGGCGTGCGGGCGGTCTACCCCGGCAGCTTCGATCCCTTCACTCCCGGGCATCTGGATGTGGTGGACCGGGCGCGCCGCCTCTTCGACGAAGTGGTCGTGCTCGTCGCGGTCAACAGCCTCAAGAATCCGGGCACCGACGAAGAGGATCGAGCGGCCGCTGTCCGGGCCGTTCTGCCGGTCGGGTGGACCTCCGTGAGCGTTGCGGCCTGGAGCGGGTTGACCTCCGCCTACTGCCGTCGCCACGAAGCAGGAGTGATCGTCCGAGGCTTGCGGAACACCAGCGACCTGCAGAGCGAGTACCGGCTCGCCGCGATGAACGAGTCGCTCGGTGTTCCCACGGTGTTCCTGCCTGCGCAGCCCGAACTGGCCGCGGTGTCCTCGACCGCGGTGCGCACGCTCAGGAAGTGACCTCCGTCCACGCAGCCGCGGACGGCCGGGCATCACGCGAGCGGCTTCTGCCACCGCCACGATCTGACTCGTACCGCACTGCCGTCTGGCATGCCAGACGCCGCGTCGTCCGACGTCGCCACTGACGTGGGGCACCAGCGGCCGGGGCACCGAGGAGCAAGGAGAACGGTGATCGTCATCAGGAACCGGCGTTTCGGCCTGCTCTGGACCAGCACGCTGCTGTCCAACTTGGGCAACTGGCTGATGATCGTCGCGGTGCCGGTCTACGTCTACACGATGACCGGGTCGACGTTCAGCAGTGGTCTCGCCTTCGTCGCGCAGACCCTGCCCGCGATCGCCTTCGCGCCCCTGGCCGGGGTGCTGGCCGACCGGTGGGACCGGCGAGCGGTCATGGTCGGAGCGGACCTGCTGCGCATGGTCATCGTGCTGGCACTGCTCGTGGTCGACGATCCGGGCATGCTGTGGCTGCTCTACACGGCGATGTTCTTCGAGAGCGCGATCGGGCACTTCTTCCAGCCGGCGGCCCGGGCGGCGGTGCCCGCAGTCGTCGGTCGGGGCGGTGACCTGGAAGCGGCGAACGCCTGGAACACGGTTGCGAGCGGCCTCGTCCGCCTCGCCGGCGCACCCCTGGGCGGCGCGCTCTACGCCCTCGTGGGTTTCGACGGTCTGGTGCTGATCGACTCCGCGACGTATCTGCTCTCCGCCGTGCTGATCTTCGGGATGGGCCCGCTGCGGGTGGCCGACAATGGGCGCCAGCCGCAAACGTCCTCCTGGCTGGCCGCCTTCTGGGGGCAGGTCCAGGAGGGCCTGGCCTTCCTGTTCAGGCACTCCGTCCTCCGCGCGACGCTCCTCGTCTCCAGCCTCTTCCTGTTGGCCAACGCCGCTCTGAACGTGCTTCTGGTGCCGTATGTCATCGATGTCCTCGGCGGCGACGCCGGCGACGTGGGCATCCTGATGGCGGCACTCGGCGGCGGCTTCCTGGCCAGCGCATACGTCGGCAACGTGCTGTCCCGCAGCGGGCTTCTCCGGCTGTCGTTCACCGGTTGCCTGGCGGTGATCACCCTCTGCTTCGCCGGGCTCTTCCTCATCCACCACTTCGTCGCCGCATTGGTCTTCATCGCCCTGGCCGGTCTGCCCGGTGGCGCGCTGCTGATGCTGGTCCAGGTCCAGGTCCAACGTCAGACCCCGGACCGCCAACTCGGTCGGGTCGGATCCGCCTTCACGGCCGCCGAGATGGCCGCAACCGTCGTCGGCGCGTCGGCGGGCAGTGTCGCCGGACAACAACTGCCCCTCACCACCACGGTCTGGCTCGTGATCGGCGTGTTGGCAGCCAGCGCGGTGCTCGCCGCCGTGCTGCTACCCACCCGGCCCACGCCGGCGGCGGAGCCGGAGGCAGCGGAACCGGTGATGGCGGACTGACTTCGTGGTGGCCGAGCCGCCACGCACAGCACCGGTTCTGCCGCCGCAGCCTGAATGCCGTGCCCCCGTGTCAGCTCGCCTGGTTCTGCTGCTCGGCCCATTCGGCGACCCGGCGCGCGCTCTCCTTCTCGGAGAGGTCCTCCACCCGGGTCATGACCGACCACCGTACGCCGAAGGGGTCCCGGATGCTGGCGAACCGGTCGCCGGACACGAACGTGGACGGCGCCTCACGGACGACGGCGCCGGCCGCCTCGGCCCGGGCGACGACGGCGTCCACGTCGGGGCAGTAGAGGCCCATCGAGTAGCAGTCCTGGTCCCCCTCGGGGGCCGCGACGAGCCCGTAGTCGGGCATCGGCTCGCCGAGTTGCAGCAGCCCGTGTCCGAAGTCGAGGACGGCGTGGGCCACGACTCCGCCCATCTCGGTCACGTCGACCACCCGCGCACCGAAGATCTCCCGGTAGAAGTCGATGGCGCCGCGTGCGTCGGGGATCGCCAGGAAGGGGGTCAGGCTGGTGGCGCCGTGCGGCGTACCGTTCGTGGTGTGCTCACCGTCGGCGGCTCGGATCGTTGCAGTCATGTGACCGATCGTAGGAACGGCGGGCGTGGGCCGGCTTGAAGATTCGCGCCAGGTGCCCGCCCCGGGTGCGGCGAGCCCACGGGGTGTCCTCTACCCGGCGCGGCTGCCCACGTTCGACCGGCTCCCGCCGCCGGACGCGGTGCGCCAGCTGGTGCGGTGGTTCTGGATCCCGGAGTGGCAGATCCAGCCGGGGCGGTCCTCCCGGCAGCAGCTGATCGCCTTCCCCGCCTGCAACCTCGTCGTCGAACCGGACGCGGTCGGCATCTCCGGGCCGACGACCGGCAGTTCGCACCGTGACCTCACCGGAACGGGCTGGGCCGTCGGCGCCCTGCTGCGGCCGGCGGCCGTACCCCATCTCGTCGCGGACCCGGCAGCCCTGCGGGACCGCTACGAGGCCGTGGACCTGCCCGACCTGCATGAGCGGGTGCACCGCGAGATGACCGGGCCGGGCGACCGGCAGAGCCGGCACCGCCGGGCCGTCGACGCCTTCGCGGGGTGGCTCAGCGAGGCGACCCCACCGCCGAACGACGAGGCGCTGCTGGCCAACGCGATGGCCGAGGCCATCGACACGGATCCGGCGATCCGGACGGTCGAGGATGCCGCCGTACGCGTGCGCCTGTCCGTCCGCTCGTTGCAGCGGCTCGCAGGACGGTACGTCGGGCTGCCGCCGTCGACGATGATCCGTCGGCGTCGGCTACAGGAGGCGGCCGAACGCCTGCGTACCGACCCGGACACGACCCTGGCCGCTGTCGCCGCCGACCTCGGCTACAGCGATCACGCCCACCTCGCCAACGAGTTCCGGTCGGTCCTCGGCCTCTCCCTGAGCAGCTACCGGCAGCGGGTCGCGAGCGAGGACGGCGGGGTGCGACAGGACGGATGACCGGGTTCTCCCCGGTCGTCCGATCCGGGTGCGCCAGGGGAATCTCCCCGATGCCCGGCCGGCACCGGGAGACAAGGCTCGATGTCATGACAATCCTGAACAGCCGGACCGCCCTCGTGGCGACGGCGCTCGCCACCGTGCTGACCGTCGTGGCCCCCGGCGCGGTCGCCGCCGCACCCCCGGCCCGCTCCGCCGCCGACTGCCGCCCCGGCACCCTCGACCCCGGCCCACTCCGGCAGGCGATCGCCGGATTACCCAACTCCGACGCCACCAGTGCCCAGGTCCGGATCGCCACCCCGGACGGCTGCTGGACCGGCGCCACCGGCGTCCGGGACCTGCGCGGTCAGGCCCCCGTGCCGCCGCACGCACGCTTCCGGATCGGCAGCGTCACCAAGGTCTTCACCGCCGCACTGGTGCTGCAACTGGTCGCCGAGGGCCGCATCGACCTGGCCGACCCGGTGCAGCGGCACCTGCCCGGGCTGCTGCCCGCCGACTACCCGACCGTCACCGTCCGCCAGTTGCTCGACCACACCAACGGCATCCCCAGCCCGACCATGCCGGACGGCATCGAGTGGCAGCTCGCCCACCGGTACGACCGGTGGACCCCGGAGCAGATCGTGCGACTCGGCCTGCGTAACCCCCGGGAGTTCGAGCCCGGGACGAAGCAGCACTACACCAACATGGGCTACATCGTCGCCGGCCTGCTGGTGGAGAAGGTCACCGGCCACCCGTACGCGCGGGAGCTGGACCGGCGGATCGCCCGCCCGCTCCACCTGCGGGACACGTACGCCCCCGGCGACGACCCGCGCATCCTCGGTCCGCACGCACACGGATACCAGGCCGTCGTGCGCGACGGGGCCACCGAACTGGTGGACGCCACGACGTGGAGCCAGACCTTCACCCCGGCCTCCGGCAACGTCATCTCCAGCCTCGCCGACCTGGACACGTTCGTCGCCGCGCTCTTCGCCGGCCGGGTCGTACCGCCGGCCCAGCTGGCCGAGATGTTCACCCTGCCCGGGGTCCCCGACGTCGCCGGTGGTCCGGCCCGGTACAGCGCCGGGCTCACCGCGTTCCCGCTGCCCGGAGGCGAAGTCCTGTGGATCAAGACGGGCTCCCGCTTCGGCTACCTGACCGGCGTGGCGGCCACCCGCGACGGCCGGTTCCGGACGGCGTACTCGATCACCGGGACAGACGCCAAGGGTGAGGAGCTCAGCCGTACCGCTCAGGCCGTCATCGGCGCCGCGCTCGGGATGCTCTGACGGGGGTCAGCGGGGGCCGCGTCGGCGGCGCCGGCGGCGTAGCACTCCGGGGGTTCCCACCGCCGGCCAGCCGTCCAGCGCGGACGGCGGCACGCCCCGGCGCAGCAGGTCGTCGAGGAGCAGCGCCATCGAGTGGCCGGGATGCTCGGCCAGGGCCCGTTCCAGGGCCACGGCCGCCAGCGCGCCCTGCCCCGCCCGCCAGGCCGCGAACGCCAGCAGCGCGGCCGGCACGGCGATCAGCTCCGGCTCGGCCCGGCGCAGCACGTCGGTCCAGAGCGCGATGTCCTCGTCCCGCCCGTCGGTGCGCTCCCAGGCGTGGTCGCGTACCGGCACGTGGGTCAGCAGCACGCTCAGCCAGGCGACCTCGTCGTCGGTGAGCCGCTGACCCCGCCGGTGCCGACGCAGCGTGGTGCGTACCGCCGCCGCTCCCGCGGAGCGCAGCGTCCGCTCGCCGCTCGGGTCGGTCGCGGGCGCGCGGTCGAGCAGGTCCGCGAGGCGTCGCTCGGCGCGGGCGGTGGCCCGGCGTACGGCCGAACGGGCCTGACCGGTCACCGGGGCGACCTGCGCGACCAGGGCGGCCCGGTCGGGCAGGGCGACCTGGCCGGCGAAGACGGCCGCCGCGCTGACCTCGCTGGCGCCGACGTCGTAGGGGGTGCCGTCGGGCGGGCAGCACGCCGGCTCGGTGCAGAGGTACGACCAGTAACGGCCGTCGGTGACGCGCAGCGCGTCGAGCACGGGGAGCCCGGCGGCGGTGAGCGCGGCGCGCACGGCGTCGACCGCGGGGGTGACCAGCGGCGCCGGGCCGTAGCCGAGGACCGTGGTGGTCTCGGCGTGCTGCCGGGCGATGACGCCGGCGAGGTGCCCGGCGGGGTCGCGCGGATCGGCGAGGTCGGGCAGGTCCGCGCGGGCGGCGAAGGTGATCCGGCGGCCCCGCATCGCCACCACGACGACGCTGTCGGTCGGGTGGAAGCCGAGCAGGAAGGGCACGGCGGCGATGAGGTCGGCGGGGGAACGGACGGCGAGCCGGGGGCGGTCGGTCGGGGTCATGGCTGGCAGCCTGCGGCGGGGGCGAGGCGGCCGCCGGCCCCTGTGGACGACACGCGGGTTGTCCACAGACACGGAGAGTATCGTCGCAGCTCACGCCGTTTCCCGACGGTGCGGGAACGCGACACGTGCGGTGACGACGGTGCCACCCGACCAGGTGCGGCCGGTGCAGCCGGCGGGCTGAGCCGCCGACACCGTGCGGCCGGCACCCGTACGGCGGTGGGAGGGGTTACCTTGCGCAGATGGATCTGGCGTACCTGCGGGCGCACCCGGAGCACCTGCCGACCTTCCTGACCCACCAGCGGATCCGGGAGACGCCGGTCGCCGGCGGCGACATCTGTGCCGCGTCCCGGCTGACGCTGGACGACGGGCACTCGATGTTCGCCAAGACCTGGCCGGAGACCGCCGGAAGGCCCGCGCCGGAGGGCTTCTTCGCCGCCGAGGCGGCCGGCCTGCGCTGGCTGCGCGAGGCCGGGACGGTCGCCGTACCGGAGGTGGTGGTGGCGCTGCCCGGGCTGCTGGCGCTGGAGTGGATCGAGCCCGGCGAGCCGACGCCCGAGGTGGCCGAGCGGTTCGGTCGGGGGCTGGCCGGGCTGCACCGGGCCGGGGCGTCGGCCTTCGGGGCCGGGTGGAACGGCTTCATCGGGGCGCTGCCGGCAAACAACACGCCCGATGACGGCCCCTGGTCGAATTGGTTCGCGCGGGCCCGGCTCGTTCCGTACCTCCGGATGTCGGTCGACGGCGGCGCGCTCACCGGCGCCGAGGCCGGCCTGGTCGAGCAGGTCGTCGAGCGGATCGACGAGTTCGGCGGTGACGAGCCGCCGGCCCGGATCCACGGGGACCTCTGGCCGGGCAACGCCCTCTGGGGCGCGGACGACCGGGTCTGGCTGGTCGATCCGGCGGCGCACGGCGGTCACCGCGAGACCGACCTGGCGCAGTTGGCCCTCTTCGGCGGCGCGCCGCACCTGGACCGGATCCTCGCCGCGTACGCGGAGGAGTGGCCACTGGCCGACGGCTGGCGGGATCGGGTGCCGCTGCACCAGCTCCACCTGATGCTGGTGCACACCGCACTGTTCGGCGCGGCGTACCGGGATGCGGTCGCCCGTACCGCCCGGTCGGCCCTGGCCGGGCTCGGGCGCGCTACCGTCGACGGGTGACCGCCGCCCCGCCGACCGACGGCGTCCTCGCCGACCGGTACGGCCGCGTCGCCCGGGACCTGCGGGTCTCCCTCACCGACAAGTGCAATCTGCGCTGCACCTACTGCATGCCGGCCGAGGGGCTGGCCTGGCTGCCCGGCCCGCAACTGCTCGGCGACGACGAGATCGTCCGGCTGGTCGGGGTCGCGGTGCGCCTGCTCGGCGTGACCGAGGTCCGGTTCACCGGCGGGGAGCCGCTGATCCGGCCCGGCCTGGCCGACATCGTGGCCGCCGTGGCGGCGCTGGAGCCGCGCCCCCGCATCTCGCTCACCACCAACGGCATCGGGCTGGACCGGCTCGCCCCCACGCTGCGCGCCGCCGGGCTGGACCGGGTGAACGTGTCGCTGGACACGCTGGATCCGGAGCGGTTCGCCCGGCTGACGCGGCGCCCACGCCTGGCGGACGTGCTGGCCGGGCTGGCCGGGGCCGCCGACGCCGGGCTCACCCCCGTGAAGATCAATTCGGTGCTGATGCGGGGCGTCAACGACGACGAGGCGCCCCGACTGCTCCGCTTCGCCCTCGACCACGGCTACGAGTTGCGGTTCATCGAGCAGATGCCGCTGGACGCCCAGCACGGCTGGGACCGGCGGACCATGGTCACCGCCGACGGGATCCTGACCGCCCTGCGCGGCGAGTTCGACCTGGTCCCCGACCCGGCGGAGCGTGGCGCGGCACCGGCCGAGACCTGGCTGGTCGACGGCGGCCCCGCCCGGGTCGGCGTGATCGCCAGCGTCACCCGGCCGTTCTGCGGCGACTGCGACCGCACCCGGCTCACCGCCGACGGGCAGGTGCGTGCCTGCCTCTTCGCCACCGAGGAGTCCGACCTGCGCGGGGCCCTGCGGGCCGGGGCGGACGACGACGAGCTGGCCCGGCGCTGGCGGGCCGCGATGTGGGGCAAGCGGGCCGGGCACGGCATCGACGACCCGGCCTTCCTCCAGCCCGCCCGGCCGATGTCCGCGATCGGAGGCTGACCGTGGCAGAACCGAGGCGCCCGGCTGGCACCGGGCCGCCCGCCCAGGCACGCCTGGCTGACACCGGGCCGCCCGCCCGGGACGCCGACGCCGGAGCGCCGGTGACCGTCCGCTACTTCGCCGGGGCGCGGGCCGCCGCCGGCCGGACCGAGGAGATTGCATCCGCCGGGCGGTCCCTGGACGAACTCGTCGTGGAGCTGACCGACCGGCACGGTGAGCGGCTCGCCGTCGTCCTGAAGGTGGCGAGTTTCCTGGTCGACGGCGTGACCTGTCATGATCGGCGGGCACCGCTGACGGCCGGGGCCACGATCGACGTCCTGCCGCCCTTCGCGGGCGGCTGAGGGAGGCGCACACATGCTGGCGGCACTGGCGTTCGTCGCCACCATCGCGCTGGTCACCGGCCTGATCCACCTCTACCTGTGGAAGCGCCTGGTGCGGGACACCACCGCCCCGGGCCGGTGGCGGCGGATCGGCGGGATCACCGCCCTGGTGCTCGCGCTGCTCGTACCGGCGACCATGGCCGGCACCCAGGCGGGCCTCTACTGGCTCGCGTGGCCGGGCTACCTCTGGCTCGCGGTCATGTTCTACCTGCTGGTCCTGCTCGTGGCGTTGGAAGTGCCGATGGCGGTGGCGAAGCTCGTGCTGCGGCGCCGGGTCGCCGCCGCGGAGCCCACCGCCGCCGCGCCCGAGCCCGCCATGGTGGGCGCGGCCGGGCCGGCGGACCCGCCGGCCGCCGACGCCGTCGCGCAGCCCGACCACGACCCTTCCCGCCGGTTGCTGCTCGCCCGCGGGACGGCGATCTTCGCCGGGCTCACCGCCACGGGCCTCACCGGGTACGGCATCCGCACCGCCCTCGGCCCGCCGCAGCTCGACCGGGTGCAGATCCCGCTGGCCAAGCTCCCCCGCAGCATGGACGGACTGCGGATCGCCACGGTCTCCGACATCCATCTCGGTCCGCTGCGCGGACGGGCGCACACCGAGCGGATCGTCGCCGCGATCAACCGCCTCGACGCCGACATCGTCGCCGTCGTCGGCGACCTGGTCGACGGCTCGGTGGCCGAGCTGGGCGAGGCGGCCGAGCCGCTGCGCGGCCTGCGGTCCCGGCACGGCAGCTACTTCGTCACCGGCAACCACGAGTACTACTCCGGTGTCGAGGAGTGGGTGCAGGAGCTGGACCGGCTCGGCCTGCGGGTCATGCAGAACGAGCGGACGGAGATCCAGGCCCGGGGCGGCGTGCTCGACCTGGCCGGGGTGAACGACGTCACCGCCGCCGGCACCGGTCTGGCGGCCCCGGCGGACTACGCGGCGGCGCTCGGCGACCGCGACCCGAACCGCCCGGTGGTGCTGCTCGCCCACCAGCCGGTCGCGGCGACGGAGGCGGCGAAGTTCGGCGTCGACCTCCAGCTCTCCGGGCACACCCACGGCGGCCAGATGGTCCCCTTCAACCTGCTGGTGAAGCTCCAGCAGCCGGTGGTCTCCGGTCTCGGCGAGGTCGACGGCACCAAGGTCTACGTCACCAACGGCGCCGGCTTCTGGGGCCCGCCGGTCCGCGTCGGCGCCGAGCCGCAGATCACGCTGGTGGAGCTGCGCTCCCGCTGACCCATAGCGCGGGCGGCCGGCGTTGTCCAGCACCGGATGCTCAGGTCACGGGTGTGCGTGGCGACGGGTGGGTAATGGCGCGGGCGTGACAGGATGCGGCGTGCCTCCGTTCAGTCCCGCACCCCCCGGCGGCGTCCCGCCGTTCGTCGCGGATCTGCACATCCACTCGAAGTACTCGCGCGCGTGCAGCCGCGACCTCACCCTGCCCAACCTCGGCTGGTGGGCGCGGCGCAAGGGCATCGGTGTACTCGGCACCGGCGACTTCACCCACCCCGCCTGGTACGACCATCTCCGCGAGACGCTGCACCCGGCCGAGCCCGGCCTGCACCGGCTCAGCCCGGAGGCGGAGCGGGACATCGCCCGACGGCTGCCGCCCCGGCTGGCGAGCGAGGCGGAGGCGGATCCGGTCCGGTTCATGCTCAGCGTGGAGATCTCCACGATCTACAAGCGGGACGACCGCACCCGCAAGGTGCACCACCTGATCTACCTGCCCGACCTGGACGCGGTGGCCCGGTTCAACACGGCGCTCGGGCGGATCGGCAACCTCGGCTCGGACGGCCGGCCGATCCTCGGCCTGGACTCCCGGGACCTGCTGGAGATCACCCTGGAGGCCAGCGCCGACGGCTACCTCGTGCCGGCGCACATCTGGACGCCGTGGTTCTCCGCGCTGGGCTCCAAGTCCGGCTTCGACGCGATCGCCGACTGCTACGCCGACCTGGCCGAGCACATCTTCGCCGTGGAGACCGGCCTCTCCTCTGACCCCGAGATGAACTGGCGCGTCGGCAGCCTGGACGGCTACCGGCTGGTGTCGAACTCCGACGCGCACTCGCCGCCGGCGCTGGCCCGGGAGGCCACCGTCTTCGCCACCGCCCGCGACTACTTCGGGATCCGGGACGCCCTGCGTACCGGTGACGGGCTCGCCGGGACCATCGAGTTCTTCCCCGAGGAGGGCAAGTACCACGCGGACGGGCACCGGCTCTGCGGGATCAACTGGTCGCCCGAGCGGACCCGGGCCGCCGATGGCCGCTGCCCGGAGTGTGGCAAGCCGCTGACCGTGGGCGTACTCAGCCGGATCGAGGAGCTGGCCGACCGGCCGTCGGGGCACCTCCCCGCGCACGCTCCCAAGGTCACCCACCTGGTGCCGCTGGCCGAGGTGCTCGGCGAGATCAACAAGGTGGGCGCCCGGTCCAAGAAGGTGGAGGGGAAGCTCCACGAGCTGATCGCCGCCCTCGGCCCGGAGCTGGAGATCCTCACCAGCACGCCGCTCGACGAGATCGGCCGGGTCGGCGGGGAACTGCTCGCCGAGGGCATCGGCCGGCTGCGCCGGGGCGACGTGCGCCGGGTCCCCGGCTACGACGGCGAGTACGGCGTCATCACCCTCTTCGACCCGGCCGAGCTGGGCGGCAACGCCGGCGGGGCCCAGGAGACGCTCTTCGACGTACCCGTGCCGGCGCAGCGCACCCCGACGGAGCCGGCGCCGAAGCCCCGGGCCAAGCGCCCGGCGGCGGCCAAGCCCGAACCGAAGCGCAAGGCCGCACCGGCCGCGCCCCCACCCCCGATCGCGCCGACGCCCTCGCCGCACGAGCCGTTCGAGCCGATGCTCGCCGGCATGGAGGAGGTCGGCACCGGCCTGCTGGACCGCCTGGACGCCATGCAGCGGGTGGCCGCCTCCGCGCCGGGCGGGCCGCTGCTCATCGTCGCCGGGCCGGGCACCGGCAAGACCCGGACGCTGACCCACCGGATCGCCTACCTCTGCGCGGAACTGAACGTCTTCCCGGAGCAGTGCCTGGCGATCACGTTCACCCGGCGGGCCGCCGAGGAGCTGCGGCACCGCCTCGACGGCCTGCTCGGTCCGGTCGCCGAGGACGTCACCGTCGGCACCTTCCACTCGCTGGGCCTGACCATCCTGCGGGAGAACGCCGACGCCGCCGGCCTGCCGACGGACTTCCGGATCGCCGACGACGCCCAGCGGGCCGAGGCCCGCGCCGAGGCCGGCGACGACGAGGCCAGCTACGCGGCACTGCTGCGCAAGCAGGACCTGGTGGACCTGGACGAGCTGCTGACCCTGCCGGTCGCGCTGCTGAGGGCCGACAAGAAGCTGGTACGGCACTACCGGGAGCGCTGGCGCTGGATCTTCGTCGACGAGTACCAGGACGTCGACGAGGTGCAGTACGAGCTGCTGCGCCTGCTCAGCCCCGCCGACGGCAACCTCTGCGCGATCGGCGACCCGGACCAGGCGATCTACTCCTTCCGGGGTGCCGACGTCGGCTACTTCCTGCGTTTCTCGCAGGACTTCACCGACGCCCGGCTGGTCCGGCTGAACCGCAACTACCGGTCCTCCGCCCCCATCCTGGCCGCCGCCGTGCAGGCCATCGCGCCGTCGTCGCTGGTCCGTGGCCGCCGGCTCGACCCGGCCCGGCTCGACCCGGAGGCCCCGCTGGTGGGTCGCTACCCGGCGGCGTCCGTCGCCGACGAGGCCGACTTCGTCGTACGCACCATCGACGAGCTGGTCGGCGGCCTCTCCCACCGGTCGCTGGACTCGGGACGGATCGACGGCCGGTCCACCTCGCTGTCGTTCTCGGACATCGCGGTGCTCTACCGCACCGACGCGCAGGCCGCGCCGATCGTGGACGCCCTCGCCCGGGCGAACATCCCGGTGCAGAAGCGCTCGCACGACCGGCTGCGGGACCGGCCCGGGGTGGCCGCCATCGCCCGCGAGCTGCGCCACGCCGACGGGCTCGACGGCTCGCTGGCCGCCCGCGTCCGGCTGGCCGGGCAGGTGCTGGCGGAGCGCTTCGCGGTGCCCACGCTGGACGGCTCCGGCGCGGTACGCCCGGAGGACGTCCGCTCGGCCGTCGACCTGCTCACCCCGCTGGCCCGCCGCTGCGGCGACGACCTGCCGCTGTTCCTCTCCCAGCTCGCCACCGGGGCGGAGGTGGACGCGCTCGACCCGCGCGCCGAGGCGGTCACCCTGCTCACCCTGCACGCCGCCAAGGGGCTGGAGTTTCCGGTGGTCTTCCTGGTCGGCGCCGAGGACGGGCTGCTCCCGATGCGCTGGCCCGGCAGCACCCCCGACTCCGACGCGGTCGCCGAGGAGCGGCGGCTCTTCTTCGTCGGGCTGACCCGGGCCCAGGACCGGCTGTACGTGACCCACGCCGCCCGCCGCAGCCGGCACGGAACGGAACGCGAGTGCGTCCCGTCGCCGTTCCTCGACGTCATCGACCCGGGCCTCTTCGAGCGCTTCGGCGAGGCCGAACCCCGCCGCCCCCGCGACCGCCAGCTCCGCCTGATCTGAGCCACCCCGTCGGGCTGGCTGTGGGTCCTTCCGGCCGCGGGTGACCGGCTCAGGCTGTCAGGGCGGCCAGCCAGGCGCCGGTGAGCAGGGCCGGGCCCAGCGGGAGCGGAGTGTCGCGACGCACCCTGCCGGCCACCAGCAGCCCGAGCACCAGCACACCGTGCAGCAGGTGCGGCAGGAGCAGGCCGAGCGCCAGGGACGACCCGCCGAGCCAGCCGAGCGGCAGGCCCAGGACGGCGGCGAGCTTCACGTCGCCGAAGCCCAGCCGGGAGCCCGGCAGCACCGCGAGCACCAGGTGGCAGGCGAAGCAGAGCGCCGCTCCCGCCACCGCGCCGACCAGTCGCCCGGGGCTACCGGTCGTCGCCGCCACGCCGGTCAGCCCGACGGCGACGACCAGCGCGGCGGCACAGACCAGCGGGTCGGGCAGCCGCAGGCAGGCCAGGTCGACCAGGGCGAGCACCAGCCCGACGGCGGCCAGCACGAGGAGGACCGGCAGGACCGGATCCGCCCCCAGGGCCGCCGCGAGCCCGGCGAACGCGACCGCACCCGCCGTCGCGCCCCACCCGGCGGACGGCACCGCCCCGGCGACGCGCACCACGCCCGGCGCGGCCTCGACGACACGCGGCATGGACCCGGCGTCCCGCACCGCGTTCGAGGCGGTGCCGGCGTCCCGCACCGCGTTCGGCGCGGCGCTGGCGACGCGCGGTGCGCGGGGGACGGTGCCGGCGACGCGCGGTGCGCGCGGGGCGGTGAAGTGGCGGGCGGCCCGGGGCGCGGCGAGGCCGGCCAGGGCGCCGAGCAGCGCCACGCATGCCAGCAGCCCGGTCGACACGGGCGGACGCTACCGGCGCGACGGCTCCGGCGCGGCCCCCCGGACGGGACGTCGCGGTCTCTCGGTGCTCACCACGAGGGCCACCCCGGCGACGATGACCGCGCCGCCGAGCACCACCGGCGCGGTGACCGGCTCGGCGGCGAACAACGCGCCGAGCGCCACCGCGACCACCGGGTTGACGTAGGCGTACGTGGAGGCCAGCGAGATCGGGGCGTGGTGCAGCAGCCAGACGTACACGGTGAAGGCGACCAGCGAGCCGGCCACCATCAGGTACGCGAGCGCGAGCCACGACCGGGTGGTCACGGCGCCCAGGTCGAAGCCGCGCAGCTCGCCACGGCCCACCGAGAGGAGGGCCAGCGCCGCCGCCCCGGCGAACATCTCGTAGACGGTGGCGACGAACGGATCGGCGGGCATCCGGATCCGACCGGAGAGGAAGGAGCCGATCGACCAGCAGGTGGCCGCCGCGACCACGGTCAACGCCCCGGCGAGCGGCACGGCGTCCGCCCCGCCGGTCGGCAGCACCAGCAGCACCAGGCCGACGAAGCCCAGCGTCACCCCCGCCAGCGTCCACGACCGGGGCCGGTCGCCGGTGACCGTACGCAGCAGCACCACCAGCAGCGGAACGGTCGCCACCAGCAGGGCGGCGACCCCGGACGGCACCGCCATCCCCGCCGGACCGGACTCGGCGAGCACCACCAGCCCGTTGCCGCAGGCCAGCAGGAGGACCCCGACCAGCGCGGCCGAGGCGAGCTGTCGCCGGTCCACCCGCAGCGCGCCCCGCCCCCGCCGCGCCCGCAGCACGATCGCCAGCACCAGGCCGGCGGCGGCGAACCGGGCGGCCGCCGAGCCGAGCGGCGGCATGGACTCCACCACGATCTTGATGCCCAGGTAGGTGGAGCCCCACAGGACGTAGACCAGCAGCAGCGCGGTCCAGAGCAGGGCCGGCGCGGCAGCAGCCGGACGACCCGCCCCGGCGGGCGGGCCGGACCGGGTACCTGCGTCGACGGGCGGCTGCGCACTCGGTGGAGGTGGGCTCATCGGTGGACACGCTACGGTGACGTCGGCGTCGGCGTCCCTGCTTGGTGGCCGGCCTCTCACCACTCGCACGGGAGGCGTGCATGGCGAACTACGGACCACCGGGTCGCGGGAACCCGGACCCGTGGCACGGGCGGCACCCCGACGAGTCGTACGGTCCGTCGGCCGGGTCCGCGGGGCAGGAACCCTGGGCGGACGCGTACGGCCCGACCCCGCCGGGGCACGGCCCGGTGCCGTACGCCGCCCGGAGCGACGGCACCGCCGTCCCCTCCCCGTACGCGGAAGGTCCCGCCCCGCCACCGCGACGCCGGCGCGGGCGGGCGGCCCCGGTCGTCGCGGTGCTGGCCACGGTGATGCTGCTGGTGCTGGTCGGCGGGGCCGCGGCGCTCTACCTGCTCGACCAGGACGACAGGACGCCCGTCGCCACGCCGAGCGGGCCCGCGCCCGCGGCCCGGACCGACCCGCCGGAGTCCCCGGCGGGCGCGACGGCCGCCGCGCCGAGCACACCCGCCCCCGAGTCCTCCACCGATCCGCGCTTCGTCAAGGCCGGCCAGTGCGTCCGCAACGACGGGCCGGCCGGCGGCAAGCCCAAGCTGCTGATCAGCGACTGCGCGCCGCAGACGTACGAGGTGCTGCGCCGGATCGACGGGGCGACCAGCGGCGAGAAGGACGCTGCGGCGAAGTGCGCCACGGTTGGCGGCTACACCAACTGGTACTTCTTCGACAGCGAGCTGGACACCCTCGACTTCGTGCTCTGCCTGAAGCAGCGCTGAGCCACCGCACCCCTGAGGAAGAGATGACGACCTACGGATCACCCGCACAGCCGGACGACCCCTACCAGCGCCCGCCCGGCACCCCGGGCGGCCCGCCCCCCATCGACCCGACCCTGCCGGAGTGGGGGCAACCGCCGGCCGCTGCGCAGTGGGGCCAGCCGCAGCCCGGCAACGAACCGCAGTGGGGCCAGCCGCCGTACGGGGGTGAAGCGCCGGCCACCCCGCAGTGGGGCCAGCAGGACCCGGCGTGGAACCAGCCCGCGCAGCCGCCGGCCCCGGAACCGGGCTACCCCCCGCCGCCCTCCTCCGGGGCGGGCTACCCGCCACCCTCCTCCGGGGCCGGATACCCGCCGCCACCCTCTTCCGGGGCCGGCTATCCGCCGCCGCCCGGGGTGCAGCCGCCGGCGGGCCAGGGGGGCTACCCGCAGGCGGGACCGTATCCGCCGGCCGGGCCGGCACCCGCGCCGGGCAACCAGTGGGGCGCCCCGCCGCCGGGGCCCGGCGGGTACGCGATGCCGCCGGCCGCTCCGCCCGCGAACAAGAGCGGTGGCAAGGTCGCGCTGATCATCGGCCTGGTGGCGGTGCTCCTGCTCTGCCCGTGCCTCGGCCTCGCCGGCTGGGGATTCTGGCAGGCCGGCGACGACGACCCGATCGCGGCCCCGACGGGGAACGCCACCGCCGGCCCGACGAGCCAGCCGACGGGCCAGCCGACGAGCGAGCCCAGCGTGGAGCCGACCACCGCCACACCGAGCCCCAGCAGGAAGGAGTTCGCCAAGGGCGACTGCGTGGTCAACGACGGCACGGCCAGCAAGGCCGAGCTGCGTAAGGTGCCCTGCGGCCCCAACACGTACGAGGTGCTCCTGCGGATCCCGGGCACGGCGGACGGCGACCGGTGCAAGACCCGGGCCCCGGAGGCGACCGCGAACTACGTGCACGACAACTCGCTGGACTTCCTCGACTACGTGCTCTGCCTGAAGAAGCGCTGATTACCAAAACTAGGGCTGTCTAGCATGGACGCTAGACAGCCCTAGTTTTGTGTCGAGACCGATCCAGGTGACCCGACACGCCGGTTGCCCCATCTACGGATGTCTAGTCCCCCAGCTAGACGGCCCGATACTGTGCGATACGTGGATCCGGTCCGCAACCCGTACGCACCGGGCGCCGGCCAGCGTCCCCCCGAACTCGCCGGACGGGGGCGCGAGCTGGACGTCTTCGACGTCGTGCTGGAGCGCATCGCCCGGGGCCGGCCGGAACGCAGCCTGATGCTCACCGGCCTGCGCGGGGTCGGCAAGACGGTGCTGCTCAACACCCTCCGCTCCCAGGCGATCAACCACCTCTGGGGCAGCGGCAAGATCGAGGCCCGACCGGACCAGTCGCTACGCCGCCCGATCGCCGCCGCGCTGCACATGGCCGTCCGGGAACTGGCGCCCCGGCACCGCGCGCCCGACCGGATCGACGCCTTCCTCGGCGTGCTCAAGGCGTTCGCCCAGCGGACCGCGCCGACCGGTCGCGGCACCGCCGCCCCGAAGCTGCGCGACCGGTGGCAGCCGGGCATCGACGTGCCCGCCGCCAGCGGCCGCGCCGACTCCGGCGACATCGAGATCGACCTGGTCGAGCTGCTCACCGACGCCGCGACGGTGGCCGCCGACGTCGGCACCGGCATCGCGATCTTCATCGACGAGATGCAGGACCTCGGCCCGGAGGACGTCTCGGCGCTCTGCGCCGCCTGCCACGAGCTGTCCCAGCTCGGCGCGCCGCTGATCGTGGTCGGCGCCGGGCTGCCGCACCTGCCGGCCGTGCTCAGTGCGGCCAAGTCGTACTCGGAACGGCTCTTCCGCTACCAGCGCATCGACCGGCTCGACCGGATCGCCGCCGACCAGGCGCTCTGCGCGCCGGCTGAGCGCGAGGAGGTCGAGTACGAGCAGAAGGCGCTCGACCTGCTCTACGAGAAGTCCGGCGGCTACCCCTACTTCGTCCAGGCGTACGGGAAGGCGACCTGGGACCACGCGCCCCGCTCGCCGATCACCACCGCCGACGTACGGGTCGCCGCGCCCGAGGCCGAGGCCGAGCTGGCCGTGGGCTTCTTCGGCTCCCGCTTCGAACGGGCCACCCCGGCCGAACGCGAGTACATGCGGGCCATGGCCACGCTGTCCCTGGTGGAGGGCGAGGCGGACGGCGGGGGACGCGACGACATGGACGCCGCCGTGCCGACGGCTGAGATCGCCCGCGCCCTCGGGCGCAAGCCGGCCAGCCTCTCCCCGGCCCGGGACGCGCTGATCAAGAAGGGGCTGATCTACTCCGGGGAACGCGGCACGGTCGCCTTCACCGTCCCGCACTTCGGCCGCTACCTGCGTACCCAACCGGCCTGACCGGCCGCGACGGGCGGCGCGGTGTCAGACCTTGGACCAGGGCGGCGGGAAGAGCACCTCGCCGCGCGGCGGCGGACCCTCGCCGCTCGTGGCCGGCGGCAGCACCAGCGCCTGCCAGGGATCGCCGAGACCCGACCAGGGGCTGGTCAGGCCCATCCGGTCGGCCCGGCCGAAGCCGAACCGGTGGTAGTAGCCCGGGTCGCCGAGCACCACCACCAGCCGCTCGTCCAGCTCCGTGGCCGCCTCGATGGCGGCCTGCACCACCGCCGTGCCGAGCCCGATCCGCCGCCGGTGCGGCGCGACCGCCACGGGACCGAGCGCCAGCGCCGGCGCGGTGTGGTCGTCGGACTTCACCCGGACCCGGGTGAGCAGGGCGTAGCCGACGATCTCGCCGCCGTACTCGGCGACCATCGCCAGCTCCGGCAGCCAGGCGTCACTGTCCCGCAGCTCCTCGACCAGCCCCACCTCGGGCGGCGTGGTCACGTCGGGGCGGGCGAACGCGCCGGCCAGCACCCGCCGGACCGCGCCGGTGTCGGCCGGGTCCTCGGGTCGCAGCCGCAGCGTCGTCACGCGGGGCACGTTACCCCTCACGGGCCGTCCATCAGCGACGGTCGCTCGAATCGGCGTGGCGCGAGGTGCACGTCCACCGATCCGGATCGGCGGTTGCGGGGGTAGCCGGGCCGACGACGGGGTATGACTGACCCATGAAACCCGTACGTTCCCTCGCCCGCGCCATGCTGAGCGGCATCTTCGTGGTCAGCGGGTTCACCAACCTCCGGAACCCCGGGCGGCTGGTCCCGGCCGCGAAGCCCGTGACGGACCGGGTGACTCCGCTGCTGGAGAAGACCGACCCCCGGATCCCCACCGACACCGAGACGCTGATCCGCGTCAACTCGGCGGTGCAGGTCGGCGCCGGGCTGATGCTCGCCACCGGACGGTTCGCCCGGCCGGCGGCGCTGGTCCTGGCCGGCACGCTGGTCCCGGTGACCCTCGCCGGGCATCCCTTCTGGAACAACGACGACCCGGCGGCGCGGCGCAACAACCAGATCCACTTCCTGAAGAACCTCGGCCTCTTCGGCGGGCTGCTGCTCGCCGCCGCCGACACCGGCGGCAGGCCGGGGCTGCGGTGGCGGACCGGTCACCGGATCGGCCACTCCCGACGTTCCGTGCAGCGAGCCGTCCGTACCGCCCGCAGGGAGGCCCGGATCGCCGTACGATCGGCAGCGGCGGCCCGACGACTGCCTGGCTGACCTGCGTCGATACCTACCCCCTCCCGGGCCTTCACGTGTCAACGCCGCGAATCACCTGAACCACCCGACAGGCGTTAACGCGGTGGAAATGTCAAAAACATGTGTGGGATCGGACACGGTCGCATAACGCGGGAGGCATTAACGTGAGGCGCCGTTCTAGGCTCCGTGCAGGACCTGGACGGGTAGGACGACCTTGGTACGGGGGTGGCCACGCCATGCCGGCGACCGTCAGAAGACGGGTGGACCGCCTCGCCCCAGTCCGTCGCGTAACGCGTGGGATCGATCGTAGGACAGTCGTACGGGCTGGCATCGTGGCCGCCGTCGCCTATGCCGCATGGCTCGCCATCGGTGCTTTCGGGCGGCCGTACAACTTCTTCGACATGAAGATCTACCACGGCGCGGTGGTGTGGTGGGCGAGCGGTCACGAGCTCTACGAGTTCATCGCACCCGGCACCACCCTGGGCTTCACCTACCCGCCGTTCGGCGGGCTGGTGATGCTGCCCATGGCGCACCTGCCGGTCGAGCTGGCCGGGACGGTCAACGCGCTCGCCAGCATCGCCGCCCTGGCCGTCGTGCTGGCCGGGCTGCTCCGCCCGATCGTCGACCGGCTCGGCTGGCCGCTCTGGTTCACCGTGGCCATCGCGACGCCGCTGGCGGTCGCCATCGAGCCGGCCCGCGAGACCCTGGGCTACGGCCAGGTGAACCTGCTCCTCTTCGCACTGATCATGGCCGACCTGATCGGCCTGCGCTGGCGGGCCCGCCGGGGCACCCACATCCCCCCGACCGACGGCCCGCTGCTGCGCTTCGTCTACAGCGGGGCGTGGGCCGGCGTGGGCATCGGCCTGGCCACCGCCGTCAAGCTGACCCCGGCGCTGTTCATCGCCTACCTGATGATCACGCGGCAGTGGCGTGCCGCGACCACCGCGATCGGCACCGTGATCGCGGTGACCGTCGGTTCCTTCGCGGTCGTCGGCACCGAGTCGCGGGCCTACTTCGGCGGCGTGCTCTGGCAGACCGAGCGCGTCGGGGCCGCCGACATGACGCCCAACCAGTCGCTGGCCGGGCTGCTCGCCCGGCTGTACGACTCGATCGAGACGCCCGGCCTGCTCTGGCTGGCGTTCTCGGTGCTGATGCTGGCGGTCGGCCTCTCCCGCGCCGTCAACGCCCGCGCCGACGGCGACGAGCTGACCGCGTTCACGCTGGTCGGCCTCACCGCCAACGTGATCAGCCCGATCTCCTGGACGCACCACCTGGTCTGGGTGATCCCGGCGATCATCGTGCTGGCCGACGCCGCCGTACGCCGTCGCGAGGCCAGCCGCGGGCTGGCGCAGCGGGCCGGCCAGGGCGGATACGGCGGGCCGCCGGGGGTGACGGGGCTGCGCCCGCCGATCTGGTACCCGACGCTGACCGGGCTCCGGCACGGCGTCGCCGCCGTCGGGCTCTACCTGCTCTTCCTGGTCTCCCCGATCTGGCCGTACGAGCACCAGCTCCCCGAGGTGTCGCACTACCAGGACGGCCTCTTCGGTGCCCTGATGGAGAACTCGCTGGCACTGGCCCTGATCCTGCTGGTCGCCGCCCTGCCGTGGCGCCCCGGCGCCGAGCCGGCCTTCTACGCCGACAGGTTCGGCCGGCAGGCCGCGCCGAGCCTGCGCCGCTGACCGGGTGGACCGCCCCTCAGGGGCAGTTCACCCACTCCTCGGTGCCGTCGGCGAAGACCTGCCGCTTCCAGATCGGCAGCCGCGCCTTGACTTCGTCGACCAGTCGGGCGCAGGCCGCGAACGCGGCGGCCCGGTGGGCGGTGCTGACAGCCGCCACCAGGGCCGCGTCGCCGATGGCGAGCGGGCCCACCCGGTGCGAAACCGCGACCGCATACACGTCCGGGTCGGCGGCTATCTCGGCCGCGACCTCGCGCAGGATCCGCCCGGCGCTCGGGTGGCCCTCGTACTCCAGGCTGGTCACCGCGCGGCCGTGGTCGTGGTCGCGGACCACCCCCTGGAACGAGACCACCGCGCCGGCCCGGCGGTCGGCGACCGCCGCCTCGTGCGCGGCGAGGTCGAGCGGCCGGTCGGTGACGTCGCCGAACGTCGCGGACCGGCCCGACGCGTCGGTCGTCGGCGTGGTCACCAGGCACGCTCCCCGGGCAGCAGCGGCAGCGGTACGACCGGCACCCGGTCCCCCGGCTCGCCGGAGGTGCCGGGGCGGATGACGGCGAACCCGTCGGCGCCCGCCAGCCCGCGCAGCATCGCCGAGCCGACGTGCCGGACCGGGTGCGCGGTGCCGGCGGTCCGGTCCAACCGGACCAGCGCCAGGTGGGTGTACCCGCCCCGGCCGCGCACCGGCTCGGCGAGCGTGACGTGCGGCAGCACCGGCATCGGGCGGCCCGCCAGGCCGGCCAGCAGAGGGGCGACCAGCGACACCAGGGCGACGATGGCGGACTGCGGGTTGCCGGGCAGCCCGGCGACGAACCGGACCCGGCCGTCGGCGTCGGCCAGCCGCGCCAGCAGCATCGGGAAACCGGGCCGCACCGCCACCGTGTTGACCACGTAGTCGGCGCCGAGCGCCTCCAGCGTGGGATGCAGGTGGTCGACCGGCCCGTGCATCGTGCCGCCGGTGGTGCACACGAGGTCGGCGGTACTCAGCGCCGCGCGGAGGGCGGCCACGTGCGCGGGGAGCGTGTCCGCCACCGGTCCGACCACGTCCGACGGGCGGACCAGGCAGCCGTACCGGCGCAGCCAGGCCGGCACCGCCGGCCCGAGCGCGTCGCGCACCCGACCGGCGCCGGGCGGGCCGGCGGTCAGCAGCTCGTCGCCGAAGACCAGCAGCGCGGCGCGGGGCTGCCGCCGCACCAGCAGACTGTCGTGCCCGCAGGATGCGGCCAGGCCGATCAGCGCCGGGTCCACCGGCGTGCCGGCGGGGACCAGTTCCTCCCCGGCGTACGCCTCCTCGCCCGGCTCGCGCCACTCCGGCGCCGGCCGCGGCGTGCCGTCGACGAGGTCCTCCGGCGTACGACGGGACTCCTCCACCCGCAGCACGGCCGTGGTGCCCTCCGGCACCATCGCGCCGGTGGCGATCTCGACGGTCGTCCCGTCGTCGGCCAGCGGGGCCGGGGTGCCGCCCGCCAGCACCCGCCCGACCGGCCGCCACGGCCCGGCGCCGCGCACGGCCCAGCCGTCGACGCTGGAGGTGGGGAAGGCGGGCAGGTCCGTACGGGTGGCCAGCGGCTCGGCGAGGGTGTGCCCGTCGATCTCGGCGAGTGGCCGGCTGACGGCGGGGAGCGCGGCGGCCAGGCCGACCGCGTACACCCGGGACCGGGCCTCCTCCCAGCCGGCGGGCGGGGGCGCGGTGGCCGGCTCGGCGGCCGGGGCGGTTTCCGTGCTCACCGGCCGAGCCTAACGGTGCGGCATGCCGGCCGCGCCGTCAGCGGCGCCGCGCCCACCGCTTGGTCGCGGCTCTCCCGCGTCGTCAGTGGTCGCCGCCGCGGAGCTGGTCGACCGCGTGGCGGAGGATCGGCCCGAGCACGGCGAGGCCGTCCCTGGCCCCGCCGGTCGACCCGGGCAGGTTGACCACCAGCATCCGGCCGACGACACCGGCTAGCCCCCGGGAGAGCGCGGCGGCGGGAACCTTGTCACGGCTGTGCGCCCGGATCGCCTCGGCGATGCCGGGAATCTCGTGATCGAGCAGCGCCCGGGTCACCTCGGGGGTGCGGTCGGAGGGGTTGATCCCCGTACCGCCGCTGGTCAGCACCACGTCGATCCCGTCGGCCAGGGCGGCGCGCAGCGCCTCGCCCACGGGCTCGCCGTCGGGCACCACCACCGGCCCGTCCACCTCGCAGCCGAGGTCCCGCAGGCCCGCGACGAGCAGGGGACCGCTGGTGTCCGCGTACACCCCCGCCGCGGCCCGGTTGGACGCCACGACCACCCGGGCCCGGATCACGGCCGCTCCTGCGGGCGGACCCACAGGCCGGTCTTGCCGCCCTCCTTGCGCAGCACCCGGACCGCGTCGACGCTGGCCGCCGGGTCGACCGCCTTGACCATGTCGACAAGCGCCAGCCCGGCGACGGCCACCGCGGTCAGCGCCTCCATCTCCACGCCGGTGCGGTCCGCCGTCCGCGCGGTGGCGGTGATCTCGACGGTGTCGTCGGTGAGCGTCAGGTCGACCGTGACGCCGTGCAGGGCGATGGGATGGCAGAGCGGGATCAGGTCGGGGGTGCGCTTCGCGCCCATGATGCCGGCGAGGCGGCCGACCGCCAACGCGTCGCCCTTGGGCAGCCCGTCGCGGCGCAGCAGCCCGACGACCTCGGGCGTGGTGCGGAGCCGGCCGGCGGCGACGGCCAGGCGGCCGCTGACCGCCTTCGCGGAGACGTCGACCATGCGGGCCGCGCCCGCCGGATCGACGTGGGTGAGCTGCGCGGGATCGGTCACGCTCGCGAGCCTATCTTTCCGGTACGCACGAACGTCCGTCACAGCCCGACCCGCCGACCCCGTCCGGGCCGGCCTTCCGCTGCTTGGGAGGAGCGGCGCCGGGCCACCGGGCCGTGGTGCGGCCGTCCCGGCAGACTCGCCGTGCGCCGCTCCTCCCTCACCACCCCGCCGTCGAGTCACTGGGGGAACCCGACGGCGAGCGTCTCGGCGAACCGGTTCTGACCTGGGCCAGAACCTCCCCCGTCTTGCCGAACGCGCAGGACGCTATCGGGACCGGCGATAAGAAATCGATAAGCCGTCTCCGTGGTTCAGTGGCATTCCACGGTCTGCGGCCGGGTCTCCGCGAGGCGCCGTTCCACCTCGCTGCACTCCGGTACGTCCATGCGGCGAAAGAGGACCAACGCCCGTTCCCAGTGCCGCCGGGCCTCGGCGAGATCACTGCCGGCACGGAGCGCGGCAATGCCGGTCAACGCCCGGGCCTGCTCGTACGGCTGAGCGATGCGGGTCGCGAGCCGAAGCGCCCGCTGGTGCGCGTCGGCGGCTCCGACCGGGTCGCCGGAACGGGCCAGGGTGAGCCCCAGATCGTTCAGCGCGCCGCACTCGGCGTGCCTCTCGCCCGAGTCGGCCGACAGTTCGAGCGCAAGTTCGTGCTGGTGCCGCGCCTGGTCGAACAGCCCGCACCCACGGTAGGCCACGCCGAGGATGTTCCGTGCTTCGGCTTCACCGTAACGATGGCCGGTGCGCCGGTAGAGCATGAGGGACGATTTCAGCAGGCGTACCGCCTGCTCGCACTGGCCGGTGCGGACCCTGACGGACGCCAGGTGGCTCAGCGCGTTCGCCATGTGGAAGTAGTCACCCACGGTCCGACCCTGGAAGAGGTGCCGGCGGTGAAAGCGCAGAGCCTCCTCGTACCGTCCGAGCGAGGTGAGGGCAAGGCCGAGGTTCGGCAGCGCGTTCGCTATGGATCCCTCCACTTGGCGGCCCTCGCGTAGGCCCTCGACGGAGAGCGCGGCGGATTGTGTGAAGTTGCCGCTCAACCAGTGGACGACGCTCAGGTTGGCTCGGATCTTCGCCAGCCGCGTGGTGTCCTTCATGTCTCGGCACAGCCCGACAGCGGCGGCGAGATAGCCGGACGCCTGCCGATAGGACCCCGTCTTGACCAGAGCGGATGCCAGGTAGTTGCTCATGGAGACCACGGCGGACCTGTCGCCCAGCGACTCCGCGGCAGCCAACCCGAGTTCGTGCGTGCACAGGATGTCGTCGAAGTACCGTCGTATGTAGCAGAAGCGCCACAGGACCCGCGCGAGCTTCCACGTGTATGTGTGGTGCCCGTGCTCCGCGGCCAGCGCTACCAACAACACGAGGTTGGCTCGTTCCTCCTCCAGCCATGCGATTCCGCGCGCCTCCGTCTCTTCGAGCAGATCCGGCCGGGCCGGATCTGCGACCCCGATCTCGGTGCGGACGTCGATCGCCTCGTGCAGGTCCTCGGCGGCCCGGAGGGCAGCGTGCAGCGCGAAGTCGAGAAGACGCACCACTGCGGCCTCGCGTGCTTCCGGCTGGTCCGACGTGCGGGACTGTTCCCTCGCGTACAGCCGCAGCAGATCGTGCAACCGGTACCGGTTGCCCTCGGTCTCCTCGACCAGGTGGCAGTCCACCAACTCGTCCAGCAGACGTGAGGCCGTGGCAAGGGGAAGATCAGCCAGGGCCGCCACCATGTCGGTGCCGTGCTCGCCGGAGTGGATGCCGAGCAACCGGAAGATCCGCTTCGCCTCGGTTTCGAGCGGCTCGTACGAGGCCGCGAAGGCCGCCGCGACAGTACGGTCGCCCACCGCGAGGTGACCCAACGCTGGAACGTCGTCGGCGAGGCGGCGGGCCAGATCCGCTATCCGGCGGGCAGGGCGATGAGCAAGCCGCGATCCGACGAGTCTGATCGCCAACGGCAGGTGTCCACACCGTCGGACGACCTCTGCGGCTGCCTCCGGTTCGTCCACGACGCGCTGGGCGCCCGCGCTGGCAGCCAACAGGGCCAGCCCTTCCTGAAGCGACATGACGGACAGCGACTGTGGTGGTCCCAGGTCAAGACCGGTGAGCCGACGACGGGACGTGACGAGCACGACGGACCCGCCGGCCGTGGGAAGCAACGAGCTCACCTGCTGGCTGTCCGCGGCGTTGTCGAGCACGACGACCGTTCGACGGACGGCCAGTTCGCCACGCCAGAGTTCCGCCCGCTGGTCGAGGTCGGAAGGAATACGCCCGTCGGGAACACCAAGCTGCCTGAGAAGGGTCACGAGGGCCGAGGTGGGGTCCACTGGACTGTGGTCTCCGTGCCCACGAAGATCCACGAAGAGTTGCGCATCCGGGTGGTCCTTCGACAGGAGCCGCGCAACATGAACCGCGAGGGTGGTCTTGCCGCTACCCGCCATACCGTCGATGAGGTGCACCGCGCTGTCCGGCCGCAGGCGGCTGGTCTCCTCCATCAACCGCGTCACCACGTCCCGCCGTCCGACGAAGTCGGCAACGGACCGGGGCAACCAGTCGCGCGAGCCGTGTCGTCCGTCTGTCGGGGTTCCGACCAGCCTGGCCTGCCCGATGGAGACGTCGCGAGGCCGTGCCACCCGGAACGGTTGAGACTCCTCGTTCGCGGCGCCGCGCCGGATCGCCTCGTGGAGACGCTGGAGCGCCGATCCGGGCCCGACACCGAGCTGCTGCCGCAACGCGCGGGCTGCGGCGTGGTACGCGGCGATCGCACCGGCGAGATCGCCGCGCTCGCGAAGCGCCCGCATGAGGAGAAGCTGAGCCGGCTCCCGCAGGGGGTTGGCGGCGATGGACTCCCGCAGAAGCGGGATTGCCTGCTCCGGCTGCCCCGCCCTGAGGCGTACGTCGGCGAGGAGTTCCCCCGCGAGAAGCCGTTCCTCCTGGGCGGCGGCGGCCCGGGCGGTAAGTACGGGCCCGAGAGGAACTCCGGCGAGCATCGATCCCCGCCACCTGGCCAGGGATCGACGCAGTAGGGCATCCGCGTCGGCCAGCTCTCCCGCCCGGGCCAGGTTCCGGGCCTGGTGGTACTCGGCGCTGAAACAGACGAGGTCGACCCGGTCCGTCGCAAGGTCGAAGCGGTAGCCACTGCCTGACCGGACGATGAACGGCCGCCCCTCTTCCGTCACACCCAGAGTCCGGCGCAGCGTGGCCGCATAGGTACGCAGGTTCGGTACGGCGGAACGTGGCGGGTCGTCCGCCCACAGCTCGTCGATCAGCTCGTCGGTGGTGACCAGCCGTCCGGGCTGCACGGCCAACATGGCGAGGACCGCCTGCTGTTTGGGAGTGCCCAGTCGCAGGGTCCCTTCGGGTCGCCAAGCCGTCAGGCCACCCAGGACGTGAATCTGCACCAGTCCCCCGTGACTGATTCCGTAGCCAAATGATCAATCAGAAGTCGGTGAGCAGGGCACAGCATATCGAGCGATTCGCCGCTTTGCCGCCCATGACCGTAACGCGGCCACAACAGGCGGTAGACGTGACCATTGTCGGTCGTGGCTTGCGCGGCCCTGGACAAGTGGACCGCCAAGCAATTCGACCAGCGGAAGACATCCTCCTTTCCTGCTGCAATGATCAGGCACAGGCCGGCAACCTCGCCCCTCGCGGACGTTCCACCTGCGCGCTCCGTCCAGACGGGATGGACAGAACGTCACAAGACATACCAGCCTTGGCTAATATTGCGCATACCGACATTTATTCCTTCGCAATGGCTCCTTACGCTCTTAAGCTCCCCCTCAACGCAGGAACGGCATCCAGGTGCCCGATCTCCCGAGGAGGAGTGTCCGATGCGCAGCACCGAATGGAACTGAGCCTTACCGCGGAGAGAACCCACCGGGTACGCTGCCGGTCATTGAGGAATGACGGTCAGCGACAGGTGAGGCGGGGTGAGCAGGACCACGAATCGTCGCCGGAACACCGATACGCGCCTACTGATGCTCGTGAGCGCGGCGGTGACGGCAGCGAGCGTCGTCGCGATCATCGCCCTCTCCGCAGCCCTACGCACACCGCCGCGCTCCGTAGGCGACGCTGCGACGATCGTCGCCATCACCTTGATGACCGCCCTCGGAGCGGTGGTCAAGGCACCGATCCGGATCCGATCGACCACCCTCGCGATCGCATGGGTGGAGACCGCCATCATCATCGGACTGGCGGTGGCCCCGGCGCCCTGGGTGATCCTGGCGACCGGAGCGGGAGTGGCCTGCGCCTCCGTCACCCGGCTGCCGCCCATCAAGACCGTCTTCGGAGTCGCGAAACACACCCTCGTGGCAGGCGGTGCCGCGGCGATGATCGTGCTGCTGGCCGACCGCTGGCCCGCACCCGACCTGGGGGGCCTGGTCGTCCAGCTCGGCTTCGTCTATCTGGTCGCCGCCCTCCTGGACGACGTGCTCGCGATCCCGGTGATCGCCGTCGCCACGGGCACTCGGCCCTGGGACCAGTTCCGCACTGACCTCGACCTGCGGCTGGCGGGCATCGGCGTGCGGTTCCTCGTCGCCCTCGCCACCCTGATGATCCTCCGCGCCGACCCGCTGATGCTGCTCGCCGTACCGCCCCTGGTCCTCAGCCTGCACCTCGCCTACTCGACCCGGGTCCGCGGCCGCACCGAGCAGCAGGCGTGGCAGCGGCTGGCCCGCACCACCGACGCGCTCAACGTGGTCGACCTGGACGAGGTCCTCACCACCGCGGTCACCCAGGCCGCCGAGCTGTTCTCGGCCGACGAGGTGGAGATCGAACTGCGCGACGGCGGCCGGACAGTGCGCGGCGGTGCCGTCGCCATCACGTACGACGGGCCGGCCGGCGAGCCGACCGCCGTGGACGGCACCGTGGTCCCCGCTGCACTGGAGGGGCACGACCGGACGGTCGACGTGGGCGTACTGCGGCTGCGGTTCCGGGGCCCCGTGCAGCTCTCCGAGCGGGAGCAGTACACGCTGCGCACCTTCGCCTCGGCGCTCTGCACGGCCGTGCGCAACGCGCAGGCGTACGCCGAGCTGGCCCGGGTCGCCGACGAGCACGCGTACGCCGCCACCCACGACGCGCTGACCGGGCTGGCCAACCGCCGGCACCTGCTCGACCAGGGCACCGAACAGCTCGACACCCGGCATGCCGACGGGGTGACCGCGCTGGTGCTGATCGACCTCAACCACTTCAAGGAGGTCAACGACACCCTCGGGCACGCCGCCGGGGACCACGTCCTGGTGCAGGTCGCCGAGCGGCTGCGCGACGCCGCCCAGGAGGGGGACCTGGTGGCCCGGCTCGGCGGCGACGAGTTCGCCGTACTCCTGCGGGGTCTGCCGGCCCCCGCGGTGGCCGCGCACCGCGCGGAGACCCTGCTCGCCACGCTGCACGAGCCGTTCGACCTCGACGGCATGCGGATCAGCGTCGAGGCGAGCGGCGGGATCGCCGCCGCACCCGCCACCGGGGGCATGCCGGAGCTGCTGCGCCGCGCGGACGTCGCGATGTACCAGGCCAAACGGGCCGGTCAGCGGACCTCGACGTACGCCCCGACCCGCGACACCGCCGACCTCGGCCGGCTCACCCTCGGCGGCGAACTGCCGCGCGCCGTCGCCGACCACGAGTTCACCGTCAACTTCCAGCCCATCGTCGACCTGGGCACCGGCCGGGTCACCGGCGCGGAGGCCCTCGCCCGCTGGCACCACCCCACCCACGGAATGATCGACCCGCTGCGCTTCCTGGAGGCGGTGGAACGCTCGGGCCTGCTCCCCGCCTTCGCCGAGGCGATCCTCGACCAGGCCCTGCTCGCGGCGGGCAGCTGGCGGGACGCCGGCTTCGACGTGCCCGTGGCGGTCAACGTGTCGCCGCGCAGCCTCCTCGACGCCCGCTTCCCGGGCTCCGTGCTCGCCCGGTTACGGGCCCACGACCTGCCCCCCGACCGGCTGGTGCTGGAGCTGACCGAGACGCTCACCCTCAGCCAGCTCGACGTGGTCGACCGGGTGCTCAGCCGGCTGCGCGACGAGGGGGTCCGGCTGGCGCTCGACGACTTCGGCACCGGCTACTCCTCCCTGTCGCTGCTCTCCCGCATCCCCGTGCACGAGCTGAAGATCGACCGCAGCTTCGTGACCGCCATGGAGACCTCCGCCGAGGCCGCCGCCGTCATCCGCTCCACCCTCGACCTGGGCCGCAGCCTCGGGCTCGACGTGGTGGCCGAGGGCGTGGAGAGCGAGCCGCAGCGCCGGGCCCTCTGGGAGCTGGGCTGCACCGCCGGCCAGGGGCACCTCTTCGCCCGGCCGGTGCCCGCCGGCACGCTCCTCGCGGCGTTCCGGCGCGGCTCCGGGGGCAGCCCCGGCACCCTCGCCCCTCCGCTGCACGACGCCGGAGCCGTGATCCGGCTCGCCCCGGGCCGCCGGCCGGGCGGGCGCGGCCGCACCGACCGCCACCTGCCCGCCTGACGCGGCGACGCGTACCTGCTGCCAGACTGGCCCGCGTGACCGCCGCCCCGACCGCCCGCCGCCGTGGCTGGCAGCGCCTCGACTCCGCCGCCGGCGGCCTCGCCCTCGACCTCGGCCTGTACGCCGGGTCGGCGGCGTTCGCCGCGATCACCGCCGCCACGTCCACCCTGCTCCCGCACCGGGCCTGGGGCACCGTCGCCGCCGTCGGATACCTCCTCGCGGCCCTCGCCGCGACCGGCCAGCTCCTGCTGCGGCGGCGTGACCCCACATCGCCGCCGGCCGGGCTGCGGGCCCGCTGGGCGGTCACCGGGTTCGCCTGGTTCGCCACCGCCCTGCTGCCGCTGGCCTGGCAGAGCATCCAACGGGCCGCCGGACGCACCGACCGGGCGCAAGAGGAGGTGCTGGTCGTCGAGGAGTCCGGCCGGCGGCTCGTCGACACCGGCACGCCGTACCTCGGGCACGACGCCATCGCCGCCCTGCCACCCGGCGAACAACTGCTCGGCTACACCCCCTACCAGCCGGGAATGGCACTGTTCGGGCTGCCCCGGGCGGCCGTCGACGCCTGGTGGACCGACGCCCGCGTCTGGTTCGCCGTCGGGACCGCGCTGGCACTCGCCCTGGCCGTCCGCGCCCTCACCCGCGGCGTACGCCGGAGCGCGGACGACCACACCGGCACCGCCCTGCTCCGGGGCGTACAGGCCGCCACCGTCCTCCCGATCTGCGCGCTCACCCTCGCCACCGGCGGCGACGACCTGCCCGTACTCGCGCTCTGCCTGCTCGCCCTCGCCCTCGCCGCCGCCGGCCGGCCGGGCCGGGCCGGTCTCGCGGTCGGCCTGGCCGGGGCGCTGAAGCTCTTCGCCTGGCCGGTCGCCCTCGTGCTGATCATCTGGGGGCTGACCCGGCGGGCCGGCCTGCGGGTCGCCGCGGGCGCGATCGGCGTGCCCGCCGCCGCGCTGCTGCCGGCCCTGCTCGTCGACCGCGACGCGCTGGTCGAGAACGTGCTCCGCTTCCCGCTCGGGCACGGCCTCGTGACCAGCCCCGCCCAGTCGCCGTTCCCCGGCCACCTGATCGCCACCGCGCTGCCCGCCGGCCGCGCCGTCGCCGTCGCCCTCCTGCTCGCCGCCGGGCTGGCCATCGCCGTCCGGCTCGCCCGCCGTCCGCCCCGCACCGCCGTCACCACGGCCCTGATCTGCGGGTACGGCCTGCTCGCCGCTATCCTGCTGATGCCCACGACCCGCTTCGGCTACCTGCTCTACCCGCTCGCCCTCCTCGCGTGGGCCCCCGCCCTGCATCCCCCGGTTTCCGCGAACCGGCGGGCGGAGGCCGGCGACACGGCGTAGACCTGAGGCATGACCACCTACCGCGACCGCGAAGAGGCGGGCCGGACGCTCGCCGAACGGCTCACCGCGCTCATCGGTGCACCGGACGTCATCGTCCTCGGGCTGGTACGCGGCGGCGTGCCCGTGGCCCGGGTGGTCGCCGAGCGGCTCGGCGCACCCCTCGACGTGCTGGTCGTCCGGAAACTCGGCATGCCGTGGGCGCCCGAGGTGGCCTTCGGCGCGCTCGGCCCAGGCGGCGTGCGGGTCCTCAACGACGTCGTCGCCAGTCGGCTCACGGAGGACGACGTCGCCGAGGTCGTCCGCCGCGAGGAGGCCGAACTGGAACGGCGGGAACGGCTCTACCGCGCCGGTCGTCCACCGCTCGACCTGACCGGGCGCACCGCCGTGATCGTCGACGACGGCCTGGCCACCGGGGCCACCGCCCGTGCCGCCGTCCAGGTCGCCCGTCACCTCGGCGCCCGCCGGGTCGTGGTCGCCGTCCCGGTCGGCTCACAGGAGGCGTACGAGATGCTGGCCGCCGAGTCCGACGAGGTCGTCTGCGCCCAGCACCCGCCGGAGTTCATGGCGGTGAGCACCTACTACGAGGACTTCCACGAGGTCGCCGACTCCGAAGTCACGGAAGCGCTGACAGCGACTGCGTGACCTGACCGGGTACGGTCGGAGAATGAGCCTGACCTGTCCCAAGTGTCACGGAGAAATGCGCCAGTACGAGCGCAGCGGCGTCACCATCGACCAGTGCGGCGAATGCCGGGGGATCTTCCTCGATCGCGGTGAGCTGGAGAAGCTGTTCGAGGCGGAGGCCAACTGGAGTCGCCAGCAGGGCGCGGCGCCCCCGGCGCAGCCCGCCCACCAGCAGGGCGGCTACCCCGGCCAGCCGAGCCACCAGCAGGGCGGTTACCCGCCTCCGCCGCCCCCGCCGCCCGCTCCCGCCCCGCACCAGCCGGGCTACGGCGCCGTCCCGCCGCCCCCGCCGGTGCACGGCTACCCGCCGGCCCCCGCCTACGGCCAGCAGCACCACGGCTACCACGGGCACTACAAGCGCAAGAAGCACAAGAGCTTCCTGGACGAGATGTTCGGCTGAGCCACTCCGTCGACCGGGCCGGCGCCTCGACCGGCCCGGTCACCCGTGGTCCCACGCCCCGCGCCCCGTGCCACCGCCGTTCGCCGTGCCGAGCGGCGTCGGCCGTGCGACGCTGCGCTCCATGACGCACCGCGGACGACACCTCGCGCTGGCGCAGGCGTACGACGGGATCATCCGCGTCGTCACCGACCTCGACGACGCGGACCTGCAACGGCCCACCCGGTGCCGGGGCTGGCTCGTCGCGGACCTGCTGTTCCACATGCTCTGCGATGCCCAGCGAGCGCTGGTCGCGCTGGCCAGCCCCGCCGAGGGCCCGGCCGACGTGGACGACGTGACCTACTGGCGCGCGTTCCCGTCCGAGGAGGACGGCGACGGCGCGCGGCACGCCTGGTGGGCCCGTCGCTCCGCAGCCGCCTTCGACCGCCCCGGCGGGATCGTCCGGCTCTGGACCGACACCGCACCCGCCGCCGTACGCGCCGCGGGCGCGGCCGACCCCGACGGCCACGTGACCACCCAGGGGCACGTGCTGCGGGTGCCGGACCTGCTCGCCACCCTGACCACCGAGGCCGTCGTGCACCACCTGGACCTGGTCCTCGACCTGCCCGACGCGCCCCTGCCCGGGGTGCTGGCCACGCGGGTCGCCGTGACCACCATGGACGGCCTGCTCAGCGACGACGCCGTCCGGCCGGCCGCCTGGAGCGACGCCGAGTACCTGCTCAAGGCCACCGGCCGACTGCCGCTCACCGACCGCGACCAGCGCGAACTCGGCGAGGTCGCCGGCTGGTTCCCCCTGCTGGGCTGACCGGCGCGGCCGTCCTCAGACGATGGCCATGTCCACGAAGCGCGACAGGTGGAGCTGCGCGGCCACCGTCACCGTGTCGGTCGGACCATTTCTGTGCTTGGCAACAATAAAATCCGCCTCCCCGGCACGCGGCGACTCCTTGTCGTAGTAGTCGTCGCGGTGCAGCAGGATCACGACGTCGGCATCCTGCTCGATCGAGTTGTGGGTGGCGATGCCGTTGGCGATGAAGTTGTGGGTACCGAGGACGGTGGCGTCGAAGACGTCGTGGCTGCCGAGTGACTCGATCGACACGATCTCATCCCAGAAGATGTCGTTCGTAGCGTGCAGGTCGAGATCGGCGGCTTCGAGGACCGATGCGATCTTCGCAAGCCTGGATCGACTTGGTGCGTGCTTCCACAACGTGCTGCCACAGACCTGGGAGTCGATCGCTGCGGCGAACTCACGGTGGGTCATGCCGTTCTCCGCCAGGATCTCCCGGACCCGGCCCCACACCTCGCGCGGCACCGTGTCGACGTTGGTGTTGCTGCGCATCGCCGTGAGCGATGTGAGCAGCTCGGCGCAGTTGAGCGCCCTGTCTCCGTGCACGCCGATCTCCCGAAGGAACCGCAACTGGTCATCCCGTCCGGAAACGTCAAGCGTGTACTGAGGTCGGTGACGTTCGACCGGCACCACTTTGATCCGAGCGGTGATGCCGTATCGCAGCAGCAGCCGGGATATGTCCTCTAGCATCCGGCGGCTTGTCGACGAGAAGTAGATGCGGCCACCGCGGCCGGACTTGTTCACGGTCACCGAGCCGTCCGTGGCCCACAGGTGCCGGAGGAAGAGTGTGATCTGCTCCTTCGGCATGCCGAAGACCGCCGCCGGGATGAACTTCTCATGCGACCGCAGGCCGAACAGTCCCAGACCGTCCAACCACTCGGCGATCGGATTGCGCCGGCCGCGAGCGAGACGGTAGGGAGCGGGAAGCCTCAGGGTGGTGACCCTGGCCGCCTCGTAGTCGTCACGGATGGCGGTGATGCCGAAATGTTTGGCGGCCTCCGCCACGGCCTGCAGATTGCCTTCGTCGCGGCTCGCGTACCGAATGGGCTGCCGGCGCACGAACGAGCCGTCGCCTAGCAGGTGCGCCAGCAGGACGACCTCCGGCTCCGCCCACGGTCGGATCGTGAGTGGAGGCGGAACGTGCCGGGGGGTGGCGAGACGCGCTCCCGGCGCCAACTCCCCGAGCGGCAACCATCCGGCGAAGGTGAGAAACGGATGGTTCGACGTCGCGTCAATCTGCTTACCCGAGGCCAGCTTCATGCGGAACACCTCCCGATTGCCGCTCGGGAAGACGTGGGTCATCGTTCGGGGGGTGTAGCGCAGTGTCTCGTCCAGCGCCCATACCGGGACGTCCTTGGTCCCGTCGGCGAGCAACTCGCCGAGGGTCACTTCGGAGTTGTTGTCGGCCCGGATCAGCCGGGTCTCCGCCGTCAGGCAGCCCGATTCACGCAAGTCGGACAGCTGCGGTCGCTTGTCGGTGCGCTGCTCCGGGCCACGGTTCAGCTGACTGACCGCGATCACCGGGCACTCCACCTCCTTGGCAAGCAGCTTGAGGCCACGGGAGAGGTCCGCGACCTCCTGCTGCCGGCTCTCGGTGCGCTTCGGGGAGGTCATCAGCTGGAGATAGTCGACCACGATCAGCTTGAGGTCGTGCCGCTGCTTGAGCCGGCGCGCCTTGGCCCGGATCTCCATCAGGTTCATGCTCGGCGTGTCGTCGACGAAGAGCGGCGCCTCACTGATCTCGCCCATGCAACGGGCGAGCTTGGTCCAGTCGTCGTCGGAGAGCTGGCCGCTGCGCAGGACGTGCAGGGGCACACGCGCCTCGGCCGACAGCAGCCGCATGACGATCTCGACCTTGCTCATTTCCAGCGAGAAGATGGCCGCCGCCTGATTTGCCCTGATCGCGGCGTTGCGCGCGAAGTCCATGCTCGCCGTGCTGTTGTGTGTCGGGATCATCGCCCGACCCGCGAGGTAGAGGTGCTCGGGATTGTCCACCGTGACGCACCGGACGGGCACGCTCGCCACCGGTCGGACGTCGACGATGAAACGGCTGTCCGTCCGGGAGTTGCTCTCGCTACGGCGCCGCAGCCGGTGCGCCTCCCGCTTGCGGGTCAGGCGGAACACTTCGTCCCTCGTCGTGAAGTTCAAGTTGAAGGCGATCGAGCTTTCCGCGGTGCGCCCCTTGACGGCCTTCCGACTGACCGAGCAGCGGTACCCGAGACTGACGACCAACTCGTGCACGTCCTCGGCGAGGCGGGGGGACGTCGTGGTGAACTGCACGTTCCCGCTGACGGTCACGGTGCCGTCGGTGTCGAGCAGCCCGGCCAGCAGCGCTCGCCGCTGCGCCTCCGAGGCCCGCAGGTACGCGGCGGGGACGTGCTTGTCGCCCAACACCCCGGCCGCCCGCAGGTAACCACGGAAGGAGCCGTAACGCTCGTGGCAGTCGCGGCACCTGCGACTTGCGTTCCAGGCGCTGGCGTCCACTCTCCCGCAGTGGGCGCAACCTTCGCGCCGCGCCGCAGGGACGAGTCCTTTCGACCGGCCCCCACACGACTGGCCGCAGGTGTGGATCGCCGGGCCACGAGGCGTGAAGACGGCGTGGCAGACGACGCATTCACGGTCGGGGATCGCGGGCAGCCGCGGCGGACGAATGGTGTAGACCATCGGCCCCGAAGGTCTGGCCTCGAAGCCGTCGGACTCGATTCCGGCCAGGATCTCCGGGTCGACGGTGGTGACCCTTCCTTCCGCCGTGTGGCCGTCGCCGAGCCAGACGCCGAGCGTGTACGGCGCAAGCGGGAGTTCGCGTTCCGGAAGGCGGAGTGCGGCGGCGTTCTCGACCGCATGGTTGAGTCGTCGGTCGGCCGTGTTCGTACGCAGGGTCGCTCGTATCTGCTCCGTCGTCACCACGTCTTGCAACTCCGCCGCCGCCAGGCTCTCCGCCCACTGCTCGACACGCTCCAGCAACTGGCGGTAGAGGCGGCGGGCCGGATAGGCCCTGGACGGGCGCACACGCGGGCGCCTGCGCATGACGACGGGCGACTCGTTGGCGATGTCGTGCGCCACCCGTTGGGCGGTGTGCGTGAACTCCGGGCCGAGTACGGCGGCCAACTCCGCGATCGTGACGTCGTCGCTGGGCATGGCGCGTGCGGCGGCCCGGTGTAGCCGTTCGATGGCTTGGGGAGACCAGTGGTTTCGGCGGCGGGCGGGGGCAGCGCGGCGGCTTGCCCGCGTAGTGGTCTTCCACAGGTGTTCACCGTCGGCAACGATCACCGAGCCGTCGGAGAACTCGACCTCGTAGCACGGCCGGTCGTGCCGTACCTCGAACGCGGCGGTGACCTTCGTCGGCCGGCCGTCAGCGCTCAGCAACTCGTCGCCGACCTTCACGTCCCCCATGGTGGTCCAGCCCGTCGGCGTGGGAAGGGGGGTGTCCAGCGCAAGCGCCTTACCCAACCCGGGGCGTCCGGCGACGATCACGAGTTGCCCCGCGTGCAGGCCGTTGAGCAGGCGGTCCAGGTCGGTGAAGCCGGTGGGGACGCCGGTCATCATGCCGCCCTGGGCGCCCACCGCCTCGATCTCGTCGAGCGTGGGCTGGAGCATGTCGGCGAGTACGGCGAAGTCCTCGCTGACGCGGCGCTCGGTGATGTCGTAGACCGCCTGCTGGGCGAGGTCGACGACGTCGTCGACGTCGCGGCTGCCGCCCTGAGCCGTGCCGTAGCCCAGCTGCACGATCTTGGTGCCGGCCTCGACCAGGCGCCGCAGGACCGCCCGCTCGCTGACGATCCGGGCGTAGTAGGCCGCGTTCGCGGCGGTCGGCACGCTGGCGATCAGCGTGTGCAGGTAGGGGGCGCCGCCGATCCGGACGAGATCGCCGGAGTTGGCCAGGGCCGCCGCCACGGTGATCGAATCGGCCGGCTCGCCCCGGCCGTAGATCTCCAGGATGGTGTCGAAGATGGTGGCGTGCACCGGCCGGTAGAAGTCGTTGGTCTTGAGGATCTCCACGACGTCGGCGACGGCGTCCTTGGAGAGCAGCATGCCGCCGAGGACGCACTGCTCGGCGGCGATGTCCTGGGGCGGGGTCTTGTCGAACTGGCCGTCGCGCTGCGGCGGCGGGGACGTGTGCCCCCCGCCCGATCGCGAGTCCGCCCGCATGTCGTCGGTGACCGACACGGGTCCCCCCTCCACTGCGTCGGATCTGGATCCAGCCCTGTCGCCGGGGTAGACAACCTCGACCTGCCGGTCGATCGGGGGTCATCGCACGGCCGGTCGGGGGCCAACCATACGGAACCCGAGGTCAGCCCCTCAACCACGTCGGTGGACGAGCCTCGGGACAACCTGTGGACGGCGGGGGACGAGCATGTGCGCAGGGTGTGCACAGCCTGTGGACAACGGCTGGGGAATTCTCCGACTCAAGGCGCTGAGCTGCGGAAACACAATCCCCAGCCTGTGGACGGCAAGTTTTCGGTCGAACTGCGCGGTCGAACGTCCCGTACTATCTCCAGCGAACGGCTACACCTGCACAGCGGATTGCGCCATCGGTTGAGAAGGGTCACGCTCCGGCCGTGAGTAACCGGGACTGGGGACGCGGAGAGGGCGGTCCGCGCGAGCCGGTCGCCCCCTGGGACGATCCCGCCGACTCGGCACCGGTCGATCCGTACGAGCGCGCTCCGGCGCGGCACCGCACGCCGAGCCGGCGCCGGGCCGTCGAGCGCGGGCAGCGGGAGCCGGTCGACAGCTACCTGCCGCGTTGGGCCCTGGAGTCGGGGATCCGCAGCGCCGACGGCGGTGGCCGCCACGCCGCGCCCGACGACGAGGTGGGGATCGAGGCCGACCAACCGCACTCCGGTGCCTGGCGGGCCACGGAGACCACAAGCAGCTGGCACCGGGCCAGCGAGACGAGCTTGCGCGAGACCCCGGCGATCGGCGCGGCTCCGCAGTCGGAGCACACCGGTGAGTGGACGTTAGGCGCGGGCCCGCAGTCGGAGCACACCGGTGAGTGGACGTTCGACCATCCGCAGGAGCGGGGATACTCCGGGCGGCGGCGGGCCGGGGACGACCCCGTCTCGGGCTCGGCGCCGCCGAGCCGGCCGAGGCGATTGCCGTCGCAACGCCCGCAGGTCGTCTGGTCCGGCCTGGAGGAGGCGGACGCGTCCGGGTCCGTACCGGATCGGAAGGCCGAGCGGCGCCGGGGCCGGCGGGCGGCGGAGGACCGCCCCGCCGTCGATCCCTGGGACCGGGAGTCGCACCTCGCCGCGTCCGAGAGCCCGCCCTCCCCGCCTCCGGCCGTGGACGCGTGGGACGCGTCGGGTGTGCACGCGTGGCACCCGGCCGGTGAGGTCGACCGCTGGGACCGCACCGACACCGGCCGGTGGGACCGGGCCGACGACACCGGCAGCGGGGACCGCACCGACGGCGCGGGTCGGTGGGACCGGACCGACGGCACCGGTGAGTGGCGCCGGTCCGACGACACCGGTGCGTGGGAGCGGTGTTCCGACGACGGCGGGTGGGACAGGACCGCGCCGGGTTCCGGCGGGGGCGCCGTGCAGGAATGGCCCTGGCCGGGGCAGGACGAGCGGAGCGAGGGTTTCTGGTCGGGCACCCGGCTGGCGGGCGACGATCCCCGCTGGATGGACCCGCCGGTGTCGGCGCCCCGGTCACCCGTGGTGCCCTACTCCGCGCCGCGGCCGCGTCCGGCGCCGCGTCGGCGCGTGGCCGAGCCGGTCGGTGCCGCGACGGCGTCGGCCGTACGCCGTGGGGCCGGGACCGCCGGGGCGGGGGCGTGGGGCCGTCGTATCGAGGATGACCTGCTCGATCCCGATCCGGGCGGGCCGTGGCGGTCGCTGCTCTACACGGTCGCGTGCTATCTGGTGCCGGCGGCGCTGATCTTCGTCTGGTTGCTGACCCTGGACGGACAGGTGCCGGCGGGGTGTGTCACCGACATCAGCGGAGGGGGTTGCGACTCGCCCCGGGCGCGGGCGCTGGGCTCGCTGGCAGCGGGCCTGCCGCGCTTCGGGTTGGCGCTGGCCAGCAGCCTGGTCGTGGCGCTGCTGCTGCGCCGGGTCGGGACGACGTGGCGTTCGGCCAGCGTCGCGCTGGCGGCGGCCGTGGTCGGCGGCGGTCTCTCGACGGTGATGATCAGCGCGGTGACGGGCCAGCCGATCGGCTGACGAGCCGCGATCGTCGAGTGCTGGCCCCCGCGCGGATCAGCGCGCCCGCGCGACCATGGTGCCGTTGCTCGCCGAAGGCACCGGCCGGCTTGTCGGCTGATGATCAGCTTGGCGGCCCGGTGGCTGGCGTGCCGCCGCACTGGTCGGCCCGCACCGCGACGAGCTGGCCGACGGTACGAGCGGGAGAGTACGCCGCAGGTCGTACACGAACAGGGCCCGCACCGGTCGGTGCGGGCCCTGTCGTGGTGCTCGGGTGAGGTGTCAGCCCTGGACGACGTTGAGGTCGAACTTGGCGCTCACCTCGGGGTGCAGCTTGATCTGCACCGGGTAGGAGCCGGTCGACTTGATCGGACCGGACAGCTCCAGCCGACGACGGTCGAGGACCGGACCACCGGCGGCCTTGACGGCGTCGACGATCTCGGCCGGGGTGACCGAGCCGAAGAGCCGACCGCCGTCGCCGGCGCGGGCCTTCAGGCTGACCTTGAGGCCCTCGAGCTGGCCCTTTACCTCGTTGGCGTGGCCGAGGTCGCGGATCTCACGGGCCGAGCGGGCCCGCTTGATGACCGTGACCTGCTTCTCCGCACCCTTGGTCCAGGCGATCGCGAAGCCCTGCGGCAGCAGGTAGTTACGGCCGTAGCCGTTCTTGACCTCGACGATGTCACCCGGGGCACCGAGGCCGGACACCTCCTGAGTCAGGATGATCTTCATATCGGTGCCTCCTCTCAGCGGGCCGTGGCCGTGTACGGCAGGAGCGCCATCTCACGGGCGTTCTTGACCGCACGGGCGATCTGCCGCTGCTGCTGCGAGGTCACGCCGGTCACCCGCCGAGCGCGGATCTTGCCGCGGTCGGAGATGAACTTGCGCAGCAGCGCGGTGTCCTTGTAATCGATGTAGGTGATCCCGTCCTTGTCGAGCGGGTTCACCTTCTTCTTCGGCTTGCGAAGTGCAGCGGCCTTGGCCATTGCTCGTGCTCCTGGTTTGCGATCGCGGGCGCTCGGCGCCATTAGAACGGGGGCTCCTCGTCGAAGTTGCCGCCACCCGAACCACCGCGCGAGGGTGCCGGTGCAGCCGATGCCCAGGGGTCGTCGAAGTTGCCTCCGCCGCCGCCCTGGCCACCTCCACCACCACCGCCGCCGAAGCCGCCGCCACCGCCGCCGGAGCGGGACATCTTCTGCACCTTCGCCGTGGCGTAGCGCAGCGACGGGCCGATCTCGTCGACCTCGAGCTCGATGACGGTGCGCTTCTCGCCCTCGCGCGTCTCGTACGACCGCTGACGCAGCCGGCCCGAGACGATCACGCGGGCGCCCCGCTGGAGCGACTCGGCGACGTGCTCCGCCGCCTGCCGCCACACGGTGCACGCCAGGAAGAGCGGCTCGCCGTCCTTCCACTCGCCGGAGGCCTTGTCCATGAACCGGGGCGTCGAAGCGACCCGGAACTTGGCGACCGCCGCACCGGACGGGGTGAACCGCAACTCGGGGTCATCGGTCAGGTTGCCGATGACCGTGATGGTGGTGTCTCCTGCCATGACCATCTCCTCGCGCACTCATCAGTTCTGCCGTACAGGCTCTCAGAGCCCTCCGACAGTGCCGATGAGGCTGATCCGGGTGGACCGGGGTTGAATGCTTTAGCGCATCTCCGGCCGGATGACCTTGGTGCGCAGCACGGACTCGTTGAGCCGCAGCTGACGGTCCAGCTCGGCCACCGCTGCGGGCGTCGCCTGCAGGTCGATGACGGCGTAGATGCCTTCGGCCTTCTTGTTGATCTCGTACGCGAGGCGCCGGCGGCCCCACACGTCCGTCTTCTCGACCGAGCCACCCGCAGTCCGGATCACGTTCAGGTACGTGTCGAGGGACGGGGCGACGGTGCGCTCCTCGAGGCTGGAGTCGAGGATCACCATGACTTCGTAATGACGCAAGACGTGCTCACCTCCTATGGGCTAAGCGGCCACGGTCCTTCCGTGGCAGGAGGTCGTGCGTCGTGGCCCGCGCCGGTTCCGGGGGAACCCGGCCGTACGCGGACAACCGGACCAGGATACCCGGTCCCGACGATCATGCCCGGGGTGGTCGGCGGGGCCCTTCCACCGGGCAATGCGACGGGGGCCCGCATCGACGTCGCTGTCGATGCGAGCCCCCGTACACGAGGCCGCGGGGCGTCCCGTCCGCATTCCTTGGGTGGGACCTGGGGAGGAACGACCACACCGATGAGGTTGGACCGGGGACGCCCCGCGGAGCTTTATCGTGTTGTTACCTGACGTTACAACGGCTCTTGCCCCTTGTCGGGGGAAATGGCGGAATTCTCCGACAAATTTCCGGATGAGCCAAGTTCCGTCAGGGCGGGCCCCCGCCGCGCCGGGCCGCGCGACGGGGGTGCCCCCGCTCTCGGGCGGTTCGACGCGCCTGCCGGGACAGGCCGACCAGCGGCCGTTCCGGGTCGGCTGCGGCAACCGTGGATCCCACTCGCATCAACGACCGCCGACGCCGGGAGGTGACGCGAGGGACGGCGAGTTCGCCACCGCCGTCATCCCGGCTGTCGGCGACGCGACGTAGGCTCCCCTGCATGCGTATCGGAGCCCACGTCGATTCGACCGACCCGGTGGCGGAGGCGACCGCCCGAGGGGCCGAGGCCGTGCAGTTCTTCCTCTCCGACCCCCAGGGGTGGAAGGCGCCGAAGCCGCGGGAGGACGCGGACCGGCTGCGGGCCGCGGGCGTCGACCTCTACGTGCACGCGCCGTACGTCATCAACGTCGCGACCCTGAACAACCGGATCCGGATCCCGAGCCGCAAGCTGCTGCTCGGGCACGCCCAGGCGGCCGCCGCCGTCGGCGCCAAGGGGCTGATCGTGCACGGCGGGCACGTCAACGCCGGCGACGACCTCGCCGTCGGCTTCGACAACTGGCGCAAGACCTTCGCGTACGCGGCGGACTCCGGCGGCTTCGGCGTGCCCGTCCTGATCGAGAACACCGCCGGCGGTGACAACGCCTGCGCCCGGCGGCTCGACGCGCTCGCCCGGCTCTGGGACGCCATCGGCGATCACGAGGTGGGCTTCTGCCTGGACACCTGCCACGCCCACGCCGGCGGCGAGGAGCTGCTCGGGCTCGTCGACCGGGTCAAGGCGATCACCGGCCGGATCGACCTGGTGCACGCCAACAACTCCAAGGGCGCGTTCAACTCCGGCCAGGACCGGCACGACAACCTCGACGGCGGCACGATCGACCCGGAGCTGGTGGTGGCGGTCATCCGCGCGGCCGGCGCGCCGGTCATCGTCGAGACCCCGGGCGGGGTCGACGGTCAGGGCGCCGACATCGCCTTCCTGCGCGACCGGCTGGGCACGGGGAGCCCGGCGGCATGACGACCGAGCAGTCCGCCTCCGGCAGCCCCCGTCCCGGCGCCGCCGCCGAGAAGGCCGACACTGCCGGGAAGACGGAAGCCGCCGGAAAGGCCGACACGACCGGCGCCACGACCGGCCCGGCCGCCGCCAGGACCGCCGGGGCCGAACCCAGGACCGGCGGGGCCCAATCCAAGGCCGGAGCGGCCGAGCCCGGTGCCGGTGGAGCCCGACCAGGTGCCGACACGGCCCAGGCCGAGGCCGGGGCACACGCCAGGGCGGTCGGGGCTGACCGGACCGGCGCCACCGGGACGGGGAACGGTAAGACCGACGCCACGGCAGGCGGGGCCGACAAGGCCGCAACCACGGCGGGCAAGGACGACGCCAGGGCGGACGCAACCGACAAGGACGACGCCAAGGCCGGCTCAGCCGACAAGGTCGACGCCAAGGCGGGCGGAAGCGACAAAGACGGCGCCAAGGCGGGCGCAGCCAGCAAGACGGGCTCAGCCGGTGCGGCCGGGGCCGGCGGCGAGGGCGCAGGCACGGGCGGCGACAAGGCGGCCGGCAAGAGCCAGGACGGGGACGACAAGGAGGGAAAGCCGGACCGGTGGGAGGCCTTCGCGTCCGCCCCCGAACCGGTGCCCTCCCGGCTCGGGCGCGCCGCGCGGGCGGTGGGCCGCCGGCTGATCCACGAGTGGACGCTCGCGGCGCTCGCCTCGCTGGCGTTGGCCGTGCTGCTGACCTGGCCCACGCTGCGCTACCCGCGCCACACCCTGCCGCAGGACTACTGGGATCCCAGCCTCCAGGCGTGGCAGATGGCCTGGTCGGGGCACATCCTGCTGACCAACCCGGCGCAGCTGTGGCAGTCGAACACCTTCTTCCCGGAGTCCTGGAGCTTCGCCTTCTCCGACACCCTGCTCGGCTACGCCCCGGCGGGCATGATCGGCACCGGTCCCGAAGCCGCCGTGCTCCGCTACAACATCATGTTCGTGCTGGCCCACGCGCTCGCCATGCTCGGGGCGTACGCGCTGGCCCGTCAGCTCGGCGCCGGCCGGATCGGCTCCGCGGTGGCCGGGGCGGGCTTCGCGTACGCGCCGTGGCTGCTGGCCCAGGCCGGGCACCTGCACGTGATCTCCAACGGCGGCATCCCGTTGGCGTTGGCGATGCTCGCCCGGGGGCACGGCTGGTCGTTGCGGCACGGGTACCGTCCCGAGCGTCGGCACGACGGCTGGGTCTACGCCGGCTGGTTCGTGGCCGCCTGGCAACTCAGTCTCGGCTTCGGCATCGGGCTGCCGTTCGCGTACTTCCTCGCCGGGACCGTGCTGGTCGCGGCCGTCACCTGGTTCCTGCGGCGGTGGGTCGTCCGGCCGGTCAAGCGCCCGTTCGGCCGCCGGTTGCTGATCGCGGACCTGGTCGGTGGCCTGTTCTTCGCCGGTGTCGGCGGCCTGCTGGCCATCCCGTACTTCAAGGTGGCGGGGGCGCACCCGCAGGCGGAGCGTTCCATCGGCGACATCGGCGTCTACTCGCCGCCGGCGGCCGGCTTCTTCACGGCGCCCGCCGAGTCGCGGGTCTGGGGCGCCCTGCACGAGGGCGCGCGGGCGGCGCTGCCCTGGCACCCGGAGATGACCCTGCTGCCCGGCTTCGTGCTCTACGCGCTCGCCGCCGGCGGGCTCTTCTTCTCGGTGTGGAAGCTGCGCCACCGGCTGCTGCTGCTCGCCGGGGTGGTGGTGACGATGGTGCTCGCCATGGGCACCCGGTTCTTCGACGGCACCTTCACCTACGTGCCGCTGTTCGACCACCTGCCCGGCTGGAACGGCATCCGCACCCCGGGCCGGCTGATGCTCTGGACCACGCTGCTGCTCGGGCTGCTCGCGGCGGGCGCGGTCAGCGCGTTCGCCACCCGGGTCCGGGAGGTCTACGCCGAGCGGATCCCCTCCTGGCCGAGCCCGTGGCTGCGGCTGGCCACGCTGCTGCCGCTGGTGCTGGTGCTCGGCGAGGGGTTGAACGCCACGCCGCACCCGGTCGTGCCGTCCCAGCCGGCCGCGATGCGCACCGTGGACGGGCCGCTGCTGGTGCTGCCGAGCAGCCAGAGCCTCGACCAGCCGGTGATGCTCTGGTCCACCAGCAAGTTCCAGGACGTGGTCAACGGGGGCAGCGGTTTCACCCCGCGCCAGCTCGACGACGTACGCCGGGTGACGCTGGCCTTCCCTGACCAGACCAGCGTCGACTACCTGCGCGTCCTCGGCGTACGCAACGTGCTGCTGATGCGGGACCACATCGTCGGCACGCCGTGGGAGGTCACGGTGGACGCACCGGTCGACGGGCTCGGCATCACCCGCGAGGAGATCGGCGACGTGGTGGTCTACCGCTTGTGACCCCCGTCACTCTCACATTGGCCCCGAAGCAGCCTCCCGGTCGTCCGATCCCCCGAAGAGCCTGCGGGCACCGGAGAGGATCGCCAACACCGCGACCGTGAACAGCCCGAGCAGCCCGTTCAACCACCAGTCGACCATGTTGGCGGAGAAACACAGGTTGTCCGGTGTGCAGTCGGTGTCGCCGAGTTCGAGCCTGCCAGCGATGATTCCGGCAGGAAAGCAGAGCAGCGCGACACAGGCGCCCAGGCCGAAGAACCACCCGGGCACCCGCCGGACGAGGGTCAGGCCGAGCCAGACCGTGACGAGCAGCGCGGGCAGGATCGCGTCGACGGCGCTCACACCGGTCGACGGCTCAGGGACGCCCGACAGGACGCCATCAGGACGTCACTCGCCGGCCACCCGTCCGCCCCCGCCGCCGGCCGGGGCCGAGCTGGCCGCCAACTCCGTCGGTTGCGGCGAGGCCGGGGTTGGTCGACGCCAGCGAGCCACCCAGGGCGCGTCCCTGCTGCCGTTGAACGGGCCACCGTCCGGATCGTCCGGATAGACCTTGCGAACCGCGTCCAGTTCGGGGTTCAGGATCTCCCGGACGACCAGCACGCAGAGCAGCACGACGGTGGCCAGGCGCAGCGTCGACGCCAGCACGAAGACCCCCTCCGGGAAGACCGGCTTGCTGGTCGCCGCGCCGAGCAACTCGCCGTAGAACGCCACGAAGTAGCAGACCTCGGCCACCTGCCAGGCGAGGAAGGCGCCCCACTTCGGGCGGGCGAGCACCACCAGCGGCAGCAGCCAGAGCACGAACTGCTGCGACCACACCTTGCTGAAGATCAGGAAGGCGGCGACCACCAGGAACGCGAGCTGGGCGAGCCGGGGCCGACGCGGGGCCAGCAGCCCCAGCGCGGCCACCCCGAGGCAGGCCAGCCCGAAGAGGGCGTACGACAGGGTGTTCAGCGTCGGGATGTTGGCGTTGAGCCACTCGAACGGCCCGAGGTCGGCGGGGTTGGCGTTGCCGAACTTTCCGTCCACGTAGCGGCCGATGTACCAGAGGGTGCCCCAGTCGATGGGCCGGGTCGAGTTCAGCTCGAAGAAGCGGTCCCAGTTCTCCCGGTAGGGAATGGCGACCGGAAGGTTCACGAGGACCAGGGCGACGAGGGCCGCGCCGAAGGCGGTGAGGGCGGCGCGGAGCCGCCCGGCGCGCAGTCCCAGCACCAGAATCGGGCCGAGGATGAACAGCGGCCACATCTTGGCCGCCCCGGCGAGACCGAGCAGGATCCCGGCCGCCAGTGGTCGGCTGCGGGCCCAGGCGAAGAGGCCGAACGCGGCCAGGCCGATGGCGAGCAGGTCCCAGTTGACCGTGGCGGTGAGCATCAGCGCGGGGGCGAGCGCGAAGAGCGCGGCGTCCCATGGTCGACGGCGGCGTAGGGCGAGGAGCAGCGCCACGGTGGCGACCGCCAGCGCGCCGAGCACCAGCGCGTTCAGGTTGTAGAACCACATGCCCTGGTTGAGCCCCGGGTCGTTCTGCCCGAGGGCGTGCACGGGCAGGCCGAGGGCGCCCATGAAGTACCCGGTGAGCACCGGGTACTCGACGGGGTGGTCCTGGTAGGGCACCGCCCCCTCGTTGAGCCGCTCGGCGTAGTAGAGCGCCAGCACGTCGGTGTAGCAGAACCGGGTGTACTGCACGTTGTTCTGCCAGGCGCCGTCCTGGCAGGGCGACTTCTGCACCCAGTGCAACGCCAGGGTCAGGCAGACCAGGGCCAGGACGATGCGGGCCGCCGTCCAGAACCGGCTCTCCCGCCCGGCGGGCAGGTCCAGGGCGACAGCGTGGTCGCCCAGCGGGCCGCCGATCGCGCCGGAGACGCCCCGGACGAAGCCGTCGGAGCGGGACGGATGGTCAGGGGCACCGGCGTCGTCGATGCCTCGCGTCGACTGCGTGCTCATGAAGGTGCATCCTGCCGTACATCGGGCCTCCGCGTCCCCTCCCTCTCACGACACGTCGATACGCGAAACGCCGCCGGCGGCCGGAGAGTTGCTCCGGCCGCCGGCGGCGTTCGTCGATCAGTCGTTGTCCGGTCTGGGTGTCAGGCTCGGTAGCAGCCCGCCGCCGCCGCCGTCCCGGCCGGGGCGCGGATCGGTCGGGGTGGTGGGCGCGGTGGGCCCGCCGGGGCCACCAGGGCCACCGGGAGGAGTGCCGCCGCCGTTGTTTCCGCCGCCGTTGTTGCCGCCGGGGCAGAACAGGCCGAGCGGATCGCAGTTCGGCGGGCCCGTCGGAGGCGGCGGGGGCGGGGGCGCCTCACCGTTGCCGCTGTTCGGGTCGCCGACGTTCGCCGCGGGCGGGAAGTCCTTCTTCTCCCGGTAGGTATCTCCAGTCTTGTGCGCCTCTTCCATGAACCGCTCCCAGATATCGCCCGGGAGGTTGGCACCGCTGACGCGGCGGCCGTCCTTGAGTTTGAGCGGCAGCCGGTTCTGCAAATTGCCGACCCAGACGGCGGTGGCGATCTGCGGGGTATAGCCGATCATCCAGGCGTCGCCGTTTTCCGGGCTGTCCGGCTTCTGCTCCCAGGTGCCGGTCTTGGAGGCGGCCTTCCGAGCGTCCTCCAGCCGATGGTTGACCTGCGCTGGGTACTGCTCGAGCACCGACGTCACGTCGGCGACGACATCCTTGTCGACGCGCTGCTTTGGGTTGAGCTTCTCACTGCCGACCTTCTTCCACTTTCCGGTGGTCTCGTCCCGAGCCTCGACCGAGTAGAGGAAGTGGGCCTTGTTGTAGACGCCCTCGTTGGCGAAGGTGGCGACGCCGTTGGCGTGGTCCAGAACCGTCACCGGGTACTGGCCGTAACCGACCACATGGAAGAACGGGTTCGGGGCGATGTCCTTCGGGTCTTCCTTGGTCAGGTCGTAAGCCTTCGCCGGGTTGGTGTCCGTCCGCCACATGGTGGTGACGCCGGCGTCGGCGGCCATCTTGATGACCTTGTCCGGGCCGATCTCCTGAGTCACGTGGTAGAAGGGCACATTCAGCGACTTGAGCGTGGAGACCTTCAGTGTGCAGGAGTCGCCACACTCCGGGTTGTCGACGCCGGCATTGCTGACCTTGAACTTGGTGCCCTTCGGGGTGAACGCCTTGCCCTTCCAGCGTGACTCGAGGGCCTTACCCTCCTTGAGTGCCGCCGCCAGCGTGTAGATCTTGAAGCTCGAGCCGGGCGAGTGCCCACCGGAGACGTTGCCGTTGGAGTCGGTGTTCTTACCGGCGTAGTCGGTTCCGGTGCCGTTGTCACCGCCGTAGTAGGCGAGCACCCGACCGGTGTCAGGGTGAATCGCCACTACCGCCGCCATGAGGTTCTTCGGCTGGCCGTTCAGTTTGGAGCCCTTGGTCTTGCGCTGGGCCGTCTCGACCGCCGCCTCCTGGATCTTCCTGTCGATCGTGGTACGGATCCGGTAGCCGCCGGACATCAGGGCCTGCGAGCAAAGCTTCTTCTGATCGGTGACCTTCGACTCGTCGTCAACGCAGAGGCCTTGGTCCCGCATCTCCTGCTTCACGTAGTTGATCACGTTGCCGTACGGGGTGTTGACGCCGAAGTCGATGCCGGCGCCGCCCTGGTTCGGCTTCTTGGGCATCGGGTACTCGGCCAGGGTGGGCGCCGCCGGCTTGTTCGGGGCGTTCAGCCAGCCCTCGGCGACCATGCCGCTGATCACGTACTCCCAGCGGGACTTGGCTTCGGTGAGGTTGACCGCCGGGTCGTAGCCCTTGTGGCCCGCGCCGGCCTCCGGCTGCTTGATCAGCGCGGCGAGGACCGCGCCCTCGGCCACGCTCAGCTTGTTCGCCGGCTTGCCGTAGTACGTCTGCGCCGCCGCCTCGATGCCGTGCGCACCCCGCCCGAAGTAGATGATGTTCAGGTAGTGCTGCATGATCTGCGGCTTGGTGTACTCGTCGTTCAGCTTGGAGGCGAGGATCGCCTCCTTGACCTTCCGGGCGTAGGTGTCGTCCTTCAGGTTGTCGAACGCGTTGCGCGCGTACTGCTGGGTGATCGTCGAGGCGCCCTGCTTGCTGCCGCCGGAGACGTTGTTCCACGCGGCCCGGACGATGCCCTTGTAGTCCACACCCGAGTGCTCGTAGAAGTTGCGGTCCTCGGCCGCAGCGACGGCGTCCTGCACCCACTTCGGAATCTGGTCGATGGTGACCAGGGTCCGGTTCTGCGTGCCGACCTTCGCGATGATCGTCTTGTTGTCGAACGCGTAGAGGGTGGTCGCCTGCGGCGGCGTGGTGTCCTCCGGAAGGACCACGTTGGTCGAGTAGTAGGTGAAGCCGACGACGCCGAGCCCGGCGAGCATGATGAACACGGCGAAGGCGGCGATCAGCATGTTGACCCGCTTGCGCTTCTTCGCCCGCGACGAACCGGCCGGGTCGCCCGCGCCGCGCCCGCGCCGACCGGGGCCGGTCGGCCCGCCGGGCCCACCCGGGCCGCCTGCGGCCGGCGAGACGCTCGCCCGGGCCGAGGCACGGCCGCTGACGCCGCCGACCGCCGCCGACCCGACACTGGCCCGTCCGGCCGGGGCGGCGCCGACGGCGGCGGAGCCCACCGAGGCGCGACCTGCCGGCCCGCCGGCAGGGGAGACCGGCACCGAAGCGCGACCCGAGCCCGCCGCCCGACCGGCGCCGGGCGCAGGCGGGACCGGCACGGCCCGGCCCGGCGCCGCCCGACCGACCGAGGCCGAACCCACCGAGGCCGTTCCGGCACGCGGCGGGACGGCCGCGGACGCCGAACCGGAGACGGAGCCGCCGCGCGGCGGAACGGCGGCCGAGCCGCCGACCGAGGCCCGCCCGCCGGCGGCGCGGGGCGCGACCGAGGCGCGGCCCGCGGGTGCCGTACCGTCCTGTGCAGCCGACCAGCCGCCCCCGGAGGCGTCACCGCCGGGGTCGCCGTGCTGGCCCGGAATCTGGGCCCGCCCGCGCGGGGAACTGGAATCGCCGTACGAGTTCATTCCTCACACCCTGCCGTCGCGGTGGGACGCGACTGCGCCGCCACCGGTTTGCCGTGAGATGGGACACCTGTCGAGGGCGGCACGTGCGTGCCGGTCGACCGGTGCCACTTGCGAATCAATCGGGCCAATCAGACCAACGATCCGTCGGTCTCCCCAGGCGTGCGTACGCTGGCCGGGGTCGGCCGATCGAGCGAAGATCACCGTTGCGCCTCTCGCCTCCGTCGACTGCCCGCACCGTTGCCCGAGGCGGCCGCGCCGCCCACCGCGTCCTGCTCCTGCCCGCCCTCCGGGCTCCCGGTCAGGCCGTCCCGGCCGAGCAGGTACTGCTCGACGAGATGGTTCCAGTCACAGCCGAGGCACACCTCCACCACGAAGACCTGGAACTCACGCACCGTCATCGCCAGCACCGGTAACTCGGCCAGTGTCCGGGCCTGGCCGGCGGACTGCTTGAGTTCGTCGCCGTAAATGTAGTGGACGTGGGTCAGGTTCTCGCTCCGGCAGATCGGACACCGCTCGTCGGTCGGCTCACCGTGGAAGCGGGCGGCGTTCTTCAGGTAGGGCGAGGCGTCGCAGACGTCGTACGTGCCGACCCGGCCCGCGAGGAGCTCACGCAGCACCGCTCGCTTCCGGAGCGAGTAGTCGACTACCTGGCGCTGCGTACGCATGCGGAGAAGGGTACGCGGTCTCGTCAGACGGGGCGACCACGGTGACGATCCGTGACCGGAGAACCTCGGAGCGGGGGTTTGCCCTGATCACGGCGATCCGCTAGCGTGCGATGTATCGGTCCGATACATCGCGGCGGTTACCGCTCCGCGTAGAGGGTACAGAGAGGATGGCCCGTGCTCGAGCTCGCCATCCTCGGCCTCCTGCAGGAGTCTCCGATGCACGGCTACGAGCTGCGCAAGGAGCTGACCGCCAAGCTCGGTGCGATCAGGGCGGCGATCAGCTACGGCTCGCTCTATCCCACGCTGCGCAGGTTGCAGGCGGCGGGATGGATCACCGAGGCCGCGGAGGCACCCGCCACGGTCGAGGAGGTTCCCGCGCTGACCAGCCGACGAGGTCGGGTGGTCTACGAGATCACGGCGGAGGGCAAGGAACGCTTCGCCCAACTGATCGCGCAGACCGGGCCGGAGACGTACGACGACACGGGTTTCGGCGTGCACTTCGCGTTCTTCGCCCGGACCGACCAGGCGACCCGACTCCGCATCCTCGAGGGTCGCCGGCGGAAGATCGAGGAACGCCGTGAAGGGCTTCGCGACGTGCTCGGCCGGGCGGCCGAGCGGCTCGACGCCTACACGCTGGAACTGCAGCGCCACGGCCTGGACGCCTGTGAGCGCGAGGTCCGCTGGCTGGAGGAGCTCATCGCCAACGAGCGCTCCGGCCGTGCCCCGACGGTCCCGTCAACCGGGACGGCCGGCGGCCGACGAGAAGACAACAGCCCGCCTCCGCCTGGAGAGTCCAGGAAAGAGCGGCCGTGATGAAGAAGAAGGAGGCAGACGCTATGGGCTCCGTCCGCGTCGCCATCGTCGGTGTGGGTAACTGCGCCTCGTCCCTCGTGCAGGGCGTGGAGTACTACCGCAACGCCGACCCGAACGACCGCGTCCCGGGTCTCATGCACGTCACCTTCGGCGACTACCACGTTTCGGACGTGCAGTTCGTCGCGGCGTTCGACGTGGACGCCAAGAAGGTGGGCATGGACCTCGCGGAGGCGATCGTCGCCAGCGAGAACAACACCATCAAGCTCTGCGACGTGCCGCCGACGGGCATCAGCGTGCAGCGCGGTCCGACCTTCGACGGTCTGGGCGAGTACTACCGCGAGATCGTCGAGGAGTCCGACGCCAAGCCGGTCGACGTCGCCCAGGCGCTGCGCGACGCGCAGGTCGACGTCGTGGTCTCGTACCTGCCGGTCGGCTCCGAGCAGGCCGACAAGTTCTACGCCCAGGCCGCCATCGACGCCGGCTGCGCTTTCGTCAACGCGCTTCCGGTCTTCATCGCCTCCGACCCGGAGTGGGCGAAGAAGTTCGAGGACGCGGGCCTGCCGATCGTCGGTGACGACATCAAGAGCCAGGTCGGCGCCACCATCGTGCACCGGGCGCTGGCGAAGCTGTTCGAGGACCGGGGCGTCGAGCTGCTGCGCACGTACCAGCTCAACTTCGGCGGCAACATGGACTTCATGAACATGCTGGAGCGCAAGCGCCTGGTCTCGAAGAAGATCTCGAAGACCCAGTCGGTCACCTCGCAGATCCCGCACGAGATGAGCAAGAGCGACGTGCACATCGGCCCGTCGGACCACGTGCCGTGGCTGGACGACCGCAAGTGGGCGTACATCCGCCTGGAGGGCCGCTCGTTCGGCGACACCCCGCTCAACGCCGAGCTCAAGCTCGAGGTGTGGGACTCGCCGAACTCGGCCGGTGTCATCATCGACGCCGTCCGCGCCGCGAAGATCGCGCTGGACCGGAAGATCGGCGGCCCGATCCTGTCGGCCTCGTCGTACTTCATGAAGTCCCCGCCGGTGCAGTACGCCGACCACGACGCGCACGCCGCCGTCGAGGCGTTCATCGCCGGTGACGCCGAGCGCTGACGCGCCGACACCAGCACCATCGAGGGCCGGGTCCACACGGACCCGGCCCTCGCCGCGTCCGGCCCTTCCGCAGCCGTACGCGCAACGGGCCACCGGCCTCACACGGGGTCGAACGGACGGCGACGCGCCGTTACGCTGACCGACGTGACGTCCCTCCCTCATGGCGGCGCGCGACGGGTCGTCGGGGCCTTCGCCGTCGCGGCGCTCCTTCCGGTCCTCGTCGGCTGCGCGGCGCCGGGATCCAACCCGACCACCGCGCCGGCCGGCGGCGTGGCACCAGCCGACGGCACCACCACAGCGGGTGGCACGGCACCGACAGCCAGCACGGCACCGGACGGCGGCGACGGCTCCGCCCGCCCGGCCGCCTCCGCAGCGCTTCCCGAGGCCGACTGCGCCAGGGCGGGCACGCCGGTCGCGCGCCCCGGGCAGGTCGCCCCGTCCGGTGGCGGTGTTCCAGCCGCCACGTCGCGCCCACCCGGCACCCGACAGCCGCTGACCGACGAGCAGCGTCGCGCGGAGGAGTTCCGCCGCCAGCAGGCGGCCAACGACGCCTTCCGGCAGCGCGGGACGCTCGGCAAGGAGGCGGCCACCGGTGCCCGGGCCTGCGCTGCGGACGTCAGGAAGCGCCTCAATCTGCTGACCGCCGGCGGCCGGGACGAGCCCGGGCAGGAGGCCGTCCGGCGGGCGATCGTGGCGACGGGGCTGACCGGGGTCACCGTGCGACCACCGGGCCGGCTCGACCTCGGCCCCGTCGACGGGCTGGTCTTCGCGGGCTGGACCGGCCGGGCGTGCGTCTTCGGCAGCGTCCGGGCGGGCGACGTCACGGTGGAGATCGGCACCCGCATCGCCGACGGCGGCTGTCTGCCCGCCCCGAGCTGACCGGGCGGGCGCGGGCGGGACCGCGGCGCGCCGCGTCAGGACCAGGCGCGGCGCAGGGCGACCCCGGCCTCCAACTCCAGCAGCTTCACCTTGCGGTCCAGGCCGCCGCCGAAACCGACCAGCTTGCCGCCCGCGCCGACGATCCGGTGACACGGCACGAGTACGGGAATCGGGTTGCGGTTGCAGGCCACCCCGACCGCGCGGGCGGCGCCCTGGTCGCCGAGCCGCCGGGCCACCTCGCCGTAGGTGAGCGTCTCCCCGTACGGGATGCGGGTCATCTCCCGCCAGACGCCCCGCTCGAAGTCGGACCCGCCCGGCGCGGCCAGCGGCACCGCGAACCCGGTCAGCTCGCCCGCGAAGTACGCCCGCAGCTCCGCCACCGCCTGTCGGGCCGCCTCGTCGCCCGGCTCCTCGCCCGCTCCCTCGACGCGGCCGAAGTGGGCCCGGCACACGTGGGTGCCGTCGGTGGCGACGGAGAACTCGCCGATCGGGGAGTCGAGCACGGTCCAGCGCATCGCCCCATTGTCCCCGGCGCCCGCTGAACGGCCCCACGTCGCGGCCCTGCTGAGCCACCGGCGTCCCGACCGACGTTGCGGAGTACCGATACCGTGCAGGCCGTGGCCACGGGGACGCTGATCTTCCTCATCATCGGCGGCGCGGGCGTCGCGGTGCTGGCGCTCGCCCTGCTCGGCGGCGAGCTGCTCCACTTCGGCAACCCGGACTTCGACGGTCCGGTGTCGGTGGAGGCGGTCGCCGGGTTCACCGGAGCGCTCGGCTTCGGCGCCGCGATCGTCAACGAGCTGGTCGGTGGGCGTACGCCCGGCATGATCGCCGTGGCCCTGGCCGGCGGCGTCGTCGCGGCCGTGCCCACCGCCTGGGCCGCGGCCCGGCTGAGCCGGGCGGCCCGCGACATGCGCACCGATCCCACCCCCACCCGCCACCACCTGGTCGGCGCGCTCGGCCTGGTGGTCACCCCCGTGCCCGCCGACGGCTACGGCGAGGTCCGGGTCCGGGTGGCCGGCCAGCCGGTCAAGCTCAACGCCCGCGCTGACCGACCGATCCCGGTGGGCGCCCAGATCTTCGTGGTCGAGGCGCTCAGCGAGACCAGCGTGCACGTCGAGACCTACTGAACCCCCCCCTCATAGAAAACAGGACGGTCACATGCCCCTTCTCATCGCCATCGGCGGCGCGGTCCTTCTCGTGCTCGTGCTCGTGCTCTTCGTGCTCTCCCGCATCAAGGTGGCCGGGCCGAACGAGGCGTTCATCGTCACCGGCCGCAAGGGCCGCACCACGCAGACCGCCGACGGTGGCCGGTCGACCGACAACTCCGGGCAGAAGGTCGTGCTCGGCGCGTCCGTCTTCGTCCTGCCCGTGGTGCAGAAGCTCCAGTCGCTCGACCTGTCCAGCCGGCGCATCGACGTCGGCATCAAGGGCGCGGTCAGCAAGCAGGGCATCCGCGCCGACCTGCACGGCGTCGCGATCGTCAAGGTCGGCGGCACCGAGGACGCCATCCGCGCCGCCGCGCAGCGCTTCCTGCACCAGCAGGACGAGATCGAGGACTTCACCCGGGAGGTGCTGGCCGGCGCGCTGCGCTCGATCGTCGGCCGGCTCACCGTCGAGGAGGTCATCCGGGACCGGGCGGCGTTTGCCAGCGCGGTCGCCGAGGAGGCCGAGCACTCGATGACCAACCAGGGCCTGGTGCTGGACACCTTCCAGCTCCAGGACATCCTGGCCGAGGGCTCCTACCTCCAGGACCTGGGCCGGCCGGAGGCCGCCCGGGTACTCAAGGACGCGGCCATCGCCGAGGCGCGGGCCCGGCAGCAGGCCGAGCAGGAGCGGCTGCTCGCCGAGGAGGCCATCGCCGAGGCCAACCGGAACCTGTCGCTGAAGCAGGCCGCCATCCAGGCGGAGATCGACGCGGCCAAGGCGAAGGCCGCCGCTGCGGGACCGCTGGCCCAGGCCGAACGGGACCAGGCGATCCTCTCCGAGCAGCAGAAGGTCGCCGAGCGCAACGCCGAGCTCAAGCAGCGGCAACTCGACACCGAGGTACGCAAGCCGGCCGACGCCGCCCGGTACAAGGTGGAGCAGGAGGCCGAGGCGTCACGCAACGCGGCCGTGCTGAACGCCGACGCGCAGCGTCAGGCCGTCATCGCCGCCGCCCAGGCCTCCGCCGAGCAGGCCCGGCTCACCGGTGAGGGCGAGCGGGCCCGCCGGGCCGCGCTGGCCGAGGCCAACGCGATCGAGGGCGCCAAGGAGGGCGAGGCCGAGCAGCGCCGCCGTTCCGCCATCGCCGAGGCGGTCGAGCGGGAGGGCACGGCCGAGGCCGCGGCCATCCTGGCCAAGGGGCAGGCCGAGGCCGACGCGATGGCTCGCAAGGCCGAGGCGTTCGCGGCGTACGGCGAGGCCGCCGTGCTGGACCTGCTGGTCAAGATGCTGCCGCAGGTGGTCGAGGCGGCCAGCGCCCCGATCGGTGCGATCGACAAGCTGACCGTCATCTCCACCGACGGCGCCTCGTCGCTGACCAAGTCGGTGGCTGGCAACGTCGCCCAGGGGCTCCAACTCGGCAGCGACCTGACCGGCATCGACCTGGCCGGCCTGCTGGGGAAGCTCGGCTCGGCGGCGGCGACCACCGGCAACGGCAAGCCGCCCGTCGACGGCACGGCGGTCGAGACCCGCTGACGCGGTCCGGCAGCGGCCGGATCCGCTGAGCGCGACAGGGCGCCGTCCCCGGCCGGGGGCGGCGCCCTTCCCGTGTCGTCCGGGCGCGGCCCGTGTCGGACCGCCTCCCTGAAGGCCGAGGGGTCCGTGGCGCCCTGGCCGGGCTACTCGACGATGCCCTCGTCGCGGGCCCAGCGCAGCAACTCCGCCTCGGCCTCGTCGCGGTTCAGCGGGCCGCGCTCCAGACGCAGCTCCTTGAGGTGCTTCCAGGCCTGTCCGACGACGGGCCCCGGCGGTACGCCCAGCAGCTCCATGATGGCGTTGCCGTCCAGGTCGGGCCGGACCCGCGCCAGGTCCTCCTCGGCGGCGATCCGGGCGATCCGCTCCTCCAGCGCGTCGTAGTCGGCGGCGAGCTGGGCCGCCTTGCGGCGGTTGCGGGTGGTGCAGTCCGACCGGGTCAGCTTGTGCAGCCGCAGCAGCAGGTCACCGGCGTCGGCGACGTAGCGGCGCACCGCCGAGTCGGTCCACTCGCCCCGGCCGTAGCCGTAGAAGCGCAGGTGCAGCGCCACCAGCGCGGTCACCTTGGCGGTGATCTCCTTCGGGTAGCGCAGCGCCTTCATCCGGGCCTTGGTGAGCCGGGCGCCGACCACCTCGTGGTGGTGGAAGCTGACCCGGCCGTCCGAGCCCACGGCCTTCGTCGCCGGCTTACCGACGTCGTGCATCAGCGCGGCCATCCGCAGGACGAAGTCCGGCCCCTCGGTCTCGTACGAGACGGCGTTGCTCACCACGGTCAGGGTGTGCTCGTAGACGTCCTTGTGCTGGGCGTGCTCGTCGATCTCCAGCTTGAGCCCGGTCAGCTCCGGCAGGAAGCGCTCGGCGAGCCCGGTGTCGACCAACAGCCGCAGCCCGGTGATCGGGTCCGCGCCACAGAGCAGCTTGGTGAACTCGTCGCGGATCCGCTCGGCCGTGATCCGGTCCAGGTCGCCGGCCATCCGGGTCATCGCCGCGTACGCGTCGGGGTGCACCGCGAAGCGCAGCTGCGCGGCGAAGCGGGCCGCGCGCAGCATCCGCAACGGGTCGTCGCCGAACGACTCCGCCGGGGTGCCCGGGGTGCGGATCACCTTGGCGGCCAGGTCGTCCAGCCCGCCGTGCGGGTCGGTGAACCGGTGCTCGGGCAGGCTGACCGCCATCGCGTTGATGGTGAAGTCGCGCCGCCGCAGGTCCTCGGCGAGGTCGGTGCCGTACTCGACGATCGGGTTGCGGCTGACCTGGTCGTAGGACTCGGCGCGGAAGGTGGTGACCTCCAGCCGCAGCCCGTCGCGCTGGCACCCGATGGTGCCGAACTCCCGGCCGGTCTCCCAGATCGACTCGGCCCAGCCGCGCACGATGCGCAGGGTCTCGTCGGGGTGCGCGTCGGTGCAGAAGTCGAGGTCGTCGCCGAGGCGGCCGAGCAGGGCGTCGCGTACCGAACCGCCCACCAGGTGCAGCTCGTGGCCGGCCCGCGCGAACCGGCGGCCCAACTCGTCGGCGACCGGGGAGACCCGGAGCAGTTCGGCGACGGCGTTGCGCTGCGCGGCGGTGAGTTCGCGGCGGTCGGCGGCGTGGGGAGCGGAGGCTTCGGACATGGGAGCGCCAGACTATCGGTCCCGACGAGGATGCGGTCCGCCGGGCGCGGGTAACGGGTGGCCGTTGACTATCGTCTGTGACGTGCGGGCCGTGGCCCGGCTCCGACGTACCTCTCTGCCTTGGAGGCGACAAGATGAGCGGCGGTCTCTACCGCAGCGCGAACGCCGCCCAGGGCGGCGCCGCGCCCGGCCAGCCGTCGGACGGCGCCACGTTCATCTCCGCCGAGCCGCTCAACCAGCCGGCCATGGAGTCGACCGCGCCGCCGCAGGAACAGGTGGGCGAGGCCAGCGCCGCGACCAACAGCGCGGTGATGGCCATGGGCAGCCTGGTCAGCCGCGGTACGGGCTTCCTGCGCAACCTGGTGATCGCGGCGGCGCTCGGCGGCGCGCTGGTCGGTGACGCGTACACCACCGCGCAGATCCTGCCCGGGATGGTCTACGAGTTCCTGCTCGGCGGCGTACTCACCAGCGTGCTGATCCCGGTGCTGGTACGGCGGCGCAAGTCGGACGCGGACGGCGGCCAGGCGTACGCCCAGCGACTGCTCACCCTGGCGGTCCTCGCCCTCGGCGTGGCGGCCCTGCTCGCGGTCCTGTTCGCCTCGACGCTGACCTGGCTCTACGGCAGCGGCGAGTCGACCGACGGCTATTCGGGCCTGGTCACGGCGCTGGCCCGCCTGATGCTGCCGATGATCTTCTTCTCCGGGTTGAGCGCGCTGATCAGCGCGGTGCTCAACACCCGGGGCCACTTCGCCGCTCCCATGTGGGCGCCGATCCTGAACAACCTGGTGGTGATCGCCACCGCCGGCCTCTACATCGCGATCTTCGGCGCGGACATCATCAAGCCGGACGAGATGACGACGGGGCGAATCCTGCTGATCGGCGGCGGCACCCTGCTCGGCGTCGCCATCCAGGCCGCCGGCCTGCTGCCGGCGCTGCGCAAGGTGGGCTTCCGCTGGAAGCTGCGCTTCGACTTCCGCAAGCTGGGCCTGCGCGAGCTGGGCCGGCTCGGGGCGTGGATGTTCTGCTACGTCGCGGTCAGCCAGATCGGCCTGATCGTGCTGTTCAACCTGCTGAACCGGGCGGGCAGGGAAAACGCCGCCGGCCCGCTGATCTACAACAACGTCTTCCTGCTGCTGATGACGGCGCACGGCATCATCGCCGTCTCGATCATCACCGCGCTGATGCCCCGGATGAGCGCCGCCGCCGCCGACGGCCGGTACGCGGACGTGGCCGCCGATCTGTCCCGGGGCACCCGGACGGTCACCGCGGTGCTCGCCCCGATCGCGGTCTGCTACGCCGTGCTCGCCTCCCCGATCTCGTTCACCCTGTTCCGCTGGGGCGCCTTCGACGAGCGCAACGCCACCGCCACTTCCGTGGTGCTGCTGGCCGCCGCGCTCGCCCTGGTGCCGTTCGCGGTCAGCCAGCTCTTCACGTTCGCCTTCTACGCCCTGCCGGACACCCGCACCCCGGCGCTGATCAACATTCCGGTGGTGGCGCTGCGCATCGGGGTGCAGATCGTGCTCTTCGCGGTCTTCTCGCCGAGCTTCGCTGGCGCCGGCATGATGATCGGCAACGCCGTCTCCTACCTGGCCGCCGCGATCGCCTCCGCCTGGCTGCTACGTCCCCGGGTGGGTCGGATCGGCCTCGGCGAGATCATGCGCACCAGTGCGCGGGTCGCGGTCGCGGCGCTCGGCGCGGCGGTGGTCGGCCTGATCGTGGTCAAGCTGCTGCCCGGCGACGACACGCCGAGCCGCCTGGAGGCCGTCGTCCAGCTCGTGGTCGGTGGGGCGGTGATCGGCGGGACGTACCTCGGGCTGGCCATGGTCCTGCGGATCGGCGAGATCACCGAGGTCGTGGGCATGGTCCGCCGTCGGCTGGGCCGCTGACCGAAACCCGTCTCTCGGGCGGGCGACACGCTGCGGGCGGACTGCACTCTCTGTGAACGAGGATCACCAGCCTGGGGATGCGCCTGTGGATAACTCCGTGATTCGCCGCTCAGGCACCGAAAGGGCCTGTGGATAACCAGCCGTACGGCTGAGCATGGTGGTCCGGTCGGGGGGAACCCGGCTGCGTCGGCGCGATCGCCGCATCGGCCGGCCCCTCCCTGCGGGCGCTTGCGGCCAACCTCTAGATTGGCCAGTACATGTGCCAGCAACGTGGCTGACAACGGGAGCAACCGGACAAGTCGGCCGCCTGCCGGCAGCTCGGCCCGGGAGCGGCGCGAAGATGACATGTCGGGGAGACGGCCAACCCGGGTAAGGTCGCTCTCGACGGGTACGGCAGGCCAGGCGCCGGCGCTCCGCGTCGACACCGGTCGGCCGGTTCCTTCGAAGGCAGAGCGGGAAGCCACATGCCCAGCAGCGCGGGTCCATCGATCGACACGATCACCGAGGGAGGACGGGTGACCCAGGTCGGCGAAGGTCAGGAGGCGGAGGAGAGCGCTCCTCAGGTCATGACCTTCGGTGCTCCCACGGCCGGTGAGATCCTCGCCGAGCGTTACGAGCTGGTCGAGCACATCAACAACGACAGCGCGGGTCGGCTGGTCTGGCGCGGGGTCGACGTCATCCTGCGCCGTCCCGTAGCGGTCGTGCTGCGCTACCCGGGTGGCGACTCGGCCACCGAGATGCTCCAGGGCGCCGTCGCGGCCAGCCGCGTCATCCACCCCAACCTGGTCGGCGTCTACGACGCGATCGACGAGGCCGAGCGGGCGTACGTGGTGCGGGAGTGGGTCGACGGGCAGTCGCTGCGCGAGCTGGTCACCGACGGGCCGATGGACCCGGCACGCGCCACCACCATCGGCAACGCGGTCGCCAGTGCCCTCGCCGCCGTGCACGCCACCGGCATGGTGCACGGCAACGTCCACCCCGGCACGGTGATGGTCAGTGACGACGGCCGGGTGGTGCTGGCCGACGCGCGCACCGACGGCGCCGACAGCCAGCAGAGCGACGTCCGCGCGATCGGCGGAGTCCTCTACTTCGCCCTGACCGGGCACTGGCCGCACGCCGAGGCCCCGCTGCGTGGCGCCACCGCCGGCCACGGCCGGGCCGCCATCCCCGACGCCGTACGCGACGCGGCCGGCGCGATCGCCGCCCCCCGGCAGGTGCGGGCGGGCGTGCCGGCGTACCTCGACGACCTCACCATGGACCTGCTCGACGCCGAGATCGAGCCGCCCTCGTCGGACGTGCTCGCGGCCGAGCTGGCCCGGCTGGACGTGCCGGCCGACGAGCAGTTCCTCGACAGCGCCGGGCCGCTGCGCTTCGCGGCCGACACCGGCGAGGAGCCGTCACCGCTCGCCGCCGCCGGCGGACGCAAGGTCGCGATCGGCATCGCCAGCCTGCTGGCGGTCGCCCTGGTCGGCCTGTTGATCGGCATCACCGCCCTGGGCGGTGGTGACGACGACCCAAAGCCCAACCCGGTCGCCGCGCCATCGTCGAACGCGCCCGCCGGCGACGCCACCCCGGCCGCCATCACGGCCGGGCCGCTGAAGATCAGCACGGCCCGGATCATCGACCCGGAGGGCGACCGGACCGAGGTCCGCAACGCCGACAAGGTGTACGACGGGGACGAGGACGAGGGCTGGGAGACCCAGACCTACCGGGGGCGCGCCAACTTCGGCAACCTCAAGAAGGGCATGGGCGTCTGGATCGACCTCGGCGGCGAGCACACGGTCAAGTCCGTGCAGGTGCTCCTGTCCGCCCGGGGCGCCTCCGCCCAGCTCTACGCCGGCACCACCGACCGGCCGTCGTCGTCCTCCGGTGACGCCCAGCTCTTCGCGGACTACAGGAAGACCGCGATCGGCCAGCCGTTCGAGGAGCACGAGGGCACCAAGATGACCTTCAACGGCTTCAACGCCGACCAGAAGTACCGCTACCTGCTGTTCTGGATCACCGAGCTGCCGTCGAGCGACGGCGGCTACAAGCTCGGCGTCCAGGAGATCACGGTCCAGGGGTCGTGAGGCGGCCACCGCGCTCCGGGCACCGCATCCGCCGGACGTGGTGATGGGCGTACGCGGGGAACGGGTGACCGGTGGACCGGCGGGTCCGCCGGTCTCGTCGTCGGTGCCGCCGTCCGGGACGGCGGACCTCGACCTCCTGCACGCCCACGTGGCCGGCGACCCGCACGCCTTCGCCGAGCTCTTCCACCGGCACCGGGACCGGCTCTGGGCGGTGGCCCTGCGCACGCTCGGCGACCGCGAGGAGGCCGCCGACGCCCTTCAGGACGCCCTGCTCTCCGCCCACCGCGCCGCCGGGCGGTTCCGGGGCGACTCGGCGGTCACCACCTGGCTGCACCGGATCGTGGTGAACGCGTGCCTGGACCGGATCCGCCGCCGCCAGGCGCATCCGACGGTGCCGCTGCCGGACGGCGTCCGGGACACCGATTCCGGCACCGGGGGCGTCGAGCCGGCGGCACCCGTCCAAGACCACGACACGGCGCTCGTGGTCCGGCAGGCGCTCGCCGAGCTGCCGCCCGAGCAGCGGGCGGCGCTGATCCTGGTCGACGTGCAGGGTTACCCCGTGGCCGAGGTGGCCCGGATCCTCGACGTGGCCGAGGGGACCGTCAAGAGCCGGTGCGCCCGGGGCCGGGCCCGCCTGGCGACACAGCTCGGGCACCTGCGCCCCACCAGGCAGAAGACGGAGCCGCAGGCCACCCCGCAGCGGGCGGAGCCGGCCCCGGCGACGGGCCCGAACGTGCCGGCCGTCACCCGAGGGAACCCGCGGTCGCCCGAGGGCGTCCGATCGGGGTCGGGACGGTCCCGGCGGGATCTCCACCAGGAGGACGCGTGACTGTCGGGGGGTACAGGGAGGTCGACCACGACCTGCTCGCCGACTACCTCGGCGGGGCGCTGGACGGCACCCCGGACGAGGATCTCGTCGCCCGACTGGTCGACGAGGACCCCGACTGGGCGCAGGCGTACGCGCTGCTGGCCCCGGCCGTGGCGGACGTCCACGCGGACCTGGCCACCTGGGGCGCGTCTGCACCCGAGATGCCGGCCGACGTCACCGACCGGATCGTTGCCGCCCTGGCACACGCCACCGCAGCCGACCCCGGCACCGCGTCCGACCTCGCCACCGCAGACTCCGCCGGTGCGGGCCGATCCGAGCCGGGCCGTTCGGGGCCGGGCCGTTCGGGGCCGGGCCGGGCCGAGCCGGGGGGCCGGGGGGCGGAGAACGACGCGACGTCCGCCGAGGAACGGCCGGCGGAGGGTCAACCGACGGTCAGAACGGGCATCGGGGCGGTGCCGGCACAGCCGCTCGGCGGGTCCGGGAGGCGTCCTGCCGGCGTACCCCGGTCGGAGCCGGGCCGCCGCGGGGCCACCGGTCCCGGGCGACGACGCCGCCGCTGGTCCCGGCTGGCCGGGCCGGTCGCGCTGGCCGCCGTGTCGATCGCGGCGGTCGGGCTCGGCGTCGACCAGCTCACCAGGGACCGGCAGGTGGGCGGCGCCGCGGACACGGCGTTGCCCGCGACGACGAACCGTGAGGGCGCCGCTCCCGCCGCCACGCCCTTCCGGATCGCCGGCGAGCCGTCGGTGCGCAGCGGAACGGACTACACGCCGGAGTCCCTGTCCGCCCTTCCGTCGTCGCCGAAGGCGCGGCCGTTCACCGACGGCCCGCCCGGGGAGCAGCCCGGCGTCCAGGCGGAGGGCGGGCGGCTGCCCGGCTCCGTCACCGGGCTCGACCGGCTCACCGACCCCGCCGCGCTGGGCGCCTGCATCGGCGAGATCAAGGCCGAGCACGGCAACGGTCCGCTGGTGGTCGACGTGGTCGACTACGCCCGGTTCCAGGGTCGCCCGGCGCTGATCGTGCGCTTCACCGACGCCACGGGGGCGCACTGGGCCTGGGCGAGCGGGCCGGAATGCGGGGTGCCCGGGTCCGGCTCGGACAGCCGCTACCGCACGCGGGTAGGGTGAATTCGCGGTCACCGGCCGTTTGGCCGTCCACGTGACCTGACCCACCGGATGACCGGCTCGGGAATCCCCGGTTCGTACGATGACGTTCTGCACATCGAAGTGCCGGCACCGAGCGGCGTCGGCATCGGATCGGCATCGGTGCGCGCCGATGGCGAACAACACAATCGGGAGACGGCAGTGGACGAGGTCCGCAACCTGATCATCATCGGCTCCGGGCCAGCCGGTTACACGGCGGCGGTCTACGCGGCGCGCGCCAACCTCAAGCCGCTCATCATCGAGGGCGTGCAGTCCGGCGGCGCGCTGATGACCACCACCGAGGTGGAGAACTTCCCCGGTTTCGCCGACGGCATCCTCGGCCCCGAGCTGATGGACAACATGCGCAAGCAGGCCGAGCGGTTCGGCGCGGAGTTCCTCACCGACGACGTGACGCGGGTCGAGCTGAAGGACACCGGCAGCGTGGGTTCCGACGCCGTCAGCACCGTCTGGGTGGGCCAGACCGCGTACCGGGCCAGGGCGGTCATCCTCTCCACCGGCTCCGCGTGGCGTCCGCTCGGCGTGCCCGGCGAGCAGGAGTACCTGGGCCACGGCGTCTCGTCCTGCGCGACCTGTGACGGCTTCTTCTTCCGCAACCAGCACATCGTGGTCGTGGGCGGCGGTGACTCGGCGATGGAGGAGGCCAGCTTCCTCACCCGGTTCGCCGACTCGGTCACCATCATCCACCGCCGGGACTCCTTCCGGGCCAGCAAGATCATGGCCGAGCGGGCACTGAGCAACGACAAGATCAAGGTCGAGTGGAACACCACGGTCGAGGAGATCCTCGGCGACGACGGCAAGGTCTCCGGGGTGCGGGTACGCAACACGCACACCGGCGACTCCAAGGTCCTCGACGTCACCGGCGTCTTCGTGGCCATCGGTCACGACCCGCGCAGCGAACTCTTCCGGGGGCAGGTGGAGATGGACGACGAGGGCTACGTGAAGGTCCAGGCGCCCAGCACCCGGACCAGCGTGCCCGGCGTCTTCGCCGCCGGCGACCTGGTGGACCACACGTACCGGCAGGCGATCACCGCCGCCGGCACCGGCTGCGCCGCCGCGCTGGACGCCGAACGCTTCATCGCCACGCTGCAGGGCTGAACAACCGAAACACATCCCGGAGGAGGGTCATAGTGGGAGCAACGAAGTCGGTCACCGACGCGAGTTTCGCCGCCGACGTGCTGAAGTCCGACAAGCCGGTTCTGGTGGACTTCTGGGCCGAGTGGTGCGGCCCGTGCCGCAAGGTGTCGCCGCTGCTGGAGGAGATCGCCGGCGAGATGGGCGACCAGGTCACCATCGTCAAGCTCAACATCGACGAGAACCCGGAGACCGCCCGCACCTACCGGGTGATGTCGGTCCCCACCCTCACCGTCTTCAAGAACGGCGAGCCGGTGCAGTCGATCGCCGGCGCCAAGCCGAAGGGCGAGCTCGTCAGGCTCATCGAATCGGCGCTCTGAGCAGCACCGACGCGCGTCGACCCCGTACCCGGTCCGCCGGGTACGGGGTCGACGCGTTTTTCCCGACGTGGGGCACCCGGAGCCCCCGGAGCACATAACCTCAAGCGGGGGCCGCCCGGCCAGCAACCGTCCGTGCAGAGGGGGTCGTGCGTGCGTCCGATCCGACCCGGTGACCGTGGACCCGCGGTGACCGAGATCCGTACGGTGCTGACCGGCCTCGACCTGCTCGTCCCGACGGCACCGGGCGCCGACGAGTTCGACTCGCACACCGAACGGGCCGTGCGGGCCTTCCAGCAGTCGCGTGGGCTCAGCGTGGACGGCCGGGTCGGTGCGGAGACCTGGCGGGCCCTGGACGCCGCCCGCTGGCGGCTAGGCGCCCGCACGCTCTACCACGCCGTTCCGGAGCCGCTCACCGGTGAGGACGTCCGCTCGCTCCAGGAGCGGCTGCTGGAGATGGGCTACGACGTCGGGCGCGCGGACGCCATCTACGGCGTACGGACCTCCCGGGCGATCGCCCAGTTCCAGCGCGAGGTCGGGCTGACGCCCGACGGCTCGTGCGGCCCGCACACCATGAACGCGCTGCGCCGGCTCGGCCGCAAGGTCGTCGGCGGGCGGCCGCAGTGGCTGCGCGAGTCCGACGCCATCCGGCAGTCCGGCCCGACGCTGGTGGGCCGGACCGTCGTCATCGACCCCGGGCACGGGGGCACCGACCCGGGCGTGGTGGTGCCGGACGGGTCGCTGCGGTGGACCGAGGCGGACCTCGTGTACGACCTGGCCAGCCGGTTGGAGGGCAGGCTCGCCGCCGCTGGCGTCCGGGTGCAGCTCACCCGTGGGCCCGCCCAGGAGGACTGCCTGCCGGACGTCGACCGGACGGAGCTGGCCAACTCGCTCGGCGCCGACGTGTTCATCTCGCTGCACGTCGACGAGCACGTCAACCCGGCGGCCGAGGGGGTGGCGACCTACCACTACGGCACCGACAACGGGGTGACCTCGGCGACCGGGGAGCGGCTGGCCGGGCTTGTGCAGCGGGAGATCGTCGCCCGCACCGGGCTGCGCGACTGCCGTACGCACGCGAAGGCGTGGGACCTGCTCCGGCTGACCCGGATGCCGGCCGTACGCGTCGAGGTCGGCTACCTCACCTCGCCCACCGACCGGGCCCGACTGGTCGACCCCCGGTTCCGGGACAGGGTGGTGGAGGCCGTCGTCGCCGCCGTGCAGCGCATGTACTTCCCCGTCGAGCGCGACGTCCCCACCGGCTCGATCGACGTGAGCGCACTGCGGGCGGTGGTGGCCGCCGGCACGGTCGTCGACTGAGCCGCCTGCCGACTCCCGACCGGGATCCGCCGCCGGGGCCGGACGCGCCGGCGCGGGGTCAGCCGGCGGTCGAGCGGGTGGCCGGGGCCGGACGGACCGGGCGGAGCAGCGTCTCGGGGCTCATCGAGCCGAGCAGCTTCTCCAGCGCGTACTCGACGTCGGACTTCCAGCTCAACGCGGTACGCAACTCCAGCCGCAGGCGGGGGAAGCGCGGATGCGGGCGGACCGTCTTGAAGCCCACGGAGAGGAAGAAGTCGGCCGGGGCGACGCAGGCGCCGGCGGGGTCGGCCGCGTCGCCGAACTTGGCGTCGCCGAAGGCCTCGATCGCCTTGATGCCGCGCTTGGTGAGGTCCCGGGCGACGCCCTGGACCAGCATCCGGCCCAGCCCGCCGCCGGCGAAGGCGGGCACCACGTTGGCCGTCATCAGCAGCGCGGCGTCGGCGGAGACCGGGGAGGTGGGGAAGGCCATCGAGCGGGGCACGTAGGCCGGCGGGGCGTACAGGACGAAGCCGGCCGGCATGCCGTCGACGTAGACGAGCTTGCCGCAGGAGCCCCACTCCAGCAGCGTCTGCGAGACCCAGGCCTCCTTCTCCAGCCCCGGGTCGCCCGCGGCGCAGGCCCGGTCCGCCGAGACCGGATCAAGCTCCCAGTAGACGCACTGCCGGCACGGGCGGGGCAGGTCCTCCAGGGTGTCGAGGGTCAAGCTGACCAGACGTCGCGACATTGGTGTATCCCCACATTAGGCTCGGAGGTGAGACCGGCACGGAACGACAACACCGCCTACCTGCCCCCGACGAGCGATCGTACGCCGCAAACGGACGCTGCGGGAGGGGACGCGCGATGCCTCTCCTTCCGGGGCCCCGGCCGAGGTCCGCGATGTGGACGCCGGTCACTTCGCGGTTACGCCCCTGGCAGACGGCGACTAGGATCGACACTCGGCGTCCCGCGTCGCCATGGTCGCAGGTGTCCCGGGTACGCCGGGGCGGGAGCCACCCGAGCAGCCATCGAGGTGATGTCATGACCGGCACGACGCTCGACGACTACACCGACCGGTACGCCCGCCGCGTACGGGGCATGACCGCCTCGGAGATCCGCGCGCTCTTCGCGGTGGCCAGTCGGCCGGAGGTGGTCTCGCTCGCCGGTGGCGCCCCCTACATCGCGGCACTGCCGCTCGACGCGGTCGGCGAGATGCTCGGCCGGCTCGGCGCCGAACACGGCGCCACCACCCTCCAGTACGGCATCGGCCAGGGCACCCTGGAGCTGCGCGAGCGGATCTGCGAGGTGATGGCGCTCTCCGGCATCGACGCCGCCTGCGGCGCCTCCCCGGACGACGTGGTGGTCACCGTGGGCGGGCAGCAGGCCCTCGACCTGGTGGCCCGGCTCTTCCTCGACCCCGGGGACGTGGTGCTCGCCGAGGGCCCGACCTACGTCGGCGCCCTCGGGGTGTTCCAGGCCGCCCAGGCGCAGGTCGTGCACGTGCCGATGGACGACGACGGGCTGGTCCCGGAGGCACTGGAGGCGGCCATCGCCGAGCAGGCGCGCGCCGGCCGGCGGGTCAAGTTCCTCTACACCATCCCGACCTACCAGAACCCGACCGGCGTGACGCTGACCGAACAGCGGCGGGAGCGGGTGCTCGACATCTGCGAGCGCGCCGGTCTGCTGGTGGTCGAGGACGACCCGTACGGTCAGCTGGGTTTCGAGGGGGACGCGCCGGCGCCGCTGCGCGCGCGGCGCCGCGACGGGGTCTTCTACCTCAGCACCTTCTCCAAGACCTTCGCCCCGGGCCTGCGGGTCGGCTGGATCCTCGCGCCGCACGCCGTCCGCGACAAACTCGTCATCGCCAGCGAGGCGCAGATCCTCTGCCCGAGCGGCTACGCGCAGGCCGCCGTCTCCACCTACCTCGGCACCATGCCCTGGCGGGAGCAGCTCAAGGTCTACCGCGAGGTCTACCGGGAACGGCGCGACGCGATGCTCGCCGCGCTGGACGACCTGATGCCCGCCGGCACGACCTGGACGACGCCGGGCGGCGGCCTCTTCGTCTGGGCGACCCTGCCCGACGGCCTCGACTCCAAGGCGATGATGCCCCGGGCCATCGCCGCCCGGGTGGCGTACGTCCCGGGCACCGGCTTCTACGCCGACGGCACCGGCAGCGGCAACATGCGGCTCAACTTCTCGTTCCCGTCCCCGGAGCGGATCCGCGAGGGCGTGCGCCGGCTGGCCGGCGTGATGGAGCAGGACATCGCCACGCGGCGGGTGTTCGGTGCGGTCGGCCGCCCCGGGGCACGGCGCGGGCAGGCCGGCGCGGACACGCCGGGACCCGACTTGGCATGATTCCGGCATGGTTCCCACCGCTGCCGACCGTTCCGTCGTGACCGACTCCGCCGTCACCGCCGACCTGCGGATACTGGTGCTCGCCGGCGGGCTCTCCTACGAACGTGACGTCTCGCTGCGGTCCGGGCGCCGGGTGCTCGACGCGCTGCGCGCGGTCGGGATGGACGCCGAGCTGCGGGACGCCGACGTGGCGCTGCTGCCGGCCCTGAGCGCCGACCCGCCGGACGCCGTCGTGATCGCCCTGCACGGCGCCACCGGCGAGGACGGGTCGCTGCGTGGCGTGCTCGACCTCTGCGGCATCCCGTACGTGGGGTGCGACGCCCGCGCCTCCCGGCTCGCCTGGGACAAGCCCTCGGCCAAGGCGGTGCTCCGCGAGGCGGGCATCCCGACCCCGGACTGGGTCGCCCTCCCGCACGACCGGTTCTCCGAGCTGGGCGCCGTGGCGGTGCTGGACCGGATCGTCGAGCGGCTGGGGCTGCCGCTCATGGTGAAGCCCGCCCAGGGCGGTTCGGGGCTGGGCGCCGCCGTGGTCCGGGACGCCGCGTCCCTGCCGGCTGCGATGGTCGGCTGCTTCGCGTACGACCCCACGGCGCTGGTCGAGCGGTACGTGCCCGGCATGGACGTGGCGGTCTCGGTGGTCGACCTGGGCGACGGGCCGCGCGCCCTGCCCGCGGTGGAGATCGTGCCCCGCAACGGGGTGTACGACTACGCCGCCCGCTACACCGCCGGACGGACGACCTGGCACACCCCCGCCCGGCTGGGGCCGGAGGTGGCCGGTGCCGTGGCCGACGTCGCGCTGGCCGCGCACACCGCGCTGGGGCTGCGCGACCTGAGCCGCGTCGACCTGATCGTGGACTCAGCCGGCCAGCCGCACGTGCTGGAGGTCAACGTCTCGCCGGGGATGACCGAGACCTCGCTGCTGCCGCTCGCGGTCCAGGCCGCCGGACTGGACTTCGGCAGGATGGTCGGCACTCTGGTGGCCCGCGCCGCAGCCCGGCGCCCCTGACCGACCGGTCCACCGCCCCACCTTGCGGGCGGAGGCTCGGCGCTGGGGTGTCGGCGCCGGCCGTCGCCCCGTCGCTCACTATCGGCTGCGCGGCCACCCGGAGGCACTTCCTCAGGTGGCCGCCCTGGTTCTACGTCTGGCTGCCCGACCGTCCGGCGTCCGTGGAGGACGCCTCGCCCTCCGGCTCCTGCGCCGGCGGGGTCTCCTCGGCGGACTCGATCACGGACACCGCCTCGCCCTCCGTCGGAACGTCTTCCGCCGGGGGCTGCCCGGTGAAGCTGGACGGGGCCTGCCACTGGATGCGCGGTGGCGCCGCCAGCGGACGGCCCCCGAACTCCGCCAGCCAGGCGGCAACCATGGCGAGATTCTCCCGCCACCGCGCCTCGGAGATGGGCGGCAGGATGGAGTCCCACAGGGAGAGGAAGGTCCCCCGCAGCTGGAGCTGCCCGTAGGGCCGGGCCAGGAACCACATGTGCAGGTGCGCCGAGCCGTCGCCCCAACGGTTGACGTGCACCCGGGCGACCCCGTCGAGGGACCGGATGGCCCGCTCCAGCCGTACGGTCATCACCCCCAGTTCGGCGGCGAGCAGATTCGGCAGGTCGCCGAGGTCGAGATGCGAGCGGGATTCCAGGATCAGCACCATCGGCAGCCCGGTAGGGCGGTCCATGGCGCGTACCCGCCATCGCTCACCCACCCAGATGTAGGCGTCGTCGGGGGCGTTGCAGGCGGTGCAATCCCGGTTCCCCTCGCCCTTGCGCGGCGGCTCGACCGGGACCGGGTCATCGAGCTGCTTGACACGAAGGTCGCCCTCGAAGGGAAAGGACGGCCACTGGGTGAAGTCCGGAACGGAGGGAGGGGTGTCGTGCACGACGCTGACACTAACCGGTTCCGGCACCGCTGTCCCTACCCGAACGAGCGGTCGGACGGCCCCAGTCCGGCCGTGACGGAAGAACCGGCAGCGGCTCTGTCCACAGCTATCCACAGGCGCCCACAGGCTGATGAGACGCCGGACACATGCCGTCATCCACAGGCTGCCACCCCATTTCACGCGGGGTTTCACGTGAAACGGGGCTGCCTGTGGATAACCGCTGTGGATAACTTTTCGGGCGAGCACGGATCCTGCACCGGGGTGGAGTTCGTCGGTTCCACGTGAAACGGAGGCACGCCGGGCGGGTTCCGTCATCGCTCGTCCGCCGCCGCTCGTCCGCCGCCGCTGAACGCCGTGGGCCGGCGTCGCCGTTGCATTCGGAATCTTGTCTCCGCTGTCTCAGGTCGGCCGCGCGAATCACCGGGAGCCGTCCACTGCTTCCGCGGCCCGACAGTCACCGGACCCCGGGCAGTGCCGCGCCGCCATGGACCACGCCGCGCAGGGCGGCAGGCGAGCGGAAGGCACGGGCCGGCGTGTTGCGGCGGGAAGGCACCGAGCGGCGATGCCCCGTTGGTCCGGCGAGGACCAGGACCGGTTGGTCATCCGCGCCGGGTCGGTGCGGCGGAGCCGTGCAGCGTGTGCAGCCGGTCGGGAGGGATTCCGGGGGCGAAGGGGGTGAGCGGACGGAGGGTAGGGATGGGCCGGTGCTGATTGGTCAAGCAGCAACCGCCGAGCATCCGTCCGAACGCGGTGGACAGTGGCAGCGTCGGCCCACGCGTGCCCGCAGTTGCCGTGGCCACGTGGATGCTGACTGACACTCGACGCAGGACGCGTCCGGCTGCCGGGCGGGAAGAGTGGAGAGGCCTGGAGACCGAGGAGGGGCCTAACCGGCCTCGAGACCGCCGCGAATGCGGGGACAACCAGAACAGCCAGGAGGACCACTGATAAGCAGGGCCATCGGCAACACGGGCATCGGGCGTCTCCCCGTGTCAGCGGGGTGGCTGTGCGCCGGTCTTGGTAGCGAGGGCGGACGGGCCCCAGCCTCTTGCGGCGCTGGGCGGCCCGTCGAGTGGCCCCCTCTGCTGAGTACCGATCGGCAGCGCTGATGCCCTCAGCACGCACTGAGGCGCCGGCAACAGGTACCGAGGCCCGCCGGTGACGCGGCCGCGTGTTCCTCGACTGCCGGCTCGCGCTCGCTGAGGAACGTGGCCCGGTTCTGGATCCGGTCAGGCTCCTCCGGGGTCAAAGACTCCGCCTCCGTCCGTTGCCGACCGGATGGAGAGCTTCGGCGCCGCAACGTCATGCCCGTGATCGGGCAGACGAAGGTCCTGCCGCCTGCCCGCCGCTTCGCCAATCACAGGCCCGGCCGGTTTCACGTGAAACGGTCGGGGCGGCTCAAGAACCGCTCCGACCCGGATCTCGAGTTTCACGTGAAACGCCGTCGCCCGCCCGGATTTCCTGAACGCGATGCTCTGGGCGGCAGCGGCATCTCGTCAGCCGCAGCACACTGCCGGCCGCGTGATCCGGGATCACGCGGCCGGCAGTGTGCCATTCGCAACGAAGCTGAGCCCGGTCGTCGAGCCGATCCCGTCGCGAACGCGGCGTCGTCCCGCAGGAGCGCCGATCGAGGATCAGGCCTCCGGCTCCTCCTCCTGGCCTACGCCGATGAGGCCGACGATCCGCTCCAAGTCGTCGACCGTCGCGAACTCGATGGTGATCTTGCCCTTGCTCCGGCCGATGTCCACCTTCACGCGGGTGTCGAACCGGTCGGAAAGGCGGTCGGCCAGATCCGTCAGGGCGGGAGCGTGCGGCTTCGGACGACGCTTGGCCGTCTCCTTCTTGCTCGTACCGTCGCTCAGGGCCAGCGCGACGATCTCCTCGGTCGCGCGGACCGAGATCCCCTCGGCGACGATCCGGCGCGCGAGCTGCTCCTGCGCCTCGGCCTCGTCGAGGCTCAGCAGCGCACGGGCGTGTCCGGCGGAGAGGATGCCTGCGGCGACCCGCGTCTGGACCTGCGCGGGCAGATTCAGCAGCCGGATGGTGTTCGAAATCTGCGGCCGGCTCCGCCCGATGCGCCGGGCGAGCTCCTCGTGGGTGGCGCCAAACTCGTCCAGCAGCTGCTGGTACGCGGCCGCCTCCTCCAGCGGGTTGAGATTCGCCCGATGGATGTTTTCCAGCAACGCGTCCCGGAGCATGGCGTCATCGTGGGTGTCCCGGACGATCGCCGGGATGTTCTCCCGTCCGACGGCCTGCGCGGCTCGCCAGCGCCGCTCACCCATGACGAGCTCGTACTTCTCGGCGTCGAGCTGTCGTACGACGATCGGCTGGAGGAAGCCGACCTCCTGGATGGAGGTCTTCAGCTCCTCCAGGGCGTCCTCGTCGAAGACCTGGCGCGGCTGCTTCGGGTTCGGCACGATGGCGTCGACCGGGATCTCGGCGAACCGGGCACCCGGCACCGGGCTGAGCTCGGGCTGCGGCTCGGGCTGCGCCACCACCGGTGGGAGCGCCACGGCCGGCGCCGGGCCGGTCGGCACCGGTCCCGCCGGGGCAGCCGCGGCAGTGTCAGCAGCCGCCTCCACGGGAGCTGGCGACTCCTCTGCCGTGGTCGGCTCAACTACGGCGGTCGGCGCCGGCCCGGTCGGGATGAGCGCCCCCAGGCCTCGCCCCAGGCCGCCCCGAGGACGGTTCTTCATGCCACGCCTCCCAGCGACTGTTCCGCACTACGCATTCCGGCCCACCGGCTCCTTGACGCCACGCTCGGCGATCTCCTGGGCGGCTTCGAAGTAGCTCGTCGCCCCCCGCGATCCCGGATCGTAGGTCATCACCGACTGGCCGTAGCTGGGTGCCTCCGAGACGCGGACGTTGCGGGGGATGACCGCCTGGAGCACCTTGTCGCCGAAGTGGTTCCGCACGTCCTGCTCGACGGCGTCGGCCAGCCGGGTACGCCGGTCGTACATGGTGAGCAGGATGGTGGAGACGTCGAGCTTCGGGTTCAGGTGCTGGCGAACCAGGTTGATGTTGTTGATCAGCTGGTTCAGCCCCTCCAGCGCGTAGTACTCGCACTGGATCGGGATGAGCACCTCCTGCGCGGCCACGAGCGCGTTGACCGTGAGCAGGCCGAGCGAGGGCGGGCAGTCGATGAAGACGTAGTCGAAGTGGCCGGGGTAGGCGGCGATCGCCCGGACCAGCCGGGACTCGCGGGCGACCACCGACACCAGCTCGATCTCCGCGCCGGCGAGGTCGATCGTCGCCGGTACGCACCAGAGGTTGGGGATCCCCTCGACGCCCTGGGCGACCTCCTCTAGCGGCACGCTGTTGATGAGGCAGTCGTAGACGTCCGGCACACCGGTGTGGTGCGGGACGTTCAGCCCGGTGGAGGCGTTCCCTTGCGGGTCCAGGTCGACCACCAGCACCCGGTTGCCGTGCAGGGCGAGCGCCACCGCAAGGTTCACCGTGGTCGTGGTCTTTCCCACGCCGCCCTTCTGGTTCGCGACGCACATGACCCGGGTCCGTTCCGGACGAGGCATCGTCACCTCGCCACTCGGATTAAGGATCTGCACGGCGCGCATCGCCTCCATAGCCAACGGTGGGTCATCCTCTTCGCGCGTCGGGGTTTCACGTGAAACGTACGCGGCCTCGGCGGCTGCGGCTCCGGGGGAGCCCGCCGGGGGCGCGGACGGGTCAGTGACGGGAACGGGTTCGGGAGTCGCGTCCGGCACGGAGTCCGGGGTGGGCTGCTGCGGCACAGCGGACTCGAACCGTGCCGCAGCCGAAGGGTTGCGCCGAACGGACATCACCCGACCGCCGGCCGAATTGCCGGCTCGTGGCACGTCGGGCGTGGCGCGGGCCGCCGGAGGCTCCGGCACGACCGGCTCGGCGCCGCCCGGCCGAACGGCCGCGTCCCGGTCGGGCGGCCGGATCGACGGCCCGTCGGGCGACCGGCGCGGGTAGTCGGTTTCACGTGAAACGGGGTCGCCCGCTGGCCCCGTCACGCGTGGATCGTCGTACCTTTCGTCGTCATGCACCTGTCATCCCTGCCCGCTTCGGATGGTCGGTCCGCACCCCGTCAACTGGCCGTACGCGATCGCACCGCGGAGCGTACGGCCCGGCGGGAGCGGCGGGACCGGTGAACGTCCGTTGCCGCCCGCTCCACACTATCGACGCACAGCCAGCCTACGGCTCACGGGCGCGGCCGGTCCACGTCGGGTTCTCATCCTTCCGTCCACCCGTACCGGTTCAACGACGCAACCGCCGGCCGGGAAGCCGGTGAGCGGACATCCCGCGCGGGTGTCCGAGAGGGATTCAACGCCGCCGGGAGCGGCCGCCCCGCGCGCTCTTCGCGGCCTTCGGCCGGGCCGGTCCGATCATCCGCTCCCGCACGATCTCCACCACCGTCGTCGGCGGATCGATCACGCCCTCGCCGCAGCGGTGCACCTCGGGCTGACCGCCACCGAGTCGGGCCACGGTCTGCGCGTGCTCGGCGATCTCGTCAGCGGCGGACGCCCCCTTGAGGGCGATGAGCCGACCGCCGCGCACGGCCAGCGGCAGGCACCACGTCGAGAGCCGGTCGAGCGGTGCGACGGCGCGCGCGGTGATCACGTCCCCGCTCAGCGGTCCGATGCCCGTCGACCCGGACGCCGCCTCGTCGGCGCGCCCCCGGAACACCCGGACCATCTTCGCCAGCCCGAGGTGCTGCACCGCCTCGATGAGGAAGGAGGTGCGCCGGGAGAGCGGTTCGATCAGGGTCACCGTCAGGTCGGGTCGCGCGATGGCCAGCACCAGACCGGGCAGCCCGGCCCCGGAGCCGACGTCGAGCACCGTCGCGCCCTCCGGGATGCGCTCGGCGACCGCCGCGCAGTTGAGCAGGTGGCGATCCCAGATCCGGGGCGCCTCACGCGGGCCGATCAGGCCGCGAAGCACGCCGTCGGTGGCGAGCAGTTCGGCGTACGCGGCAGCCAGGTCGAGGCGGTCGCCAAAGAGGGTGCGGGCCGCACCGGCCAACTCCGGCGGCAGCACCGCCACGGCCGGAGAAGCGCCCTCCGCCGCCACGGCCGAGGACGGGGCGGCCTCGGCTGCGTCGGTCGGTGACGGGGCGTCCTCAGGGGCGACGGCCGAGGACGGCGCGTCCTCAGGGGCGACGGCCGAGGACGGCGCGTCCTCGGGGGCGTCGGTCGACAGCGCGTCCTCGGGGGCGTCGGTCGACGGCGCGGCGTCGGGAGTCACGGTCGGCTCGGGCCGGACAGGCGACGGCCCGGGCGGCGTGCCACCCGGGCTGTCCACGGCACCGGCCGTGGTGTCGTCGTGGGTCACCCGGTCAGTCCGCCGGCCGGACGATGATGCGCCGGTTCGGCTCGACGCCCTCGGACTCGCTCTCCACGCCGCTCATCGCGTTGACCACGTCGTGCACGCACTTGCGCTCGAACGCGGACATCGGCTCCAGGCGCACGGGCTCGCCGTGCTCCTTGACCTTCTCCACGGCGTTCTTGGCGACGGCGGCGAGTTCCTTGCGGCGGGTCGCCCGGTAGCCGCCGACGTCGAGCAGCAGCCGGCTCGGGGTGCCGGTCTGGCGGAAGACAGCCAGCCGGGCGAGCTCCTGGAGCGCCTCCAGGGTGGCGCCGCGCTGGCCGACGAGGTTCTGCAGTCGGCCGCCGACCACCTCGACGACGGGGCGACCGGCGGAGACCAGCTCGTCGATGTCGCCGTCGTAGTCGAGGATGTCGAGCAGGCCCTCGACGTAGTCGGCCGCGATCTCGCTCTGCCGGAACAGCTCGCTCTCGCCGACGACCTTCTTCTCCCGGGTGCCCGACTCCTCGTCGGTCTCCTCGGTCTCGCCGTTCACCGCGGTCGGCTCGGTTCCCTCCTCGTCCAGGGACTCGTCGGCGCGGGGGGTGCTGGTGTCGGTCACGGTCTCATCTCCGTACTCGCTCGGCCGGACCGTCGGGTCCGCTGGTTTCCCGGGGCCGGCGGGAGGTCGCCGGTGCCCACGGGCACGTCTGTCGTACGGGCAGTCTCACCCGTGGCCGCGCCGCGCGCGGCGGTTCCGCCCGGCGCCGGCCGTACGGCGGCTGCGCGGTGCGGAACGGGCCGCCGCCGGTCTCCCGACGGCGGCCCGGATGTCCTCAGCCCTGCCTCTTGGCGGGGCCCTTCTTGGGGTTGACCGGCTTGGCGCCCGGCTTGGGGCCGGCGACCTTCGGCGCGACCGGCTTGGCCGGGGCCGGGGGGGCCGACTTGGTGCGGCCCAGCAGGCCGCCCGTCTTCGCCGGCTGCACCGGGTTGCGGGACGAGGCGCCCGGCTTGCTGGTGGCGGTGGGCGGCGGCGGGAACTTCCGCAGCACCCACTGCTGCTGCGCGAGGGTGAAGAGGTTGTTGGTAACCCAGTAGATGATCACACCGATGGGGAAGATGGCACCGGAGATGAGCAGCGACAGCGGGATGCCGTAGAGCATCAGCTTCTGGATCATCCGCTGCTGCGGGTCCTCGGCCCAGCCGGTCTTCAGGATCATCTGACGGCTGGTGAGGTAGGTGGTGCCCATCATCACCAGGACGAGGATTCCGGCAATGATCTTCACGGTGGTGCCGTTGGCACCGAGCCGCGTCAGCTCCTCGGCGGTGGAGCCGAACTTGCCGGCGATCGGGGCGGTGAAGAGCTTCGCGGACGAGGCGCTCTCGAACTGGCTGATCGTCCAGCCGTAGAGGGTCTTACCGGCCTCGCTCTTGTCCGGGTTGAGCCGACGGAGCACGTGGAAGAGGCCCAGGAAGACGGGAATCTGGAGGAACATCGGAAGGCAGCCCATGAGCGGGTTGGCCTTTTCCTTCCGGTAGAGCTCCATCATCTCTTTCTGGAGCGTCTCCCGGTCACCCTTGTGCTTCTCCTGCAGGGCCTTCACCTGAGGCTGGAGCGCCTGCATCGCCCGCTGCGACTTGATCTGCTTGACGAAGACGGGGAAGAGGATCACCCGGACGGTGACCACCAGGAAGATGATGGCGAGGATCCAGGCCCAGTTGGTGCCGATCACCGCCGGATCCGGCACCCCGACGAAGTCCCAGGCCCCGTGCCAGACCAGCAGGATCCACGAAATCGCGTAGTAGATCCAGTCGAGACTCAATTCTCAGGCTCCAGTCACATCGGCGCGGCGGCGGCCGCCCGGCTTCGGCACCGGGTCGTGTCCACCTGGGTGAAAGGGGTGGCAGCGCAACAGCCGCCGGGCCGTCAGGCCAGCTCCCCGGATCGCGCCATGCACCGCCACCGCCTCCAGGGCGTAGGCACTGCACGACGGGTAGAACCGACAGCGGGCCGGCAGAGCCGGACTTATCCACCGACGGTACGCGATGACGGGCCCGCTCAGCACCCGGGCACCGATCGTCGTCGGCCGGGGCCCGGCCGGTCCGCTGGTCACCGGGACCGCCGACCGCGGGGCGCCTGCGCGGCGACGATCGCCGCGTCCAGGTCGGCGCCGAGTCGCGGGTACGAGGCGTCGGCCGCGGCGGGCTGCGCGCGTACGACCAGGGTGCTTCCCGCGGGCAGAGCCGCCAGCCGCTCGCGGACCAGGTGCCGCAGGCGACGCCGGACCCGGTTGCGGACCACGGCGTTCCCGACGGCCTTGGACACGACGAAGCCGGCGCGGGTCGGTGCGGAGGGTTGCTCCGCACCGCTGCTCCGCGCCGGCTCCGGCGAGGTTGCTGTCGCGGCGTCGGGGGTTGTCGGCAGACTCAGGTGGACGACGACCGCGCCACGGCCGGCGCGTCGACCACCCCGGACCGCTGCGGCGAAGTCAGTGCTGCGCCGCAGTCGCTGTGCGGCCGCCAGCACGACTGCCCACGTCCCCCGGACCTGACCGGTCGGCCTCAGGCCGACAGGCGGGTGCGGCCCTTGGAGCGACGGGTCGAAAGGATGGCGCGGCCGGCACGGGTGCGCATGCGCAGCCGGAAGCCGTGGGTCTTCGCGCGCCGGCGGTTGTTCGGCTGGTAGGTGCGCTTGCTCACGTCAGGCTCTCCGTTTTCGTACGCCCCGGGCGAGGGGTCGCCGGGATCGTGTGGTGGTCCAGGCCACCTCGGCGGTGGCCCCCGATCGGTGCTGCCCGGTGGCGCGGAACCTCGGCGATGCGGGGAAGCGACCGCGGACAGCAAGCACCTAACACCCTAGCAGAGGGCGAGAGAGCAGCCGTTCCAGCCTACGCAGGGCGGCAACCACCGTCAAACACCCTCAGCAGGGCGGACACCGGGCCCTCCCGGTGGCCGGAGCGGCGGTTCTCGCTGATGTCGACGAGGGTCGCCGCGCGTCGGCGGTTGATGGCGCGCCGACAACGCTGTTACCGTGCCCGATTGCGGTCAGCGTCGAAAGGTCCGGTCGTCGCCGGCGGGGCAAGACCGGACAAGGTAGTGAATCGTTCGGCACGGTGAACCCGCTTCAGCGCCCGTTCAGGCAGGGGGCAGGTCCGACCCGCGTCCGGCGGGCGGCCACAATCGGTGCGTACACAGGCTGTGGATAACTTGTGGACGAGGGCCGGTCGGCCGTCCGGTGGGTGTCGTTCCCACCCGCGCGTACGCGGCGGGCTTGGGACGGCCGACCGGAGAAGACGGCGGCGTCGGCGGAGCAGAGGCGAGGGGGTGGCACGACGGTGACCGGTACGACAGACCTTGCCGCGGTGTGGACAGCAACGACCGACGAACTCGCCGACGAGATCATCTCCGCGCAGCAGCGGGCGTACCTGCGGCTGACCCGACTGCGGGCCATCGTCGAGGACACGGCGCTGCTCTCCGTCCCGGACGCCTTCACCCGGGACGTGATCGAGTCCCGCCTGCGCCCGGCGATCACGGAGGCGCTCACCCGCCGACTGGGCAGGCCGATCCAGGTCGCGGTGACCGTACGCGTGCCCGACGACGGTTCCGGCCGCCCGCCGGGGACCGTCTACCGCAGTGTTCCCGAGCCGGGGCCGGCCGACCACGACGGCGGGCAGCCCGGCTACGCCGGCGCCGGCTACGACGGGATGCCCGGGCAGCGGGACGGCAGGGCCCACGACGCCGGGCAGCCGCCGCTCATCCCCGAGCAGACGCACCCCCAGCGCCGGCCCGACGCGTCGTCGCCGGACGACGACGGGCACCGGCCGGACGACCGGGACGGGCAGGAGGCCCTGTTCAGCACCGCCTTCGCCGAGCCGCCGCGACCCGACCGGTCGGCGCCGCCGCGGCACCCGTCCGAGCGCCGGGGCTACGACGAGCAGGCCGCCCGGCTGGACCCGCCGGCCGCCGACACCCGGGGGTACGAGCCGCGCTACCGCGAGGACGCCGTCTCCCCCCGGGACCAGCACGTGATCCGGGCCCTGCCCCGCGACACCGGCACCGACAACGGGCCCGGGCGGGGTGGCGCGGATCACCGGCCCGGTGGCCGGGACGACCGCCGCATGCCCGGCGCCGACGGCGGGGGCAACCGGCTCAACCCGAAGTACATGTTCGAGACGTTCGTCATCGGCTCGTCCAACCGCTTCGCCCACGCGGCGAGCGTCGCGGTCGCCGAGTCGCCGGCGAAGGCGTACAACCCGCTGTTCATCTACGGCAGCTCGGGGCTGGGCAAGACGCACCTGCTGCACGCCATCGGGCACTACGCCACGACGCTGGGCAACGCGCGCTCGGTCCGGTACGTCTCGACCGAGGAGTTCACCAACGACTTCATCAACTCGCTCCGGGACGACAAGACCAGTGCGTTCCAGCGGCGCTACCGCGACGTCGACATCCTGCTGATCGACGACATCCAGTTCCTGGAGAACCGCGAGCGTACGCAGGAGGAGTTCTTCCACACGTTCAACACCCTGCACAACGCCAACAAGCAGATCGTGATCACCTCGGACCGGTCGCCGAAGCAGCTCGCGACCCTGGAGGACCGGCTGCGTACCCGCTTCGAGTGGGGGCTGCTCGCCGACATCCAGCCGCCGGACCTGGAGACCCGGATCGCGATCCTGCAGAAGAAGGCGGCGCAGGAGCGCCTCTACGCCCCGCCGGACGTGCTGGAGTTCATCGCCTCGCGGGTGTCGAACTCGATCCGGGAGCTGGAGGGCGCGCTGATCCGGGTGACGGCGTTCGCCAGCCTGACCCGCTCGACGGTCGAGTTGGCGCTGGCCGAGGAGGTGCTGCGGGACTTCATCCCGGACGGCACCGGGCCGGAGATCACCGCAGACCAGATCATGGTCTCCACCGCCGACTACTTCGGGGTGAGCCTGGAGGACCTGCGCGGCCACTCCCGCTCCCGGGTGCTGGTGAACGCCCGCCAGGTGGCCATGTACCTGTGCCGGGAGCTGACGGACCTGTCGCTGCCCCGCATCGGGCAGGCCTTCGGCGGCCGGGACCACACGACGGTCATGCACGCCGACCGCAAGATCCGTCAGCAGATGGCCGAGCGCCGGTCGCTCTACAACCAGATCGCCGAGCTGACCAACCGGATCAAGCAGAACACCTGAGCGACGGCTCACGGACGCGCCCGACCGGACCATCGGTCGGGCGCTTTTTCGTCGTCCACAGCCGTCCCGGCTTGACCCTCGACATGGTCTAGGCCACACCATCTGAGCCGTGACCGTCCACCGTCCGGATCGTTGTCCACATCTCGTTGTCCACAGCCTGTGGGAAACTACGGTCCGTCCACGCCCCGGTTACCCACAGGTTGTGGAAAAACCCTGGGGACGACCTGTGGACGCCTGGGGACAACCGGGTGGTTGTCCACCGACGACGGTCGGCCTGTGGGAAACCTGTTGAAGGTTCTGGGGATGACGCCGTCGGCGCGGCTTCCGTCTGTCCACAGGTCTGGGGAGAAAGTCGGTGGATAACCGGTGGATAACCGGTGGACGACGGTGGACAACCTGGGGGCGCCGGCAGCCTGTGGACGGGGAGGCGGGTTTTACCCCGGGTTCTCCACAGGTAAACCACCGGTGGATAACGTGTCTGAGCTGCGCAGACGCGGGTTCTCCACAGTTTGCACAGGTGCGATGAAGATGACGAGTTATCTCTTCTAAGAGAACAAAAACCAATCATCACCGTTGGACTTCCTGTGGATAGGCCGGAACGCCGTCGTGGACGGCCTCCCGGCACCAGAAGTCCACGGGGTCGGGCGCACAGCCGATGCCCACGCGCCCTAAGGTGCGATGGGTACCCGCACGGACAGGCGGGTCGGTAGGCAGCGGTCGGCATGAGAGAGTTGTCGCTGACGTCGACGCGGAGGCATTGATGAAGTTCCGAGTGGAGCGCGACGCGCTCGCCGAGGCCGTGGCCTGGACCGCGAAAAGCCTGCCCAACCGGCCGTCCGTACCGGTGCTCGCCGGCGTGATGCTGCGCGTCACCGACGGCAACCTGCAGGTTTCGGGCTTCGACTACGAGGTCTCCAGCCAGGTGACCGTCGAGGTGCAGGGGGACGCCGACGGCGCCGCCCTGGTCTCCGGCCGGCTGCTGGCCGAGATCACCAAGGCACTGCCCGCCAAGCCGGTGGACATCGCCGCCGTCGGCGCGCACCTCGAGCTGGTCTGCGGCAGCGCCCGGTTCACCCTGCCCACCATGCCGGTCGAGGACTACCCGTCCCTGCCGGAGATGCCGGAGAGCACCGGCACCGTCGACGCCGCTGCCTTCGCCGCCGCGGTCGCACAGGTGGCCATCGCCGCCGGGCGCGACGAGACGCTGCCGATGATGACCGGCGTACGCATCGAGCTCTCCGGCGGCACGCTGGCCATGCTCGCCACCGACCGCTACCGGCTGGCCCTGCGCGAAATGCAGTGGAACCCGGACGACCCCGAGGTGAGCGTCAACGCCCTCGTGCCGGCCCGGACCCTGCACGACACCGCCAAGGCCCTCGGCCCGATCGGCGGCCAGGTCGTCATGGCGCTCTCCCAGGGCGCGGCCGGCGAGGGAATGATCGGTTTCGCCGGCGGCACCCGGCGCACCACCAGCCGGCTGCTCGACGGCGCGAACTACCCGCCGGTGCGCTCGCTCTTCCCGGCCAGCCACAACGCCGAGGCGCGGGTGCCCGTCAGCACCCTGATCGAGGTCGTCAAGCGCGTCGCCCTGGTGGCCGAGCGGACCACCCCCGTGCTGCTCAGCTTCAGCACCGACGGCCTGGTGGTCGAGGCCGGCGGCACCGAGGAGGCGCGGGCCAGCGAGGCCATGGAGGCCACCTTCACCGGCGACCCGCTGACCATCGGCTTCAACCCCCAGTACCTGATCGACGGCCTGACCAACCTGGGGGCCCAGTTCGCCGTGCTCTCGTTCGTCGACGCCTTCAAGCCCGCGGTGATTTCGCCCGCCGGCGAGGATGGCGAGGTCATCCCCGGGTACCGGTACCTCATCATGCCGATTCGCGTTTCCCGCTGATCGCACCCGAAGACCCCGACGCACGGAGGTAGGAACACATGCAGCTCGGCCTGGTAGGGCTCGGCCGGATGGGCGGCAACATGCGCGAGCGGTTGCGCGCCGCCGGGCACGAGGTGGTCGGCTTCGACCACAACGCGGAGCTGAGCGATGTCGCGACCCTGGCGGAGCTGGCGGAGAAGCTGGAGTCGCCCCGCGCGATCTGGGTCATGGTCCCCGCCGGCGTCACCGACGCGACCATCGACGAACTCGCCGACGTCCTCGGCGAGGGCGACATCATCATCGACGGTGGCAACTCCCGCTTCAGCGACGACGCGCCCCGCGCCGAGCGGCTGAACGAGCGCGGCATCGGCTACCTCGACGCCGGCGTCTCCGGCGGCGTCTGGGGCCGGCAGAACGGCTACGCGCTGATGGTCGGCGGCGCCCAGGAGCACGTCGACCGGCTCATGCCGATCTTCGAGTCGCTGAAGCCGGAGGGCGAGTTCGGCTTCGTGCACGCCGGGCCGGTCGGCGCCGGGCACTACGCCAAGATGGTGCACAACGGCATCGAGTACGGCCTGATGCACGCCTACGCCGAGGGCTACGAGCTGCTGGCCAAGTCCGAGCTGGTCACCAACGTGCCGGGGGTGTTCAAGTCCTGGCGCGAGGGCACCGTGGTCCGCTCGTGGCTGCTCGACCTGCTGGACCGGGCCCTCGACGAGGACCCGGAGCTGGCCGAGCTGAGCGGCTACACGGAGGACACGGGCGAGGGCCGCTGGACGGTCGACGAGGCGGTCCGGCTGGCCGTGCCGCTGAACGTGATCACCGCCTCGCTCTTCGCCCGCTTCGCCTCCCGCCAGGACGACTCGCCTGCCATGAAGGCCGTCGCCGCGCTGCGCCAGCAGTTCGGCGGGCACGCCGTCCGCAAGCGCTGACCGGAATTCCCGCGCCTGTGTACGTTCGCCGGCTCGAACTGGTCGACTTCCGCTCGTACGAGCGGGTCGGCGTGGACCTGGAGCCGGGGGCGAACGTCCTGATCGGCGCCAACGGCGTCGGCAAGACGAACCTGGTCGAGGCGCTGGGCTACGTGGCGACCCTGGATTCGCACCGGGTCGCCACGGACGCCCCCCTTGTCCGGATGGGCGCCTCCTCGGCGGTGATCCGCTGCGCGGTCGTGCACGAGGGGCGCGAGCTGCTGGTCGAGCTGGAGATCGTTCCGGGCAAGGCCAACCGGGCCCGGCTCGGGCGGTCGCCGGCCCGCCGGGCGCGGGACGTCCTCGGCGCGCTCCGGCTCGTGCTGTTCGCCCCGGAGGACCTGGAACTCGTCCGGGGCGACCCGGCCGAGCGCCGCCGCTACCTCGACGACCTGCTGGTCAGCCGTCAGCCCCGGTACGCCGGGGTGCGGGCCGACTACGAGCGGGTGGTCAAGCAGCGCAACGCGTTGCTGCGCACCGCGTACCTGGCCCGCAAGACGGGTGGGTCGCGGGGCGGGGACCTGTCGACCCTCGCGGTCTGGGACACCCACCTGGCCCGACACGGCGCCGAGCTGCTCGCCGGCCGGCTGGAGCTGGTCGCCGCGCTGGGCCCGCACGTGACGAAGGCGTACGACGCTGTCGCGGCGGGACGGGGGGCCGCCGGGATCGCGTACCGGCCGTCGGTGGAACTGGCGGAGCCCACCACCGACCGGGAGGGCCTGGCGGCGGCGCTGACCGCCGCGCTCGTCGAGTCCCGCTCCGCCGAGGTGGAGCGGGGCACCACCCTGGTCGGCCCGCACCGCGACGAGCTGGCGCTGACGCTGGGCCCGCTGCCCGCCAAGGGGTACGCGAGCCACGGCGAGTCCTGGTCGTACGCCCTGGCGCTGCGGCTCGCCGCCTACGACCTGCTCCGCTCCGACGGCATCGAGCCGGTGCTGGTGCTCGACGACGTCTTCGCCGAGCTGGACGCCGGGCGGCGGGAGCGGCTGGCGGAGCTGGTCGGCGGGGCGAGTCAGCTGCTGGTGACCTGCGCGGTCGACGAGGACGTGCCGGTGTCCCTGCGCGGCGCCCGGTACGCCGTGGGCGAGGGGACGGTGCGACGTGCCGGATGAGCAGCTTCCGCCGGCCCGGCTCGGCCCGGGCCGTGGCGGCGGAACGACCGGCGGCGACTCCGGCAGCGCGGCGGCCGGCGACGCGGCGGCCGGGGCGAGCGGCCCGGAGCTGGCGCGGGCCGTGCTGGACGCGGCGCGCGCCCGCCGGGAGTCGGCGGCCCGCACACGTCGGCGCACCCCCGGCGGGGGCGACGGCGAGGGCGGCCAGCGGCGGCTGCGCGGATACTCCGGCCCCGGGCCGGACCCGCGCGATCCGCAGCTGCTCGGCGCGGTGCTCAACCGGCTCGTCAAGGCGCGTGGCTGGCAGCAGCCGGCGGCCGAGGCGACGGTGTTCGGCGCCTGGGAGCGGGTGGTGGGCCCGGAGGTGGCCCAGCACAGCCGGCCGGTGAAGCTGGAGGACGGCGAGCTGACCGTGGAGGCACGCTCGACCGCGTGGGCCACCCAGCTGCGGCTGCTGGCCGGCTCGCTGCTCAAGCAGATCGCCAGCGAGGTCGGCCACAACGTGGTGCGCAAGCTGCACATCCACGGCCCGGCAGCGCCCTCCTGGTCGAAGGGCCCGCGCCGGGTCCGTGGCCGCGGCCCGCGGGACACCTACGGCTGACGGTCAGCGACCCTCGCGCCGGGCCTCCCGCTCGGCGCGCTTGCGCTCGCGCTGCTCGCGGCTCCACTGCTTGCGCCGCTCCAGGTCCCGCTTCCAGGCCTCCCGGGCGTGGTTCGAGCCGCCCTGCACCGCGCCCTGGACCTCCGGCGGGCCGGCGAGGCGCCGGAACGCCCAGGCCATCAGGCGGCCGCCCTCGCCTGGGGCCTTCGGGGTGGGCTTCTCCTCGGTCATCGCCTGGCCTCCGGTGCACGGGAACGATTGGTGTACAGACCATTGGTACACGTGTTGACCCGGGTAATCGACGCCGCCAACCGCGGGTCCGCCGCCGAGAGGGGTCAGGCGTCGGCGTAGACGGCGAAGCCGCGGTCGGCACAGCGCCGGTAGAAGGCCGCCAGCACGGCCAGCTCGGCGCAGGTGAAGTTCCACTGCGGCGGCTCGCCGCTCTCGTCGCGTAGCGCGTCCAGGCGGCTGTCGAGCCAGCGCAGCTGCTGCTCGGCCAACCGCCCGTCGGCGAGCAGCGACCGCAGCACCTGGCTCACCGAGTCGAAGGTGACGGCCTCGCCGTGCGGGCGGTGGCCCGTCACGAACCGCTCGATGCCGCCGGCGATCCAGGCGCAGCCGTCGGGATCGATCACCGGATCCTCGTCCTCGGCCGCCGCGTCCGTGGCGTAGAGCACACCCTCCAGGCCGAGCAGGAGGTCGACCAGTTCGGTGTACGCGGTCGCCCGCACGATGCCGGTCTTGGCGATCAACTCGGCGAGCGCCGCGGTGGGCGCGGAGATGCGGGGCATGTCGACGATGTCGCCGAAGTCGACGAACTCGGCCGGCGCGACCGGATCGTAGAAGCGGCCGGTCCGCGGCCACTGCACCGCGATGTTGTCCAGCCCCATCTGGCGTCACCTCTTCGAGAGCACGGATAGTTCGTATCGGCTCGATCGTCCGGTTCCGGCCCGAAAAGATCAAGGCCGGGCCGACGGCGTGGCGGCGGTGGCGTTCCCGCCGGTCCGACCGGCACCGATCGTCAGGCGGCGCCGCCCTCGATCGCCCCCTGGCGTGTAGGGGGAGTCGCGGGCGGCGCGGTTCGGCCGGCTACGTCGGTCTCAGCCGCCTCGCAGGGGTGCCGAGTGGTGGTTCTGTCGTCCGCGCACAGTAAGATTGACCCTGAGACGAAGACCCGGTGCGGAGCGACGAGACACGGGCCCGGAGCGGGGCCCGCGATCATTGTCCACGTCGGGTCTAGCCGATCGCGATCCGCGGGCAACCGCGGCGACCGGCGCGTTCGGCCCGTACCCCGGAATTGTCCCCGGTGCCGGTCTGCGCGTCGACGTCGCGTCCTGTCCGCCGAACCCGCGCCCGACGCGCCACCAGGTGCGGACGGCGCGAGAAAGTGGCCGAAGGTGGCAGCGCAGGACAAGCAGGAGTACGGCGCCGGGTCGATCACCGTTCTCGAGGGGCTGGAGGCGGTCCGGAAGCGCCCCGGTATGTACATCGGGTCGACCGGTGAGCGCGGTCTGCACCACCTGGTGTGGGAGGTCGTCGACAACGCGGTGGACGAGGCGCTGGCCGGCCACTGCGACACCATCGACGTGGTGCTGCTCGCCGACGGCGGGGTCCGGGTCACCGACAACGGCCGGGGTTTCCCGGTCGACCTGCACCCGAAGCTGAAGAAGCCGGGTGTCGAGGTGGCGCTGACCGTGCTGCACGCGGGCGGCAAGTTCGACGGCAAGGCGTACGCGGTCTCCGGCGGTCTGCACGGCGTCGGCGTCTCCGTGGTGAACGCCCTCTCCACCAAGATGGCGGTGGAGATCCACAAGTCCGGCTCCGTCTGGCGGCAGCAGTACCACAACTCCAAGCCGACCCCGCTGGAGAAGGGCGAGTCGACCGACCGCACCGGGTCCGCGGTCGCCTTCTGGCCCGACCCGGACGTGTTCGAGACGGTCGACTTCGACTTCCAGACGATCTACCGGCGGATCCAGGAGATGGCCTTCCTCAACCGGGGCCTCACCATCCACCTGCTCGACGAGCGGGTCCCGGAGGAGGAGGACGGCCGGCAGCGCGAGGTCACCTTCTGCTACAAGGGCGGTATCGCCGACTTCGTCCGGCACCTCAACGCCTCGAAGAACCCGATCCACAAGACGGTGGTCGAGTTCGGCGCCGAGGAGGAGGGCATGTCGCTCGAGATCGCCATGCAGTGGAACGAGTCGTACGGCGAGTCGGTCTACACCTTCGCCAACACGATCAACACGCACGAGGGCGGCACCCACGAGGAGGGCTTCCGGTCCGCGTTGACGAGCGTGGTCAACCGGTACGGCACCGACAAGAAGCTGCTCAAGGGTGACGAGAAGCTCTCCGGCGAGGACATCCGCGAAGGGCTCGCGGCGATCATCTCGGTCAAGCTGGCCAACCCGCAGTTCGAGGGTCAGACCAAGACCAAGCTCGGCAACACCCCGGTGAAGAGCTTCGTGCAGCGCGTCTGCAACGACCGGCTGGTCGACTGGTTCGACCGCAACCCGGCCGAGGCCAAGATGATCATCACCAAGGCGTCCCAGGCGGCGCGGGCCCGGATCGCCGCGCAGCAGGCGCGCAAGCTGGCCCGGCGCAAGTCCCTGCTCGAGTCCGGCTCGATGCCGGGCAAGCTGGCCGACTGCCAGTCCACCGACCCGCGCGAGTCCGAGGTCTTCATCGTCGAGGGCGACTCGGCCGGCGGCTCGGCCAAGCAGGGCCGCGACCCGCGGACCCAGGCGATCCTGCCGATCCGCGGCAAGATCCTCAACGTGGAGAAGGCCCGGATCGACCGGGTGCTGAAGAACAACGAGGTCCAGGCGCTGATCACCGCGCTGGGCACCGGCATCCACGACGACTTCGACATGGAGAAGCTGCGCTACCACAAGGTGGTGCTGATGGCCGACGCCGACGTCGACGGCCAGCACATCCAGACGCTGCTGCTCACGCTGCTCTTCCGCTTCATGCGCCCGCTGGTCGAGATGGGGCACGTCTACCTGGCCGCCCCGCCGCTCTACAAGATCAAGTGGAACAAGCGCGGCGACGACGCGCAGTACGCGTACTCGGACCGCGAGCGGGACGGCCTGATCGCGCTGCGCCAGCAGAAGAAGCCGAACGCCAAGCCGGACGACATCCAGCGGTTCAAGGGCCTCGGCGAGATGAACTACCCCGAACTGTGGGAGACCACGATGAACCCGGCAACGCGTACGCTGCGTCAGGTCACGCTCGACGACGCGGCCACCGCCGACGAGTTGTTCAGCGTGCTGATGGGTGAGGACGTGGAGGCGCGCCGCTCGTTCATCCAGCGCAACGCCAAGGACGTCCGGTTCCTGGACATCTGACGGGTCCCGGCGGGCCGGCCGGTCATCCACCGGTCGACCCGCCTGTCCACAGAGTTATCCACAGCGCGGCCGGTATCCACAGCCGTTATCCACAGCACGAAAACGACTCTGAGTCTGATAAGGGTTAACAGTGACCGATATCCCCGAGTCCACACCCAACGAGCCCGAGCTCCCGGAGACCGTCGCCGCCGTCGTTGCGCACGACCGCATCGAACCGGTCGGGCTCGAGGTGGAGATGCAGCGCTCCTACCTCGACTACGCGATGAGCGTCATCGTCGGGCGGGCGCTGCCGGACGTCCGGGACGGGCTCAAGCCGGTCCACCGCAAGATCCTCTACGCCATGTTCGACTCCGGCTACCGGCCGGACCGGGGCTACGTGAAGTGCTCCCGCGTGGTCGGCGACGTGATGGGCCAGTTCCACCCGCACGGCGACTCGGCGATTTACGACGCGCTGGTCCGGATGGCGCAGCCCTGGTCGCTGCGCTACCCACTGGTCGACGGCAACGGCAACTTCGGCTCGCCGGGCAACGATCCTGCTGCGGCCATGAGATATACCGAATGCAAGCTCGACCCGCTGGCCATGGAGATGCTGCGGGACATCGACGAGGACACCGTCGACCTTCAGGACAACTACGACGGCCGGGCCAAGGAGCCCACCATCCTGCCGTCGCGGATCCCGAACCTGCTCGTCAACGGCTCCGAGGGCATCGCGGTCGGCATGGCCACCAAGATCCCGCCGCACAACCTGCGCGAGATCGGCGCGGCGGTGCAGTGGTGCCTGGAGAACCCGGAGGAGGACGAGGCCACCACGCTCGGCGCGCTGCTGGAGATCGTCAAGGGGCCGGACTTCCCCACCCACGGCCTGATCGTGGGCACGCAGGCGATCCAGGACGCGTACCGCACCGGGCGCGGGTCGATCCGGATGCGGGCCGTGGTGGAGGTCGAGGAGGACAAGCGGGGCCGCCCCTGCCTGGTCGTCAGCGAACTGCCCTACCAGGTGAACCCGGACAACCTGGCCGAGCGGATCGCCGAGCTGATCAAGGAGGGCAAGCTCGCCGGCATCGCCGACATCCGCGACGAGTCCTCCGGGCGTACCGGCATGCGGATCGTGCTCGTGCTCAAGCGCGACGCGGTCGCCAAGGTGGTGCTGAACAACCTCTACAAGCACACCCAGCTCCAGGAGACCTTCGGCGCCAACATGCTGGCGCTGGTCGACGGGGTGCCGCGCACGCTCAACCTGGCCCAGTTCATCCGCTACTACGTCGAGCACCAGATCGACGTGATCCGCCGGCGGACGGCGTTCCGGCTGCGCAAGGCGGAGGAGCGGGCGCACATCCTGCGCGGCCTCTCCAAGGCGTTGGACGCCCTCGACGAGGTGATCGCCCTGATCCGGCGCTCGCCCACGGTCGAGGACGCCCGGCAGGGCCTGATCCGGCTGCTGGAGATCGACGAGATCCAGGCGACCGCGATCCTCGACATGCAGTTGCGCCGGCTCGCCGCGCTGGAGCGGCAGCGGATCCTGGACGACCTGGCAAAGCTGGAGGTGGAGATCGCCGACCTCAAGGACATCCTCGCCAAGCCCGAGCGGCAGCGCAGGATCGTCTCGGAGGAGCTGGGCGAGATCGTCGCCAAGTGGGGCGACGAGCGGCGCACCAAGATCGTGCCGTTCGAGGGCGAGGTCTCCATGGAGGACCTCATCGCCCGCGAGGACGTGGTGGTCACGATCACCCGTACGGGTTACGCGAAGCGGACCAAGGTCGACCTCTACAGGTCACAGCGGCGCGGCGGCAAGGGTGTCAGCGGGGCGACGCTCCGACAGGACGACATCGTCAGTCACTTCTTCGTATGCTCGACACACGACTGGATGCTCTTCTTCACCAACAAGGGGCGCGTCTATCGGGCGAAGGCGTACGAGCTGCCGGAGGCCAGTAGGGTGGCCAAGGGCCAGCACGTGGCCAACCTGCTCGCGTTCCAGCCCGACGAGCAGATCGCGCAGATCATCGAGATTCCGAACTACCAGGTGGCTCCCTACCTGGTACTTGCCACGAAGAACGGCCTGGTGAAGAAGACTCGGCTCGAGGAGTTCGACTCCCCCCGGTCCGGCGGCATCATCGCGATCAACCTGCGCGACGAGGACGAGCTGGTCGGGGCGGCGCTCGTCGCGCCGGAGGAGGATCTGCTGCTGGTCTCGAAGAACGCGCAGGCGATCCGGTTCAACGCGAGCGACGAGGCGTTGCGCCCGATGGGGCGGGCCACCTCGGGCGTGATCGGCATGCGCTTCAGCGAGGAGGACGTCCTGCTGGCCATGGAGGTGGTCCGCGAGGGGCTGGACGTCCTGGTGGCCACGAACGGGGGATACGCGAAACGCACCCCGATCGAGGAATACCCCGTGCAGGGCCGGGGAGGTAAGGGCGTGCTGACTGCGAAGATCACCGAGCGGCGCGGTGGTCTGGTCGGCGCGGTGGTGATCGACCCGGACGACGAGCTGTTCGCGATCACCAGCAACGGTGGTGTCATCCGGACTCCGGTGAAGCCTGTACGCCGTACGCGTGACCGGAACACAATGGGTGTCAAGCTGATGGACCTTCCGGATGGCGTGACTATCGTGGCGATTGCTCGCAATGCCGACGAGCCTGACGAACAGGACTAGTTGAATGACGGAGACACAGGCGAAGTCGGGGAACACGGGGACCTCGGCCACCCCGGTCGACGAGGAGGCCGCGAAGAGCGGCACACCAGCGACCGGCCGCGCGGCCGTGGGTCGGGCGACCGTCCCCGCCGACGCGCCTGCCCCGAAATTCACCCGGGCGCCCGGGATGACACCGCCTCCGGACAAGCCCTCCGAGGACGGGGACGCGGCGGACCGGACCGAGGCGGTGGGGACCGACAAGCCGGCCCCCGCCGCCAAGCCGGCCCCCGCCACACCGACGACGACGCAGCCGCTGAAGGTCGGTGCCGCCCAGTCGACCGGCACCACCGGGACACAGCCGCGGATCACCGGCACCACCGGCACGCAGCCCCGCGTCACGGGGACCGCGAAGCCGCAGCCGGACGGCGGCCGCCCGACCGGCGCCGGCCGCCCCGCCAACGGGGGCGGCCTGCCGCCGGGAATCAGCGGCGCCGCCGCCGTCGGGGCGGCCCGTGTGGGTGACGCGGTACGCGCCGCGCGTACGTCGGTCAGCTCGGCCGCGTCGCGCGGGCCGCGCCGGGCCCGGCTGAACCTCAAGCGGATCGACCCCTGGTCCGTCATGAAGTTCGCGTTCGCGGTCTCGGTGGTGCTCTTCATCGTCGTGGTGGTGGCCACCTCGGTGCTCTACCTGGCCCTCGACGCGATGGGCGTGTTCACCAGCGTCAACGACAGCCTGACCGACCTGGTCAGCGCGGGCGGCGGCCAGAGCACCAGCGGCTTCCAGATCACCGCCAAGGGCGTGATCCTCAGCTCGGCGCTGATCGGCCTGGTCAACGTGGTGCTGTTCACGGCGCTCGCCACGCTCGGGGCGTTCGTCTACAACGTCTGCGCGGACCTGGTCGGCGGCATCGAGCTGACCCTCGCCGAGCGCGACTGAACCACCTCGGAAGCCGGGGCACCGCCGAGCGCGGAGCCCCGGCTTTCGTGCGTCCGGAGCCCGCCACCGGGCGTCCGGGCGGGGCGTGCGGGCGACGTAATCGGCTGGGCCGGGCGGGAAGCCTCCGGTAGGTTCAGAAGCGACGGCAACGCCCGGACGTCGCGGCGGCCCCCGATTTGGGGCCGGACGGACGGATGGGTTAACCTTGCTCGTCGCCACGCGGGGCTATAGCTCAGTCGGTTAGAGCGCAGAGCTGATAACTCTGAGGTCGCTGGTTCGATTCCAGCTAGCCCCACCGCACATTCGTCCGACGGCAGTCGAGCGCGAGGGGTAGGCCCCATGTTCAAGAAGCTTCTGATCCTGGCCGGCGTCGTTGGTGTGGCAGCCGTGGTGGCCAGGAAGGTCAAGGCTTCCAACGACGAGCGCGCCCTGTGGCACGAGGCGACCACCGCGCCCGACCTGCGCTGATCTCGCTGGCACTGCCGGCACCGGCGGCGTCGTCCGCCCCGGGGGCCCTAGCTCAACTGGCAGAGCACTGCCTTTGCAAGGCAGGGGTTAGGGGTTCGAGTCCCCTGGGCTCCACCAACATCGCCTCTGAGTAGGCGATTCCTCTTCGCAAGATCCACGGGCACAAGCCGGCACAGGGATCTGATCGGCCAGCACTTGACCTACGAATGGGGCAAGGGCGGGCCTTCGGCGCGCCGCCGTGCCAGCGCCGGGGCGCGCGTGCGGCCTGGCGGCCGGTCACGTCCCGGCGCGCACGGCATGGCGCTCGATCGGAACAAAGTCACGTGCCTTCTGTGGACGTATCACCGAGGATGCCGACGTGCCATCACCGAAGCTGCGCCATTCTGTCCGGGCGATCATCCTCACGGAAGACCACCGCATCCTGCTCTGTCGACACGTCATTCCCGATCCACCTGGACGAATCGTCTGGGCAACGCCCGGCGGAGGCATCGAGAGCGGCGAGACAGCGCTTGTAGCCCTTCGTCGCGAGCTGCAAGAGGAAGTCGGGCTGGCCGTAGATGCCGAACCACCACACGTGTGGCACCAGGAGTTTGTCGTACCCGGACACCTGCCGGGCTACGACGGCGTGATCAACGACTACTTTCTCGTCCGCACCGCCGCCTTCGATCCGCGAGGCACCATGTCCGACGAGCAACTAGCCGCCGAAAATATCAGCGAACTTCGATGGTGGCGCCTGCCCGACATCATCGCCTACCCGGGACCCGACCTGTTCGGGCCCCGCGACCTCGCCGAACTGCTGACGGCATTGGTCGTCGGCGGCGTCCCGCCCAAGCCGGTGCAGATCGGTCTGTGAAGCCGCTTCGGGCAACCCGGCCGTAGACCTATGCCGTCGAAGTGCGGTACCCGTCGGCACCGCGACGTTCCGGGCACCTGATCGGATCGGGCCTCTACGGTCGGGCGCGACCGGGATCCTTCGACCAGGATCGACGTCGAAGGGAGGCCTCGTGATCGCGGCACTCAACCGGCTCGTCGACCTGGTCGAGGAGCACCTCACCGAAGAGTTCGACGTCAGCGGACTGGCCAGGGCGCTGGGCACGACCGAGTACCACCTGCGCCGGATGTTCTCGTCGCTGGCTGGCATGCCGTTGTCGGAGTACGTGCGCCGGCGCCGCATGACCGTCGCCGCCGCCGACGTCGTGCGGGGTGAGGACGATCTGCTGAGCATCGCCGTCCGGCACGGATACGGCTCGACAGAGGCGTTCGGACGTGCGTTCCGGGCGGTCCACGGCGCCAACCCCGGTGACGTTCGCCGCGACGGAGGTCCTCTTCGCACACAACCACAGGTCAGGTTCCGCCTGACCGTCGAAGGGAGCATCCCCATGGACACCCGCATCGTGGAGCGCCCCGCGTTCCGGCTCGTCGGACACGCAGCCCGGGTCCCACTCATCCACCAGGGCGTCAACCCGCACATCCAGCAGCACATCACCGCGCTCCCGCCGCAGGAGCATCTCCGGCTGAAGGCCCTCAGCGACACCGACCCGGGAGGGCTGCTACAGGTCTGCGACGACCTCGATCCCGACGGCACCGAGGGCAGCGAGCTGACCTACCTGCACGGGGTCGCTGTGTCCCGGGACACGCCGGTCGCCGAGGACCTCGACGCCATCGAGGTGCCGGCCGGCAGGTGGGCGGTCTTCCGTACCGCCGGGCCCCATCCGCAGGCACTGCAGGACACCTGGGCCGCGACCGCGACCGAGTGGTTCCCCTCCAACCCGTGGCGTCTGCGGCCGGGTCCCTCGATGGTGGCGATCCTGGAGCGTGCGGACGACTTCAGCACCGCGACCTGCGAGCTGTGGCTACCCGTCGAGCCGACGTGACGGACTTGTGGGCTGCGGGGCACGGTCGGGTCGAGTCTTCCGGGCCCCGCAGCACCACCTGATGCTCGCGGCAGCTTCAGCGGTCAGTGCAGGAAGGTGAAGAGCGTTCCTGTGGCGTCCAGAGGTCGCGGTGTGCCCTGGAACCGGTGGACTCCGACGGAGAACCGCACGTCGGCCGGAGCGTGGAACGCCTCCTCCACGAAGCCGGCGTCGCGAAACCACCCCCGTACGGCCGGCGTGAAATCCGGTGCCCGCCGCGCCCGGGTCCAGATCACGGTGGCACCCGCCGCGCAGAGCTGGGGCAGGGCGGCGACCGTCCGCTGCACGTCGGCGTCCGGGATGTTGCCGAAGACTCCGACCATGAGCACCAGGTCGGCCGGAACCGTCCCGGCGTAGGAGGAGAGCTGGCCCGCGTCCGCCTGCCTGATCACGAGGTGGGAGAGTCCGGCGCGGTCGGCGGCGGTCCGCGCGGCGGCCACGTTGCCGGCGTCGTACTCGAGCAGGCTCACGTGCACGCGCGGGGAGTCGGGCCGTGCGGCGAGGACGCCGATGAGGTCGTGGCCCTGCCCCGCACAGGCGCTGACCACCGTCAGCCGTTCCTCGGAGCGCTCGTCGAGCCACGAGGCGATGTGCCGCTGCACCAGCCGCAGCCGACGTGACAGTGGGGAGTCCGCGTCGGCGTACGGCTGGTGCCACGCCTGCCAGTCGGTACCGCCGGTCACGGGCGGGCGTGCTCACGCAGCAGCGCGAGGAGCCCGTGGCCGTCCTCGATCCGCGCGTCCGGTTCGACTCCCGGGAGCGCCGGTTCCCGGTCGGTGCGGGGCGAGCGCATGAGGATCGCGGCGCCTGTGCCGGCGCGACGGGCGCACACGACGTCGCGGTGCACGGTGTCGCCGACGAACCAGCAGTCGCCGATCGGCACCGCGACGGCGCGTGCCGCCAGCAGCGCCAGTTCCGGGTTCGGCTTCCGGGGCCCGGCCTCGTCGCTGTAGAACTCGGCCCCGAACAGCCCGGAGAGCCCCGCGGCGGCCAGGAAGTCCCGGTGGGCGGCGCCGCAGAGCGTGTTGCTGACGACCGCCATCGGCAGGCCGGCGTCGGCGGCGTGCCGCAGGGCCTCGCCGATGCCGGGACGCACCGCCCACTCCCGGCGCCAGGTCCAGGCGTACGCCAGCGGGGTCGCCTCCCGCTCGACGGCGGCGCGGGCCTCCCGCGGCCAGGACCGGGTTACGAAGTCGGCCCACACCTGGGCGTGCGGCAGCTCGACCGGGTGGTCCGTCCTGCCCACGTCGTCGCGCCACAGGGCGTAGGCCCGCGCGCCCTCCCCCAGGTCACGGGCGATCTGCTCGTCCGGCACCGCGCCGTCGACGAGTTCGGCGAGGCGCCGCACCAGACCCGGCGGGGCCGGCGGTTGGGGAGGCGCGTCGGCCAGGACGCCGCCGAAGTCCAGCAGGAGAGCCCGAGGGGTACGAAGCATGCCCGTCATCCTCGCGCACCAGGACGGGAACGCGTCACCACTGTCGACACACCGTCGCCTTGCCGCCCGTCACCAGGCTGGCCGGCGGAACGTCCTCGGCCACGACCGCGCCGGCGGCGACGACGGCGTCACGGCCGATGCTGACGCCGGGGAGGATCGTGGCACCGGCGCCGATCCACACGTTCTCCGCCACGTCGATGGGTCCTCCGCTGAGCCAGCCCCGTCGCTCCTCCGGATCGACCGGGTGGCCGACGGTGATGAAGGTGGCCTTCGGTCCGACCATCACTCCCGCACCGAGCCGGATGCCCGCGTAGTCCAGGAACGTGCAGTTCTGGTTGATGAACACGCGCTCCGCGAGGTCCAGGCGGAGGCCGTGGTCGGTGTAGAAGGGTGGATAGATCGTGACCCTCTTCGGCAGCGGCCTGCCGAGGATCTGTTCGAACAGCTTCGCCTTGCCCGCCTCGTCCTCGAAGGGCAGGACGTTCAGGCGGGAGGTGAGCTCGGTGACCCGCAGGACCCGCTCGGCCATGGCCTGGAACTCGGGGCTGTGGATGCGCATCAGATGGTCGCTGGACACGCCACGATCCTTCCTGGTCCGGCCACGACCGGGCACGACCGGCGTGGGGCATGGGGCACCGCCCGACGGTTCCGCACGGCCGCCCACGAGCCGCCCGCCCCGGCAGGTTAGCGTCGGAGGCGTGACCACCGGATCCCCACGCGTGCTCCCGGCCGACAGCGGCATCGCCGAGGCGGCCTCCGTCCTGCGTACCGGCGGGCTGGTGGCCTTTCCCACCGAGACCGTCTACGGGCTCGGCGCGAACGCGCTGGACGCCCGGGCGGCGGCCCGGATCTTCGAGGCGAAGGCGCGACCCAGCTTCGACCCGCTGATCACGCACCTGGCGGACGCGGCCGAGCTGGAGAAGCTGGTCGGGCCGGTGCCGGCGGCGGTGACGGCGTTGGCCGAGCGCTTCTGGCCCGGACCGCTCACGCTGATCGTGGACCGGCCGGCGGCGATTCCGCCGATCGTCACCTCCGGGCTGGCGACGATGGCGGTCCGCGTGCCGGACAACGCGTACGCGCGGGCGCTCATCGCCGAGGCCGGGGTGCCGGTGGCGGCGCCGAGCGCGAACCGGTTCGGCCAGCTCAGCCCGACGCGGGCCGAGCACGTGGTGCGGGGGCTGGGCGCCGCCGTGGACGTGGTGCTGGACGGTGGGCCGGCGCGGTGCGGCATCGAGTCGACCATCGTGGACGCCCGGGGCGGGCGGCCGGTCGTGCTGCGTCTCGGCGCGCTGCCCGTCGAGGCGCTGGAGGAGGCGGCCGGCCCGGTGACCGTACGCCCGGGCAGCTCCGGGCAGCCCGTCGCGCCCGGCACGCTGGCGGCGCACTACGCCCCGCGTACGCCGCTGCGGTTGGGCGCCCGCGGCGGGCCCCCCGCGGCCCACCGGGGGCGGCGCGGCGGACGGGCCGGGCCGGGCCCGGCGGCGGGGGCCGGGGGTGCCGTGGAGGTGCTCTCCGCCGCCGGTGACCTGACGGAGGCCGCCGCGCGGCTGTTCGACGCGCTGCACGAGTTGGACGCCGCCGGGGTCGGCGAGATCCTGGTCGAGCCGGTCCCCGAGGTGGGCGTCGGCCGGGCGATCAACGACCGGCTGCGCCGCGCCGCCGCCACCTGGCACCCGACGGCCTGACGCGGGCGCGGGCAACCGGGTCGGGCGGCGCCGCCTCCCGGCGGGCGCAGGACGCCGTCCAACGTCAACTGTCGGTGCCGGCGGTTCCTTCCGGGTGCATGGGCCGGGAGGACTGGGGTAGGAGAAACAGCAACTACCCCCCTGGAAGTGAGGTGTCAGCCAATGCCGACCGCACGCGAGATCATGACGAACGACGTGACCTGCATCCGTGAGCAGGACGACCTCAAGACGGCCGCCAAGCAGATGGCCCAGCTGGGCGTCGGCTCGCTGCCGATCTGCGGGGACGACAACCGGCTCAAGGGAATGCTGACCGACCGCGACATCGTGGTGAAGGTCCTCGCCGAGGGCCGCGACCCGGGCAGCGTCACCGCCGGTGAACTCGCCCAGGGCGAGGCGGTGACGATCGGCGCCGACGACGACGCGGCGGAGATCCTGCGGACCATGAGCCAGCACAAGGTACGCCGGCTACCGGTGATCGACGGGCACGAGCTCGTCGGCATCGTGGCCGTCGCCGACGTGGCCCGCTCCCTGCCCGAGCGCCCGGTGGGCGACCTCATCGAGGCCATCTCCGAGCGCGCCTGACCGCACGTCACGACCGACCGCCGCCCTCCGGCCCCGGCCGGGAGGCGGCGATCGGCGTACGCGGGGCACCGGCGGCCGGCTGCGCGGGAGGCAGCCCCGGCGGAATCGGGTGGGCCGGCGGCTCAGTCCGGCGGGGTCAGCGGGACGGTCTCGCCGCGGGCGATGGTGCGGACGGTTCCGGCGAGGCCGCGCCGCCGGGCCTCCGCCACGAAGTGGCCCAGCGGTGAACGGAACACCGGATAGTCGTCGTAGTGGATCGGCACGGTGAGCTTCGGCCGCACCAGCTCGACCAGGTCGGCGCCCTGCCGCGCGTCCATGGTGAGCAGGATGCCGGCGACCCGGGTGCCGCCGAGGTGGATCAGCATGGCGTCGATGTCCGGGTACCGCTCGGGGATCTCGGCCAGCATCGGCCGGTTGAGCGTGTCGCCGGTGACGTAGAGGCGGAACCGGCGGCTGCCGTCGCGTTCCAGGTCGATCATCGTGCCCATCACGTCGGGCATCAGCAGGTCCAGCGCGCCCGGCCCGTGCCTTCCCGGCATCGAGGTCAGCCGCAGCGTCTCGCCGTCGCGGCGCAGCTCCCGGGAGCTCCAGGTGGGCAGCCCCTCGGCGGCCCGGAAGCCCCAGCGGCACAGCTTCCGCTCGGCGGCGGGAGTGGTGACGATGGGCAACTCCCGGTCGAGTTCCCGGCGGGCCACGCGGTCGAAGTGGTCGCCGTGCAGGTGGGAGAGGACGACCGCGTCCAGCGACGGCAGTTGGGCGATCCGTAGCGCGGGGTCGGTGCGCCGCCGCGACCAGAGCCCCTTGCCCAGGTACGCGCGTTGGCCCCGGTGCAGGAAGTTCGGGTCGGTGAGCAAAGTGAACCCGCCGATCCGCAGCACCGTGGTGGCGGTGCCGATGAACGTGACCTCGGGCTGCGTCGTCGACATGTGCACCTCCACCGGTAGCCCTACCCGTGATCGGCGGGCCCATTCCGGCCGGCGTCACGGCGTGCTGGTCGACTGCGGACGCCGGGCCCGGTCACGCCCGTTCGTCGTCCGCGCCGGACCCGGAGCCGGGCAGGCGCTCCACGAGGCGGGTGAGCGCGCCGTTCGCGAAGGTGGCGCCGAGCGCGGAGCCCGTCGCGATGGTCCAGCCGACCGGGCCGAGCGGTGTGCAGCCGAAGAAGTGGCTGACCCCCGGCGTCTGGACGACCACCACCAGCGCCCCGAGCGACGCGGCGGTGGAGGCCAGTACGGCCGGGCTGGTGCCGCCGGCCAGCACCGTCTGTCCGAGCTGGGTGCCGACCAGCGAGACCAGCGCGACGGTGCCCGCCCGCCTGCGTCGCCCGGTGTAGCGGGCCAACGTCCAGCCGGCGGTGGCGCCCAGCGTGGTGGCGGCGGCGCGCAGCCCGATCTCCCGGGTCATCGTCTCGCCCAGCGAGGTGTCCGGGCCCTCCCGGAGCAGGCCGTCGGCGTGGTCCGCGTCGGGTGGCCGGATCGCGATCGCCAACGCCGGTGCCAGGTCGGTGAGCAGGTTGACCAGGAGCAGTTGCCGGCCGGTGAGCGCCGAGCGGCCGGTCGCGGCGGCGGTCAGCACGCTGAACGCGATCTCGCCGAGGTTCCCGCCGACCAGGATGCTGAGCGCGTGGCGTACCGAGGACCACATTGCCCGGCCCTCGACCAGGGTGGCGATGATGGTCTCCAGCCGGTCGTCGGTGACCACCAGGTCGGCCGCCGCCCGGGCCGCCGGGGTGCCCCGCTGACCGAGGGCGATGCCCACGTCGGCCAGCCGGATCGCCGCGGCGTCGTTGGCGCCGTCGCCGGTCATCGCCACCGTACGTCCGCACCTCTGCAACGCCTGGATGATCCGGACCTTGTGCGCCGGGGTGCACCGGGCCACCACGTCCGTGGCGGCGAGCCGCGCGGCGAGGGCCTCGTCGTCGAGCTGGTCGAGTTCCGTCGCGGTGACCACCCGCTGGTCCTCGTGGTCGCTGATGGTGGCCGCGATCGCCTCGGCGGTCGCCGGATGGTCACCGGTGATCATGATGGTGTGCACGCCGGCCTGGCGGATCCGGCGTACGGCGGGGGCGGCGCTCTCGCGTACCCCGTCGGCGAGGGCCAGGAAGCCGACGAAGGTCAGGTCGCGCACCTGCTCGTCGGTGACTCCGGGCGAGGAGACCCGGCACTCGGCCACGGCGAGGATGCGGTGTCCCGCCCCCGCCCGGTCGGCGAGGATGCCGTGCAGCCCGCCGCGACCCTCGTCGTCGAGGGGCTCGTCGCGGCCCCCCGGCGTACGCCAGCTCGAGCACCGGGGCAGCACCGACTCCGGCGCCCCCTTCACGCTGAGCAGCAGCCGGTCGCCGGCCCGGCCGACGGTGGCGTGGTAGCCACGGGACGGCTCGAACGGCAGCCCGCCCACCGCCTCCCATCCCTGGGCGCCGGTCTGCTCGCTCACCCCGGCGGCCTGCGCGCCGGACCGGACCGCCCGGTCGGTCTGCTGGGCCAGGTCGTGGGGGTCGTCGGCGCCCGGGGTGGCGCGCAGCGCGGCCGAGAGGGTGCGCCGCAGGCCGTCGTCGAGGCGGTCGACCGGTGCGTACCGGCCGTCGTCGCCGACCCCGGCGAGCATCAGCTGCCCCTCCGTGAGGGTGCCGGTCTTGTCGAAGCAGAGCACGTCGACCCGCCCGAGCGTCTCGATGGTGCGCGGGTTGCGGACCAGCGCGCCGTGCTCCGCCAGCCGCCGTGCGGCGGCGAGCTGTGCGGCGCTGACCAGGAAAGGCAGCCCCTCCGGCACGGACGCGACGGCCAGGTTCGCGGCGGTCGCGGCGGTCTGGGCCAGGGGTACGCCCCGCAGCAGGCCCGCGCCGGCCACCGCCACCGCCGAGCCGGCGGCCAGCGGGATCGCCGCCCGGGTCAGCCGGCCCAGCCGTGCCTCCACGCCGCTCGAGGGCGGGGCCTGCCGGGCCATCGCCAGGCTCCGCCCCGCCTCGGTGCCCGCGCCCGTCGCGACCACCACCGCCGTCCCGTGGCCGGCGGCGACGCTGGTGCCCTCGTAGAGCATCGATCGCCGGTCGGCGACGGCGGCGGCGACCACCGGCTGGTCGGTCTTGCCGACCGGCAGCGACTCGCCGGTGAGCGAGGACTCGTCCATCTCCAGCCCGGCCGACTCCAGCATCCGGCAGTCGGCCGGGACGGCGTCCCCCGATTCGAGGAGGACGACGTCCCCCGGCACCAGGTCCTCGGCCGGCAGGATCCGCTCCGCGCCGTCGCGGCGTACCCGGGCGGTCACCGCCGAGCGGGACAGCAGTTCGGCCAGCGACCGCTCGGTGTTGTGCTGGTGCACCGCCCCGAGCAGCGCCGACCCGCCGACCACGCCGCCGACCAGGGCGGCGTCGACGGGCGAGCCGAAGGTGGCCGAGAGCACCGCCCCGGCGGCCAGCACCGGGGTGAGCGGGTTGGCCAGCTCGTCGACGAAGGCGCGCAGCAGCCCCGTCGGCCCCGAGGGCCGGGCGTCCCGGTCGCCCCGGCGGCGCTCGGCCTCGTCGGTGGCGAGCCCGTCCGGGCCGGTGTCGAGCTGGTCGAGCACGGTGGAGGACGGCATCAGGTGCCACGCGGTGATGGCCGGCGCCGGGGAGTCCGCCGGGCCGGGCAGCCGGTGCGCCCGCAGGACGCCGTGGGCGAAGGCCAGCGCCGCCGCCCCGTTCACGGCGGCGACGGCGCGGCCGGGCAGGTGTGCGCGCGAGGCGGTGAGCGCCGCCAGCGCGCCGAGGCCGGTGCCGGCCATGGCCAGGCCGATGTTCTGCCGGGTCATCCGGTGGGCCACCCCGGCCGCCTCGACCACCAGCGCCGCCACCCGCAGGTCGGCGCCGACCAGCAGGTGCGCGCCCCAGGGCGGCAGGTCCTCGGGGGCGGAGATCCCCAGCCCGCAGTCGGCGGCGCCGAGCGCGGCCCGGTCGCCGGAGATCACCATCACCACGGCCCCGTCGCGTTGCAGCTCCCGTACGGACTCGGCCAGCCGGTCTCGGCCGGGCAGGTGGGCGTCGGCGAAGTCGTACCGCCGCTCGTCGTCGCCGGCCACGACCAGCCGCAGGCCGGCCCGGCGGGCGGCGACCGGCAGGGCCTCGACGCCCGGCGCCGGCTCCGGCTCGACCCGCAGTACGGCGACGAGGGTGTCGCCGTCGGCCAGGCCGAGCATGGGGACGCCCGCGTCGCGCAGCCGCCGGCTGTCCGCGGTGTCGCCCGGGTCCTCGACGTCCAGCGCGTCCAGCGGCCCGAGCCGCCAGCCGTCGGCGTGCCGCAGCTCCCGGGGCGCGGCGGGATCGAAGAGGGCGAACGCGCGCGCCGCCACCCGTCCGGTGTCCGCACCGGCCAGTGGCGCCAGGTCCGCCAGCACGCCCCGGTCGGAGCCGAGCACGGCGGCGTCCAGCACCAGGGTGTCGATCCGGTCGAGTTCGCGCAGCACGCTGCGGTCCATCGCGATCACCCCGCGCCGGGCGAGGATCAGGCCGAGCTGCGCGGCATAACCCTCGCGTCCACTGCCAGGAGCCTTGGGCAGCGTGGAGAGGCCCAGCGCGGCGGCCCGCTTCGGACCCACGACCGGAATCGCGGCGGCAGCCGCCACGGCGCCCGCGTCGAGCGTCCGGGACACGTACCTCTCGACGGGGCCGTCCGGCTTCGGCCGGGGGCGCTCGCTCTTCGGCACGGAGGCGGCGGCCCGCTCCGGATGCCCGGTCAGCCGAGGCTCGGCCTGTGCCCACGCGCGGAGCTGGGCGCGGGCCTCGCCCCACTGCACGACCCGGTGCGCGCCGTCGAGAACGAGCCCGGTCCAGCTACCCGTGAGGCCCTGCACCACCGCCTCGGCGAGCGGGAACAGCAGTTCGGCCCGGGGGTCGGCGCGCAGCCCCCGGTCCGCCAGCGCGTGCAGCCTCGGGTGCAGGTCGATCGCGCCGAGCAGCCCGGCGACCTCCCCGGGCACCGGCGTGAACGGCAGGATCCGGGTGGCGGCGGAGAGGGTCAGGCCCAGGGCGTCGGAGGCCAGCGCGCCGAGGGTGCGCGGCGTGCGCGGCCCCTCCTCGGGCGGGTGCGGCGGTGGGATCTCCGGGTCCGGCTCGTGCGGACAGGTGTGTTCGGTGCGGGCGACGGTCGCGATGAGGTCCCGCAGGGCGGGCTCCGGCGTACCGACGGCGACGACCACCCGGCCGGACGGGGCGTTGACCCGCGCCCACTCCACGCCGGGCATTCGCTCCAGCGCCGCCTCGACCTGACGCGCGAGGACGTCGCCGCCGTCCTGACAGACCCCGAGCACCTCGATGTGGTGCCGCCCGGGGCGGGACCAGACCCGACGCCGGCCCAGCCCGGCCGCCCGCACCAGCCGGGCCGCGACGGCACCGACGTTCCGGGACGCCTCGCCGACGACCGGCGGCACCGTCACCGGCGGAAGGAGCCGGCCGGCGGTGCGGACCAGTGAGATCATCGAGGCGTACGACCGGACAGGCGCCGGTCAGGCCCCTCGCTGCCGCTGCTCCCGCCGTACGCCATCTCGCCTCCCACGCCCGAAGCTCCGGCGGCCTGGCTTCCCGGCTGATCGTCCGTTATGCGCTCGGAGCAGCGGAAGTTCCCCGGATGGGCCGGAAAGAGTGGGGTCACCCTTGACCTCAAGCCGGGTTGAGGTCCGAGGCTGGTCGCATGCTGATCGCACTGTTCCGCCGCGAGACGGGTCCGTCGGACCCACGGGCCCGCCTCGGCCACCGACCGCTGTGGCTGCCGGGCGCGGCGGGCCGGAGGTGACCGGAACGGCGACGCACGCCGCCCCGGTCGCCGACGAGGCCGGGCTCTTCGCGCCCCGGCTGCGCGCGATGACGGTGGGCAGCGTCGCGCTGATCTCGCTGCTCGCCTTCGAGGCGCTGGCGGTGGGCACCGCCATGCCGACCGTCGCCCGCAGCCTCGACGGGCTGGCCCTCTACGGGATCGCCTTCGGAGGTCCGTTCGCCGCCGGCGTGCTCGCCATGGTCGCCTCCGGCATCTGGTGCGACTCGCGGGGCCCCCGGGCGCCGATGTGGCACGGGCTCGGCTGGTTCGTGCTGGGACTGGTGCTCGCCGGTGGCGCCACCACCATGGGCGTCCTGGTCGCCGGCCGGATCGTGCAGGGCCTCGGCTCCGGCCTGCTCTCGGTGGCGCTCTACGTGATCGTCGGGCAGGCGTACCCGGAGGCGCTGCACCGGCGGATCTTCGCGGCGTTCGCCGCCGCGTGGGTCGTACCGTCGCTGGTCGGGCCGGCGCTGGCCGGCCTGATCGTGGAACACCTCGGGTGGCGCTGGGTCTTCCTGGCGGTGCCGGTGGTGGCGGTGCCGGCGGTGCTGCTGATCCACCCCGGCCTGCGGGCGATCGGCGCGCCCCCGGTGACCGGGTTGCCGTCCGGCGCGGCGGCCCGGATCGGCTGGGCCTGCGGGGCGGGGGTGAGCGCCGCACTGTTGCACATCGGGGGGCAGCAGCGCGGCGCTGCCGCCGTCGCGCTGGTGGCCCTGGCGCTGATGGGGCTGCTGGTCTGCGCGCCCCGGCTGCTGCCGGCCGGGTTCCTGCGCGCCGGCCGGGGCCTGCCCACGGTGATCGGGCTGCGCGGTCTCGCCTCGGCCGCGTTCGTGGGCGCGGAGGTGGTGATCCCGCTTATGCTTTCGCGGGAGCGCGGGCTGTCGCCGACCGCCGCCGGCCTGGTCCTGACCACGGGCGCGCTCGCCTGGTCGGCGGGTTCCTGGTTGCAGGGGCGGATGCCGCCGCCGCGCTCTCGGGCCACCCTGCCGAGGGCGGGGCTGACCTGCATCGCCGCCGGTACGGCCGTGGTCACGCTCGCCGTCGCGCCGGCGGTGCCGGTCTGGGTCGGCGTGCTGGGCTGGGCCGGCGCGGGTCTCGGCATGGGGCTGCTCTATCCCTCGTTGTCGGTGCTCACGCTGGAGCTGTCCGCCCCCGGCGAGCAGGGCCGCAACAGCTCCTCGCTGCAACTGGGCGACTCGCTCTTCGCGGCGACCGTGCTGGCGCTCACCGGCGCGGTGCTCGCGGCCGGTGCGGCCCCGGGACCGGCCAGCTACGCCGGCACGCTCGCGGTGGCCTCCGGGCTGGCCCTGCTGGGTGTCGTGCTAGCCGGCCGGGTGGTGCCCGGCGCGTCCGGGATCCGCGCCGGCTGACCGCCCGCCGGGTGCCCGACTCCGGCACGGGCGGCGGCGATCGGGTTCTTCGTGGTCCTGACGGCGGCCGAGCTGCTGCGGTGAGTCGAGCTGCTCGCGTGAGCCAGGCTGGTGCGGTGAGCCTTGAACAGCCGGTCACACGCGGGGGCCCGGCGCCGTCACCACCACTGTCGGGCGGCGGACGCGCGACGGCCGGAGAGGGAGGGAACCATGCGGGTGCTGGTCACCGGGGCGGGCGGTCGGCTCGGGCGGGTGGTGCTGCCCCGGCTGCGCGCCGAGGGGTGGGACGTGCGGGCGACGAGCCGGCGGGCGCGTACCGGCTCGTGGGTGGTCGCCGACCTGGCCACCGGGGAGGGGGTGGTCGAGGCGGTGGCCGGCGTGGACGCCGTACTGCACCTGGCCTCGGCACCGAACCGGGGGCGGCAGACCCACCGGGTCGACGTGCTCGGCACCCGCCGACTGGTCGTCGCCGCCGGGCAGTCGGGCGTACGGCACCTGGTCTACGTCTCGATCGTCGGGGTGGACCGGGTGCCGATTCCCTACTACCGGCACAAGCTCGCCGCCGAGCAGGTAGTGGCGGCCGGCGCGGTGCCGTGGACGGTGCTGCGGGCGACCCAGTTCCCGGAGTTCCTCGACGGGATGCTGCGCGGGGCGAGCCGCCTCGGTCCGGTGATCGGCGACCCGGCCGTACTCGCCCAGCCGGTGGATCCCGGCGAGGTCGCGGACCGCCTCGTCCGGCGGCTCACCGCCGGCCCGCTGCACGGCATCGAGGAGTACGGCGGCCCGGAGGTGCTCCGCTTCGACGACGCGGCCCGCGCGTGGACGGCCGCCCGGCGGTCCCGCCGCCCGCTGCTCCCGGTCCGGATACCCGGTGGGATCGGCCGCGCCCTGCGCTCGGGCGGCCTGGTCACCGAGGCGACCCCGAAGGGCGTCCGGACCTGGGCCGACCACCTCGCCGACACGTACGGGGGAACGGGCGCAAGATGAACGGCCTGCGCGTTCACGTCCGGCCTACCGTGACGCCATGTTCGCCATGGTCGCCACCGTCATCCTGTACGTCGCCGGTTTCGTCTTCCTCTACGGCGTGATCCGGCTCGCCATCCGCCACGCCCTGGAGGAGATGGAGGTGCGCCGGGTCCAGGCCGAGCGGGCGGAGGAACTGGCATCCGTCCGGGACCGCGCGCTGCTCCGCGAGAACGGCTTCCTCACCGGCAACTGACCGGCCCCGTCCCGGGGACGTCCCAGCCGGCCGGCCCGGGTCTTCCGTGCTGGGCGGGCCCGGTCTTCCCGTCCCGGCCGCCCCGTCCCGGCGGTCCGGGACGGGGCCGGTGCTCCGGGTGACTAGAAATCGGCGGCCACGGCCAGGTTGAACTTGTCGACGGCCGCCTTCTTCTCCTCCGGGAGCGCCTCGACGTCGATCCGGTCGGTCTCGCCTCTCCCGTCGTGGGTGTCGACACCCTTGAGGAGGTGGTCGACGATGGAGTTCGCCTCGTCGGTGGTGAAGCCTGCGTCGGTCAGGATGTGCAGCGGAAGTTCACTCATGCCGATCGCCGGTACCCGGCATCACCCGCTCCCACACGCCGTCGGGACCCGTCTCCGGATCGATAGGGGTGACCCCTGCCGGCGACGGTTCCGCTCGCTGGTGGTGTGGTGGGACGCCGGGCCCGGGCAGGTGCGAGGATCGCAGGCGTGATGGGGACGCTGAAGACCGAACCCGCCCGCAGCCGGCTCGACCTGCTCGCTCCGCCGGTCGCCGCCGCCGTCGGGCAGTGGCCCGCCGAGGCGCCGGTGGACGTCGACGACGTACTGGTGGCGCCGATCGACGCCGAGCTGGCCGACACCGCCGCCTTCTGTGCCGCGTACGAGGTGGGGCTGGACGAGTCGGCCAACTGCGTGGTGGTGGCCGGCAAGCGCGAGGGGGTCGTGCGCTACGCGGCCTGCATCGTGCTCGCCACCACCCGCGTCGACGTCAACGGGGTGGCCCGCCGCGCGCTCGACGTGCGGAAGGCGAGTTTCGCGCCGATGGCCGAGGCGGTGGAGCTGACCGGCATGGAGTACGGCGGCATCACCCCGATCGGCCTGCCGGAGCAGTGGCCGATCCTGGTCGACGCGCGGGTGATCGCCGCCCCGCACGTGATCATCGGGTCGGGCGTACGGCACAGCAAGATCGCGCTGCCCGGGCCGGCGCTCGGCGCGCTGCCCGGCGCGCGCGTGGTGGAGGGGCTGGCCAGGCCGGCGTGACCGGTGACGGACGTCGATATCGTTGCACGTGAAACATCGCAGGCGTCGATGTCCCTCACCGGCTTCGGCCCCACTGTCGCCGTGGGCGGCTCAGTCGGCTCCGGCCCCACGCCGTCGCCATGGACGGCTCAGTCGGCTTCGGCCTCGCGGCGGTCCACCTCGGCCAGGGCGGCGAGCAGCGTCTCCGGCTCCTGGGCGCCGGTGACCGCGTACCTGCCGGCCAGCACGAAGGTGGGCACGCTGGTCACCCCGATCTGCCGGGCGGTGGCCAGCTCGTCGGAGAGTTCCGCCACCCGCTCACCGGAGTCGAGGAAGCGGCGCGCCTCGGCCCCGTCCAGGCCCACCTCGGCGGCGAGCGCGGCGAGCGCGTCACGGGAGCCGACGTCGACGCCGTCGGTGAAGTGGGCGCGGTAGAGCGCGTCGACCGTCTCGGCGGCGCGTCCCCGGTCGGTGGCCCAGGCGACCAGGCGGTGCGCGTCGAAGGTGTTGGCCGCGACCGCGCGGTCGAAGTCGAGCTTCAGGCCGACCTGGGCCGCCACCTCCGTCACCTGACCGAACATCTGCCGGACGCGGTCCGGCCCGCCGAACTTCGCGGCCATCGCGTCGACCAGCGGACGCGGCTCCGGCACCGGCGACGGGTCGAGCTGGAACGGCCGGTAGCGGACGGTCACCTCGCCGTCGTACGCCTCCAGGGCCTGCTCCAGCCGACGTTTGCCGATGTAGCACCACGGGCACACGACGTCGGCGTAGATCTCGATCTCCATGTCGGGTGACAACCCTCCGTCTAGTGCGGTGTCCACTAACGTTCACCGGGTTTTCGGTGGACTGTTGTGGATCCTCGCCGTGCGGGCGAGCGACTCCCCACCGGGTGGTGGGGCGGGCCACCGCGGGCCATCTTGACCTCCGCGCCGCCGGGTGGGCGGCGGGGGTCACGCCGGGACTGGGCGGCTCCGGGGAGGTGCCGGCCGGCTCGACGGTGCGTGACCACCCCGGGCAGCGTGACCGCTGTGGGGGTGGTGGGTCCGCCGCCCGGGGTGCGGGTGGCGATGCTGGCCGCCGCGACGACATCGCGGTGGCCTGAAAACTGGCAGTGCGGGCAGGTCAGGGTCCGCCCGCGTGGCTTCGGTACGCGTTTGCGGCAACTGGGGCAGGTCGACGACGTGCCGCGTTCGTCGACGAGATGAACGGTGATGCCGGCGAGGGCAGCCTTGTCGGTGAGGATCTGCAGGAGTCGGCCGATCTGCCACTGTCGTAGCCGCAGGTTGTGCTGCTGGCCAGCCGGCAGGTTGAGGACGCCGCGGGGGTCGCCGACGTGCAACACCCCGACCCGCTGATCTACGGCCCAGCCGACGACAGTGCGGGCGGCCTCGTGTTGGGCCTGCCGAACCCGCCGCCGATGCCGACCCTCTACCCTGCGGGCCCGGGCACGATACTGGCGCCACCGCCGCGACCCCCGCTGACCCGGCTTCGGTGCCCGGCGGGCCACGGCACGATGGCGGGCTTTGGTGTCGGCCAGGTGCATGCGGTGCTCGGCGCGGATCGCCCGCCCCGACACCAACAACGCCTCCCCGCCACAGCCGGCGACGGCGTACGGGTGGATGATCCCCACGTCCACGCCCGCCACCCGGCCGGGATCCGGACCCTCACCCGACGGGTACACCGCGATCGTAACCTCGGCGGTGACGTCGAGGAACAGACGGCCGCCCTCGCACAGCAGCGTGATCGAGCGGACCTGCTCGACCGGATACGGCACCTGACGGGCCAGGCGCACCCACAACGCCGGGGTGCCCCTCGCCGTCGGGATACGCACGCGGTGGCCGTCGAGGGTAAACGTGCCGTGATACCAGCGCACCGGCACCAATCCCCGCCTGCGCCTGGGAGAACGCGCTGACAGGTCACCGGCCTTGCGGCGTTTCGCCGCCGCAAACCACGCATCGGAAAACCGCCGCAACACCGACCGCGCGCCGGTCGAGTCCAGCTCGGCGAAGGTGCCCGACCCGGAAGACGCCAACTCGCGACACAACTCCTGGTAGCCCGTCAGCGGCGCGTCCTGGCGGCGGCGCCACGCGTTGACCTCCAGCACGCACGCCCACACATCACCGGCCGAACGCAGCAGCCCGAAACACCGCCGCCGCTGCGCGGGCGTTACCCGCAGCGCGACACGAGCGGTGCGATACACCACCGCAGGCGCAGCAGGATCCCGACGACGAGGCACAAACCGAAGCCAACACCACCGGTACGACAATTTCACCACCGCCGAACCCGGCAAAGGTTCGTGGACACCGCACTAGCTGGTCTGTTCCCGGACCTGCCGCTTGAGCCGGGCCAGGATGGCGGTGCCGCCGCGCACCCGCAGCGGGCTGATCGCCTGGGCCAGTCCCATCCGCTGGTAGAGGTCGTCGGGCACGGCGAGCACCTCGTCCGCGCTCGCCCCGGCCAGCCCCTCGGCGAGGATGCCGGCGAACGCGCGCGTGGTGGGCGCCTCCGGCGGGCAGTCGAACAGCGTCTCCACCGTCTTCTCCGGGGTCACCCGGGCGCGCAGGAAGAACGCCGTCTGGCACTCCGGCACCTGCTCCATGCCCTCCCGGTCGGCGGCGCCGGCGGGCAGCGGCGGGATGACGTCGGCGTACTCCAGCAGCATCTCCAGCACCACGTCGCGGGGCGCGGCGGCGAACTCGTCGACGATCTCGGAAAGCCTGGCCGGCATGGATGACATGCCCCCGAGGCTACCGCCGAAGGAAGGGACCCTTCCTACCCCGCGGGCGGTGGTAGGGGCCCTTCCTCGCACCTCAGACGGTCGGTGCCTGCTCGCTGATGTCGCTCAGCGCCGAGTGGGGATCGAGCTGCATCGCGAGGTCACCGAGGGAGACGATGCCGACCAGCTTGCGCTCGCTGTCGCAGACCAGCACCCGCCGGATGCCCCGCTCCCGCATCAGGGCGGCCGCCTCCGCCGCGGTCGAGTGCTGCTCGATCATCACCACCTCGCGGGTGATGATGGAGCCGATCGTGGTGGTGGCCGGGTCGCTGCGCTCGGCCACCGCCCGGACGACGATGTCGCGGTCGGTGAGCATGCCGGCGAGGGTGGCGCCGTCGGTGACCACCACGTCGCCGATGTCCGCCTCCTTCATCACCCTGGCCGCCTCGTCCAGGTTGGTCTCGGCGGGCAGGTAGATGACCTGCTTCGTCATCACGTCGCTGACCCGGTAACCGGTCATGAGAGCCTCCAGAACGCATTCAGTCGATCAGACTGCGGTACCCCGTGACACGTTCGCTACACCAAGGCCCCGCGCTCCCGGTGTACCTGGTCGACGAGCCGGTCCGCCACCCCGTCCACCGGTAGTTCGACGCGCTCGCCGGACGCCCGGTCGCGCAGTTCCACGTACCCCTCGGCGAGACGCCGGCCGACCACGACGGCGCGCGGGATGCCGATCAGCTCGGCGTCGGTGAACTTCACCCCGGCGGAGACGTGCGTCCGGTCGTCGACGAGCACCCGCAGGCCGGCGGCGGCGAGCCGCCCACCGAGCTCCAGCGCCGCGTCGAGCTGCGGCCCCTTCCCGGCAGCCACCAGGTGTACGTCGCACGGCGCGACCGCCGCCGGCCAGACCAGTCCCCGCTCGTCGTGGTGCTGTTCGGCGATCGCCGCGACCGCACGGGACACCCCGATCCCGTAGCAGCCCATGGTCGGCCGGACGGGCTTGCCGGCGGGACCGAGCACGTCGACGGCGAAGGCGTCGGTGTAGCGGCGCCCGAGCTGGAAGATGTGCCCGATCTCGATGCCGCGCCGCATGGTCAGCTCGCCGGTGCCGCAGGCCGGGCACGGGTCGCCGGGGCGCACCTCGGCGGCCTCGACCGTGCCGTCCGGCATGAAGTCCCGGCCGCAGACCACCCCCGTCGCGTGCCGGCCCGGCTCGTTCGCGCCGGTCAGCCACGCGCTGCCCGGCACGACCCGGGGATCGGCCAGGTAGCGGATGCCCAGCTTCGCCAGGACCTGCGGGCCGAGGTAGCCACGGACCAGCTCGGGGTGGGCGTCCCAGCCGTCGAAGACGTCCACCGTGGCCGGGGCGACCGCCGCGCCGAGTCGCTTCAGGTCGACCTCGCGGTCGCCGGGCAGCCCGACCACCAGCAGCTCGGCCTCCTGCACGCCGGGACGGCGTAGGGCGAGCACCACGTTCTTCAGGGTGTCGGCGGCGGTCCAGTCGTTCCGGCCGCCCAGGCGTCGGGCGTTGGCGAGCTCGACCAGGCTGGCGATGGTCGGGGTCTCGGGGGTGTCGTGCACCTCGGCCGGCGGCTGGGCGTCCGGGTCGCCGGCCGCCGGGGCGGGCGTGGTCACCGCCTCGGTGTTGGCCGCGTAGTCGCAGGCGGTGCAGCCGACGAAGGTGTCCTCGCCGACGGGCGTGGCCGCCAGGAACTCCTCCGACGCCGAACCGCCCATCGCCCCGGAGGTGGCGCGCACGATCGTGTGTTCCAGCCCGAGCCGGTCGAAGATCCGCCGGTACGCGCCGCGGTGCCGCTCGTACGCCGCCGCGAGGCCCGCCTCGTCGAGGTCGAACGAGTAGGCGTCCTTCATCAGGAACTCGCGCCCGCGCAGCACTCCGGCGCGCGGCCGGGCCTCGTCCCGGAACTTCGTCTGGATCTGAAAGAGCGTCACCGGAAAGTCCCGGTACGAGCTGAACAGGTCCTTGACCAGCAGCGCGGCCAGTTCCTCGTGGGTGGGCGCCAGCAGGTGCTCCGCGCCGCGCCGGTCGGCGAGGGTGAAGATGTCGTCGCCGTACTCCGTCCACCGGCCGCTGGTCCGGTACGGCTCGGCCGGCAGCAGTGCCGGGAAGTGCACCTCCTGGTCGCCGATCGCCGTCATCTCCTGCCGGACCACCTCGGTGACCCGGTCCAGCACCAGCTTGCCCAGCGGCAGCCAGGTGTAGCCGCCCGGTGCGGCGCGACGGATGTAGCCGGCGCGCAGCAGGAGCCGGTGGCTCGGCACCTCCGCGTCCGCCGGGTCCTCGCGCAGGGTCCGGAGCAGCAGGGTCGACATGCGTAGCAGCATTGGCGCAGCGTACGGGGGCCGGCGGCGGGACGACGATCCATTTTGGGTACGGCGGTCAGCCGGGTTCCGGGGCGGGTGGCGTCGCCGGGACGGGGCCGAGCAGGCGACGCGGGCCCTGACCGGTCTCGCCGAGGTGGTCGTCGGTGTTGCGCAGGAGGCAGCGGTCGATGGAGAGGCAGCCGCAACCGATGCAGTCGGTCAGGTCGTCGCGCAGGTGCTGGAGCTGGGCGATGCGCTGGTCGAGTTCGGCCTGCCAGGTGGTGGAGAGCGCGGCCCAGTCCTCCCGGGTCGGGGTACGCCCGTCCGGCAGGCCGGCCAGCGCCTCGGCGACGAGCCGGAGCGGGATGCCGACCCGTTGGGCGACCCGGATGAAGGACACCCGCCGGATCACGTCGCGGGGGTAGCGGCGCTGTCCGCCACTGGTGCGTCGACTGTGGATCAGCCCCTTGGCCTCGTAGAAGTGCAGGGCCGTGACGGCGACGCCGGTGCGGGCCGCGACCTGGCCGACGGTCAGTTCGGTGTGTTGGGGCGGGAGGCTCGCCATGCCGGCATGCTAGCGGCTTGACCTCGACCATGGTCGAGGTTGAAGACTCGCGTCATGGAGCCGATACGGATCGGAATCGTCGTCGGGTCGACGCGTCCCGGACGACGGGGCAGGGCGGTGGCCGAGTGGGTGCACCACGTCGCCCGCCGCCCGGCGGCGGAGGCCCCGGCCCGGCCGGTGGCGGCGAACCCGACCCCGCCGCCGGCCGCCGACCCCGGCCGGCGAGGGGCGGACCGGGCGGCCCGCCCGTGACCGGCATCGCCGCGGCTCCCGCCGCCACCGCCCCCGTCGCCGGTCGCCGGGCGGCGACGGCCGTCCTGCTCGCCGGCTCCCTGCTGACCGTGCTCGCGGGCGCGGTGCTGACCCCGGTGGTCGAGCTGATCCGCGGTGAACTGCGGCTCACCGGCACCGCCGCCGGGCTCGTCCTCACGGCGCACGGACTCTCCCTCGCCCTCGCCGGCCCGCTGGTCGGCCGCGCCATCGACCGGTGGGGGGTGCGCACGCCCCTGGCCCTCGGGCTGATCCTGTACGGCCTCGCCGGCGGCGCGGGTCTGGTCACCGACAGCTACCCCCTGCTGATCGCCACCCGCCTGCTCTTCGGCGTCGGCGCAGCGCTGGTCTTCGCGGGGACCACGCTCGGGCTGCTCGACCTGTACGAGGGGGCGGCCCGCGACCGGGCGATGGGCTGGCGGTCCACCGCGATCAGCCTCGGCGGGGTGCTGTTCCCACTGCTGGGCGGAGTGCTGGGCGGGCTCTCCTGGCACGCCCCCTTCGGCGTCTACCTGGTCGGGGTGCCGCTCGGCCTGGTCACGCTCCGGGTGCTCCCGCGGCGTCGCGTCGCCGTCGACGCCGGCGCGCCACCGGGCCGGCTGGGCTCGCTGTGGAACCTGCTCCGTGGGCATCCCGCGCTCGTCGGGATCTACGGCCTCCAGGTGGTGACCAGCCTGCTGCTGTACGGGGTGCTGGTGTTCCTGCCGCTGCGGCTGGCCGAGGTCGGCATCACCGAGACGGCTGTCGTGGCCCTGTTCACGGGCGCCCCGTCGCTGGCCATGAGCGTCGTCGGCCTGGGCTACGCCCGGGCCCGGGCCCGCCTGGGCCAGGTGCGGCTGCTCGCGATCACCCTCGCCGTCTTCACGGTCGCGCTGGTCACCCTCGGGCTGACCGGTTCGCCGGCGCTCATGCTGGTCGCGCCGGCCGTGTTCGGGATCGGCATGGGGCTGGTCGTGCCGGCGCTGACCGTCCTGGTGGCCGAGCACTCCCCGCCCGCCCGGCGCGGCCAGGCCACCGCGATGCTGGCCAGCGCCACCTTCGCCGGCCTGTTCGTCTCGCCGCTGCTGCTCGGGTCGGTCCAGGCGGCCACCTCGACGCGCGGCACGTTCCTGGCCGGGGCGGCGCTGGCCGGTGTCACCCTGGCGCTGCTCGCCGTCCGCCTGCGCGGCGGTCAGCGGTCGTCGGCGACCTGACCCGGTCGACGCGGCCCGCGCCCCCGTCGGCCTGTTTCAGCGGGACGGACACTGTTCCAGCGGGACGGACACGGGGACCCGGCGGCTGGGCGGAACGCCGCGTTCCGCCCAGCCGGCTCAGCGGGCGCCGTGACCGGCGGGCGTGACCTGATCCAGCAGGCCGGCGAGCCGTTCGGCCACCGGCGGGGCGTGCAGGTGCAGCCGGGCCACGTTGATGCTGTCCTCGCCGACCACCGCGAGCAGCGCCTGCGAGCTGACCGCGTAGACGCTCAGGTAGCCGCTGGCGTTGCGGACGGTGGACTGCTGGAAGTCGCCCTGCCCCAGCCGCAGCCCGACCTGCCGGCCCAGCCCGTACGTGGTGGCGGCGAGCGCCGCCAGGTCGTTCGGGTCGACGTCGGTCTGCAGGTTGTGGGTGATGAGCAGGCCGTCCACGCCGCCGAGGACGCAGCCGTGCACCCCGGGGATCTGGAGGCGCAGCTCCGAGAGCTCGTGCCCGATCGCCGGGTACGGCAGCGACGTGTTCCCGGCCAGCGACGGAGGCAACGACCGGGGTGGGGGAAGGGTGCCCGTGCGCGCGGTGCGGCGGGGAAGTGGGGTCTCGGTGTCGTCGATCCCGCTCACAGCTCCAGGCTCTCCTCGATGCTGCGGAGCTGGTGACGCGCCATCGCCAGGTTGGCGCGGCTCTTGCTCACCATCAGATAGAGGAAGAGCCCCTTGCCGGTGCGGCTGGTCACCGGGCGGATCAGGTGGTACTGGGTGCCGAGCGTGATGAGGATGTCCTCGATCTCGTCGTTCAGGTTGAGCATCTCGATGGTGCGCAGCTTGGCGCGGACGACATCGGTGTTGCCGGCGGCGGCGACGGTCAGGTCGATCTCCCCGGTTCCGCCCGCCACGCCGAGGGTCATTCCACTGTTGTAGTCGACGAGTGCGGCGCCGATCGCGCCGTCGATGCTCATCGCGGTCTTCAGTGCCAGGTCGAGGTTCGGCACGGTGTTTCTCCCAGGACGTACGGGCGGCGTCGCCGTCTGCGGTGCAGAGGGTGACCCGGCGGTGACAAGTGTTACGACCTTGTTAAAAAAGGCTTGGACGAGGCTCGCACACCGGAGGCCACAGCGCACCTGCTGGCGCCGCCATCCACCTGACCGGACCGTGCCGGTCGCCCGGCAGTCCCCGCAAATAGGACGCTCCGACGGATGGCCGACAGCGCCATCGAAGTGTTCAGCTCGGGCGGGGCACGGCCGGCGCATCCTGCCACGATTCCGCCCTCCACGATGACCTCCGCCACGTTTGTTCCTCGGCTCCCCCGCCGCCGGCCCTCCTGGTGAAGACTGTCCCGCGTCGGGAAGGGACCCTTGCCCCACCGGAAGCGATGACGAGGCGCCCTTCCCTGCCGCACGTCGGAGGGATGATCAGGTGCGCTGGCGCAGTTACGTGGCGGTCGGGGACAGCTTCACCGAGGGCATGGACGACGCGTACCCGGACGGCAGCTACCGGGGCTGGGCGGACCTGGTGGCCACCCGGCTGGCCGCCGGGGCCGGCCCCGACTTCCGGTACGCGAACCTGGCCATCCGGGGCCGGCTCTTCCCGGGCGTGGTGGCCGAGCAGGTGCCCGCCGCGCTCGCCATGAGGCCCGACCTGATCAGCTTCGCGGCCGGCGGCAACGACGTGCTCCGCCGCACCTTCGACCCGGACGCCCTGGTCACCCGCTTCGACGACGTGGTGCGCAGGCTGCGCTCCGGCGGCGCCGACGTGGTCCTGTTCCGGTTCGCCGACGTGATGGCCCGGCTACCCGGCCAGCGCCTCGTCGCGCCCCGGGTGCAACTGCTCAACCGGGCCGTCGGCGAGACCGCCGAGCGGCACGGCGCCATCCTGGTCGACCTGTACGCCGACGACGCGTACCTCAACCCGATGCTCTGGAGCACCGACCGGCTGCACCTGTCGGAGGCCGGGCACCGGCGGGTCGCCGCGCAGGTGCTCAACGCGCTGGGCGTCGGCTGCGACGAGGAGTGGCTGATGGTGCCGCCGCACCCGGCGCCGACCCCCTGGCTGGCCGCCCGCGCCGCCGACCTGCGCTGGGCCGGGCGGCACCTGGCGCCGTGGATCAAGCGCCGGCTCACTGGCCGCTCCTCCGGCGACACGGTCACCGCCAAGCGCCCGTCGCTCGGCCCGATCGTCGACTGAGTCGTGCTCACCCTGCACACCGCGCCGCTGCTGCGGACCGCGCCCGACGCCCCGCCCGTCGCTGGGGCCGCCGTCGCGGTCCGGGCCGACCGGATCGTCGCGGTCGGACCGCTGGCCGAGCTGACCGAGTCGTACGCGGGAGCCCGGATCCGCCGCTGGCCCGGCACGCTCGGGCCAGGACTGGTGCACGACGGGACGCTGCCGGCCGCCGACACTCCCCGCGAGCGGGTGCACGCGCTGCTGCGCCTCGGGGTGACCGCCGTGCTGGCCGGCCACCTGACCGATCCGGCGCTGCGGGCCGCCGTGGAGCGCGGCGACCTGCTGGTGCTGCCCGCCGCCGCACCGCCGACGCTGGCTCCCGGCGGGCGCGCGGACCTGGCGGTCCTCGCCGCCGACGGCGCCTGTCTGGTGACCGTGGTCGCCGGCCGGATCGCCCACCGCCGCGCCTGACCGTCCGGCGGCGCCATTTCCGATGGCCGGCCGCCGGCCCGGGATGCGGCGTACCTTGGGGATCATGTCTGTGCCGAGCGATCCCGATCCCCGACTCCAGTCGTACGCGGACCCGCAGCGGTTGGTCACCACCGAATGGTTGGCCGAGCACCTGGGCGACGAGGGCCTCGTCGTCGTCGAGTGCGACGAGGACGTGCTGCTCTACGACACCGGCCACATCCCGGGCGCCGTGAAGGTGGACTGGCACACCGAGCTGAACGACCAGGTGACCCGGGACTACCTGGACGCCGAGAGCTTCGCCGAGCTGTGCGCCGCCAAGGGCATCGGCCGGGGCGACACGGTCGTCTTCTACGGCGACAACTTCAACTGGTGGGCCGCGTACGCCCTCTGGGTGTTCACGCTCTTCGGTCACCCGGACGTACGGCTGCTCGACGGCGGCCGGCAGAAGTGGGTCGCCGAGGGCCGCGAGACGACCCGGGACAAGCCAGCCCGGCCCCGCGCCGACTATCCGGTGCCGCAGCGCAACGACGCGCCGGTGCGGGCGTACCGCGAGCAGGTGATGGCGCACGTGGCGGCGGGCCGTCCGCTGGTCGACGTCCGGTCGCCGGGCGAGTACACCGGCGAGATGCTGCACATGCCGGACTATCCGCAGGAGGGCGCGCTGCGCGGCGGGCACATTCCGGGCGCGGTCAGCAAGCCGTGGAAGTCCGCCGCCAACGACGACGGCACGTTCAGGTCGGCCGACGAGCTGCGCGCGATCTACGCCGACCAGCTTGGGCTTAGCCCGGACGACGACATCGTGGCGTACTGCCGCATCGGCGAGCGGTCGAGCCACACCTGGTTCGTGCTGCGGCACCTGCTGGGCTACCCGCAGGTGCGCAACTACGACGGCTCGTGGACCGAGTGGGGCAACCTGGTCCGGGCCCCCGTCGTGAAGGGCGACCAGCCCGGCGGCCTGGCCAGCTGACGCGCCGGCCGGTCCCCGCGCGCCCGCCACGGTCGCACGGGGATCGGCCCTGCCGTGGTACGGGACAGGTCAGCCGGCGGAGAGCGACACCGCCCCGAACAGGTTCCGGGTCACGCCCGTGATCTCGCGGGTCTCCGGCCGCCAGCGCAGCAGCCCGCCCGGGTTGTGGCGCAGCAGCACCGCGCCGTCGGAGTCCCAGCCGAGCACCTCGCAGCAGCCCTTCCAGCGGTCCCGGCCCAGGTCGAGCAGGTGGGTCACGATGCCGGTGTCGGCGTTCAGCAGCGCGACGCCCTCCAGCCCACCCATCGTGTCCGTGGTGATCCAGCCGGCGCGAGCCACCCGGTTTCCGCGCTGCCAGCCCCGCCCGTAGAACTCGTCGACCCGGTGACCGGGTGGTAGCGCGCGGAAGTCGACCCGGCGGATGCTCCGGTGCGTCCCGCCGTCGCCCCAGCGGACCTCCGTCAGGTTCGGTGGTGTGCCGCCCAACTCCAGCAGGAGATCCGGCTGACCGGTCGGATCGGGCACTGCCACGTTCCAGGGCGACACCGGGATCTTCCGGGCCGCGCCGGTGTGCGGGTCCAGCTCGTACGCGGTGTCGTCGTCGCCGACGAGCAGCCGGTCGCCGGACCAGAGAACCTGCTCCAGATAGCCCTTGAGTGGGTGGCGGCGTACGGCGGCGGTGGTCAGGTCGACCACGATCACCTCGTCGGTCTGGGCGAAGGCGGCCGTCCGCCCGTCCGGGGAGAGGCTTCCGCTCTTCAGTGGCACCGCCTCGTTGCCCCCGGCGTCGCGGGTCGGGGCGGGGGTGACCACGTCGAGGTCGCGTACGACGCCGTCGTCGCCGAGGACCCGGATCCGGCCGGCGACGCCGGTCTCGGGGTCGACCGGCTGGTGCAACGCCAGTGCCCGGCGTACGGGCCGGTCGGAGAGCGTCGCGCCGACCGGGTCGCCGAGGCGGCCCAGCGGGTGCCCCGGATAGGCCAGGTCGGCCGGGGGCGTCTGCACGGGTACGGGGTGCGGGGTCGGGCTCCGGTCCGGTGTCGCGGTGGTGGCCGATGGTGGCGGCGCGGCGGGGCGCAGGGCCAGTGCCGTACCGCCGGTGAGCAGGGCGACCGCGAGCATCGTGGCGCCGGCGGCGCGGCGGGCGCGACGCACCCGGCGGGCCCGTTCCCAGCCGGTCGCGGCGGGGTGCGCCGGCCGAACGTCCTCGGCGGCGACGGTGAGCAGCCGGTGCAGTTCGTCTTCCCTCACGGGTTCACCTCCATTCCGGTGACCAGGCCGCCGCCGGGCCGTCCCTCGTCGCGTCCCAGCTCCGGCGCGATCTCCCGGAGCCGGCGCAGCGCCATGTGGCACTGGCTCTTGACGGTGCCGACGGTGACGCCGAGCGCCTCGGCGGTGGCGGCCTCGGTGAGATCCTCGAAGTAGCGCAGCACCAGTACGGCCCGCTGCCGGGGCGGCAGGTGGCCGAGCGCGTCGCGCAGCGCGAGCCGCAGCGCCCCGTCGCCCTCGGTCGTGGCCCGCTCCGGCGGGTACTCGCTCAGCCACTCCCGGCGGCGCCGCCGCCACCAGGAGACGGCGTCGCGGTAGAGGATGGTCCGCACGTACGCGGCCGGGTCGCCGTGCCGCACCGAGGGCCAGCGCAGGGCGAGCTTGAGCAGGGCGTCCTGGAGCAGGTCCTCGGCCTGGTGCCGGTTGCCGCAGACCAGGTAGGCCGCGCGCAGCAGCCGGTGCTGGTGGCACTCGACGAAGGTGACGTAGCCGTCCCGCCCGTCGTCGGTCGTCGGCGGTTCCATCCGCCCTCCCCTCCGGCCGGCCGTCGCGCGTCGCGCGTCACAAGACAGACGCACCGGGGCCCGGAAAGGTTGGGCGGCAATTCTCGGGAGTGCCGGACGGCGTCGGCGCGACCGACGCGGTACCGGCGGTCACGCCCCGGATGGGCGGTGCCCGGTCAGGCGTCGGGCGCGCCGCGCAGGTAGCGCTGGACGGTCGGCGCGACCCAGGCGACCAGCTCGGCCGGGTCGGCGTCGACCACCGGGGGCAGCCGGAGCACGTACCGGGTCAGCGCCAGGCCGAGCATCTGGCTGGCGACCAGCCCCGCCCGCCGGGGGGCCTGCGCCGGTTCCGGCACGACCCGGGCCACCGCCGTGGTGAGCTGGTCGGCGAAGATGCCCCGCATCCGCTCGGCCGCCGTCGGGTTGGTGGCGGCCGTACGCAGCAGCGCGGCCATCGTCCCGTCGGTCTCCCACCGGTCGACGAAGTGCCGGACCAGCAGCTCGCCGAGCCGTTCGGGTGGCGCGTCGGCCAGCTCGGGCAGCCGCAGGTCGAACTCGGCCGCCGCCGCGAAGAGCCCCTCCTTGCTGCCGTAGTAGCGCATCACCATCGACGGGTCGATCCGCGCGTCCGCCGCGATGGCCCGGATGGTCGCCCGGTCGTAGCCGTCGGCGGCGAAGCGTTCGCGGGCGGCGCGGAGGATCGCCGCCCGGGTGGCGTCGGAGCGGCGGGTACGGGTCGGCGCGGCGTCGGTCATGCCCACGACCGTATGCCAACGCCTGTTGACACTCCACCGTCGGCCGCCCTAACGTTGCCAACAAGCGTTTGCCAACAGCTGTTGGCAAGAAAGGACGGAGGTCGATGATGCTGCCCACGAGCACGGACGTCCTGGTGGTGGGCGCCGGCCCGACCGGGCTGACCGCCGCGCTGACGCTCGCCAGGCGCGGGGTCGGCGTGACCGTGGTCGACCGGCTGGACCGGCCGCCGCGGACCTCCCGGGCGGCGGTGGTGCACGCGTACACCCTGGAGACGCTGGACCGGATCGGCGCCGGCGCCCCGCTGGTGGCGCGCGGGCTGCGGTCGCCGGGCTTCACCGTCCGCGACCGCGACCGGGCGCTGCTCACCGTGCCGTTCGACACGCTGCCCTCCCGGCACGCCTACGCGCTGATGGTGTCCCAGTCGGTCACGGAGGAGGTGCTCGCCGGGCAACTCGCCGCGCTCGGCGTCCCGGTGCTGCGCCCGTACGCGATGACCGGGCTGGCCCCCGACGCGGCCGGCGTGGTCGTCACCTTCGCGGGCGGCGCGACGGTCCGAGCCCACTACCTGGTCGGCGCCGACGGGATGCACAGCACGGTGCGGGAGCGGGCCGGGATCGGCTTTTCCGGCCCGGCCGGCGGCGAGGAGTCGTTCGTCCTCGCCGACGTCCGGCTGGAGAGCGCGCTGCCCCGCGACCGGGTGTCCCTCTTCCTGGCCCGCACCGGCCCGCTGGTCTGGGCGCCGCTGCCCGACGGGGTGGTCCGGCTGGTCGCCTCGGTGGGCGAGGCACCCGCCACCCCCGACCGCGCCTACCTCCAGGCGCTGCTTGACGAGCGCGGCCCGGCCCGCCGCCCCGACCGGGTGACGGAGGTGCTCTGGGGCTCCCGGTTCCGGATCCACCACCGGATCGCCGACACCTTCCGCAGCGGGCCGGTGCTGCTCGCCGGCGACGCCGGGCACGTGCACAGCCCCGCCGGCGGGCAGGGGATGAACCTCGGCATCGTGGACGCGGTCGACCTCGGTGACACGCTCGCCGACGTGCTGGCCGGCGCGCCCGACACGCTGCTCGACGCGTACGCGGCCCGGCGCCGCCCGATGGCCGGGGAGGTGGTGGCCCTCGCCGCCCGGCTGACCCGGCTCGCCACCCTGCCGCCGGCCGCCCGGCCGGCCCGGAACCTGCTGTTCCGCCTGCTCGGCGCCGTGCCGCCGGCCCGGCACCGGATCGCGATGCGCCTCTCCGGCCTGCACCACCGCGACGGGACGCGCGGCCAGGCCGCCCGGTGGATCAGGCGCGACGGGGCGCGCGGCTAGGCTGCCCCGGTGGGTCAGGTCTGGCGTGACTGGGGTGGCGTGCTGCTCGCCGTGGCCGCCGGGCTGCCCCTGCTGGCCCTCCTCACCGCCGTGCTGGCGCGCCACCGCCGCGACGCCGCGACGGTCGGGGAGTCGTGGCGGCGCAGCGTCGCCGAGGTGGGCGCGGTGGTCGGCACCCTGCCGTGGGTGTGGATGATCCTCACTCCCCGGCCCGCGCCCCGGCAGGTCGACCTGGTGCCGCTGCGCGACCTGGCCGACCTGCTGACCGGGCCGCCGGCGACCGCCGTGGTCCAGGTCGTCGGCAACCTGCTGGTCTTCGCCGCGCTGGGCTTCTTCGCCCCGGTACGCCTGGCCGCACTGGCCGGCGTCGGCCGGCTGTTCCTGCTCGGGGCGGCCGGTTCCGTGCTGGTCGAGTCCCTCCAGTACGCGCTCGACCTCGGCCGGGTCTCCTCGGCCGACGACGTGCTGCTCAACGCGACGGGCGCCGCCCTGGCCGGGCTGCTGTCGCGGCGTTGGTGGGCCCGGCGGCCGGTGCCGGCGCGGCCGGTCGCAGCGTCCGCCACGCCGCGAGGGTGACCAGCACGAAGACCCCGGCCACCGCCGCCGCCACCGGTCCCACCCCGTACGCCGCGCCGGCCACGCCCGCGAGGGCCGCCCCGACCGGCGCGGTGAGCAGGCCGACCATCCGTTGGGCGGCGCCCACCCGGCCGAGCAGGGCGGGCGGCACGTGGCGCTGCCCGTACGACGCCCACAGGCCGTTCCACACCGTGGTGCCGGCCGCGAACACGGCCAGCGCCAGCCCGCCGGGCACCGGGTGCCGGGCCAGCGCGAGCCCGGTCAGCGCGACGGCCTGACCGGCGAGCACGAGGCGCAGCGCGGGCACCGTGCCGAGCCGGGCGGCCAACCGGCCGGCCCCGAGCCCGCCGACGAGCCCGCCGAGGACCGCCCCCGCGGCGAACAGCCCGTACCCGGCCGGCGGCACCCGCAGCACGTCGAGCGCGTAGAGCACCAGCACCGCCATCAGCCCGCTGATCGCCAGGTTGCTCCCGGCGGTCGCCACGGTCAGCCGCCACAACATCGCGTCCCCGCGCACCCACCGCACCCCCTCGATGCCCTCCCGCCACACCGACCGCCGCCCGGGGCTCGCGCCGGGGCGGGATGGGACGGGACGGAGGGCGAGGGTCAGCAGGGCGGCGCAGAGGAAGGTGAGGGCGTCCACGGCGAACGGCAGCGGGGCGGCCAGGGCGAAGAGCACGCCGGCGGCCGGGGCACCGAGGAAGCCGCCCGCCACCGCCGAGCCGGCCTGGAGGCGGCCGTTGGCCCGGGGCAGCGCGGCCGGCGGCACCACGGACGGGAGCATCGCGAACGAGGCGGCGTCGAAGAGGGTGCCGAGCGCGGCGAGCAGGAAGGCCACGGTCACCAGCGCGGCGACGCCGGCCCGGTCGAGGGCGACCGCGAGGGCGAGGGCGCCGATCACGGCGGCCCGCAGGCCGTCCACCACCGCCATCGTCCGGCGGCGGTCCCAGCGGTCCGCGTACACGCCGCCGAGCAGGCCGAACAGCAGCGGCGGGAGCTGCCCGGCCACGGTCACCGCCGCGATCACCCGGGGATCGCGGGTCAGCGTCGCGGCCAGCAGCGCCAGTGCCGGCGTACGCAGGGCGTCGCCGAGACGCGAGGACACGGCGGCGGACCAGAGTAGCCGATAGTCGCGGCCGAGCGGGGGTGCGGTCATGCCGGCGACCCTCCGGGCTCGACCGGGTCGAGGGTCAAGGGGCCCTGACGCGCCGGTCACCGGCGCGGACGTGAGCCAACCGACGGGTAGCGGAGGCTCCACGCCGGGCCGGTCGAGGTCTACGCTTGCCCGGTGACGGTCGAGCAGCAGGCACGGGGCAGGGCGAACGGTGCCGCGGGGTCGGCCCGGCGCCGGTCCCGCAAGGACGAGATCCTGGAGATCGCGGTCGGCCTCTTCGCGTCCCGGGGCTACCACGGCGTCTCGATGGACGACATCGGCGCGGCCGCCGGGGTCACCGGCCCGGCGCTCTACCACCACTTCGCGGGCAAGGAGGCCATGCTGGTCGCCGCGCTGATCCCGGTCAGCGAGGAACTGCTGGCCGGCGGCCAGCAGCGGTCCGCCGGCCACCCCGACGACCCGCGCGGCGCGCTGGAGTCGCTGATCGACTTCCACGTCGACTTCGCGCTGGCCAACCCGGCGGTGATCGCCCTGCACCTGCACGAGCTGGACCGCCTCCCCGACGAGCCGCGCCGCCGGATCCGCCGGCTCCAGCGGCTCTACGTCGAACAGTGGGTGACGGTGCTGACCACGCTGCACCCGGGCATGCCCGACGGCGAGGCGCGGGTGCTGGCCCACGCCGCGTTCGGCCTGATGAACTCGACGCCGTTCCTGGGCGGCGAGGTGGACCGGCGCCGCCGGGCCGAGCTGCTCCGCGCCGCCACCCTGGCCGCCCTCCTGGCCCACCCCGGTTCCTGAACCGGGGGCAACTCGTCAGTAACCTTCCGGCCGTGGTTCCCTAGCACCCGTCCCCACCCCCGGACGCTGGAGGGAAACATGATCGAGTCGCTGCTGGTCGCCAACCGGGGCGAGATCGCCCGCCGGATCATCCGGACCGCCAGGCGGCTCGGCATCCGCGCGATCGCGGTGCACTCGGAGGCCGACGCCGGCCTGCCGTTCGTGACGGAGGCCGACGAGGCGGTGTGCGTGGGCCCGGCCAACCCGGCCCAGAGCTACCGCAACGTCGAGGCCATCCTCGCCGCCGCCAAGTCGACCGGCGCGCAGGCCATCCACCCCGGCTACGGCTTCCTGTCGGAGAACGCCGACTTCGCCCGTACCGTCGAGGCGAGCGGGCTGATCTGGGTCGGGCCCGGCGCGGACGCGATCACCGCGATGGGCGACAAGATCAACGCCCGGAACCTGATGGCGGCGGCCGGGGTGCCGGTCGCGCCCGGCACCACCGACCCGGCGGCCGACCTCGACGCGGCGGTCGTCGCGGCGGCGGAGATCGGCTACCCGGTGATGGTCAAGGCCGCGGCCGGTGGCGGCGGCATGGGCATGGGCGTGGCGACCGACGAGGCCGCGCTGCGCACCGAGTACGACAAGGTGCGCTCCTTCGCCGAGCGGATGTTCGGCGACGGCTCGGTGCTGATCGAGCGGTACTTCCCCCGGGTGCGCCACGTCGAGGTGCAGATCCTCGGCCTGGCCGACGGCCGGGTGGTCGCCCTCGGCGAGCGGGAGTGCTCGGTGCAGCGGCGCAACCAGAAGCTGGTCGAGGAGTCGCCGTCGCCGGCGGTCTCCCCGGAGCTGCGCGAGCGCATCCTGGCCGCCGCCGTGCGCGCTGGCGAGGCGGTGGGCTACCGCAACGCGGGCACCGTGGAGTGCCTGCTGGTCCCGCGTCAGCGGGACGCCAAGGGTGCGGGCTCCGCCTCCGAAGAATTCTTCTTCCTGGAGATGAACACGCGGCTCCAGGTCGAGCACCCGGTCACCGAACTGGTCTATGGCGTCGACCTGGTCGAGGAGCAGTTGCGGGTGGCCGCCGGCCTGGCGCCCACCTTCGACCCGGACGCGCTCGCCCCGCGCGGGCACGCCATCGAGCTGCGGATCAACGCCGAGGACCCGAAGCGCTTCCTGCCCGGCCCCGGCGTGATCAGGACCTGGGTGGAGCCGACCGGCGAGGGCGTCCGGGTGGACTCGGGCTACGTCGAGGGCAACACCGTCACCCCGTTCTACGACAGCCTGATGGCCAAGCTCATCGTCAACGGCGCCACCCGCGCCGAGGCGATCGAGCGCGCGAAGACGGCGGTGGCCGCCTTCGAGCTGGCCGGCCCGAAGAACAACCTCCCCTTCTTCGCTGAACTCCTGGAGAACGAGGAATTCCTCTCCGGCGACTACGACACGGCCATAGTCACCCGAATGCGCTAACCCTCGCTGGTCTCCCGCCCCGTTGATCATGAAGTTGTTGCCCTCGGTTGCGGCGTGTCGTGGCGATAACTTCATGATCAACCGGGATGGGGCGGTGGAGGGGGTGGGAGGCTGGAGGGGACAGAACAGCTCTGCGTCACAGTGAGGTGACCCCTTATGGCGGAAATGCCGAACTCCGTGTCGATCCGGGAGGTCGGGCCGCGCGACGGGCTCCAGAACGAGGACCCGATCCCGACCGAGGCCAAGGTGCGGCTGCTCGACGCCCTCTCCGGCACCGGCGTGCAACGGATCGAGGCCGTCTCGTTCGTGCACCCGAAGGCGATCCCGCAGATGGCCGACGCCGACGAGGTGTGGCAGCGGGCCGCGAAGGCCGACGGCGTGCGCTACTCGGCGCTGGTGCCGAACACCCGGGGCGCGCAGCGGGCCCTGGCCGCCGGCTTCACCGAGATCGAGGTGGTGGTCTCGGCCAGCGACACGCACAACCGGCGCAACGTCAACCGCTCCACCGACGAGTCGCTGGACGACATCGCCGAGCTGATCGACCTGCTGCACGGCGCTGGCGCGCGGGCCGAGGTGATCGTGGCGACCAGCTTCGGCTGCCCGTACGAGGGGGACACCGACCCGGCCCGGGTGGCCGCCATCGTGGACCGGGTGGTCCGCGACGGCGCCGACCGGGTGGCCTTCGGCGACACCACCGGCATGGGTACGCCCCGACGGGTCCGCGAACTGCTGACGGCGGTACGCGACCGCAACGCGCACGTCCCCGTGCTGCTGCACTTCCACAACACCCGGGGCACCGCGCTGGCCAACATGCTCACCGCGCTGGAGCTGGGCGTGACCGAGTTCGACGCCAGCGTCGGCGGCCTCGGCGGCTGCCCGTACGCGCCGGGGGCCAGCGGCAACCTGGCCACCGAGGAGGCGGTGCACATGCTGCACGACATGGGCGTCGACACCGGCATCGACCTGGACGCCCTGGTCGAGGTGGCCGAGCTGGCCGAGGAACTGGTCGGCAAGCGGCTCCCGTCGGGGGTGCTCCGCGCGGGCCCGCGTACCCGGCTGACGCCGCTGCCGGGCTGACCACACGCGGGAGGGGCCGGCACGACGCCGGCCCCTCCGTCATGCCCGGTCGGTCAGCCCACCGTGGTGAGCATGCTCGGCCAGCTGTCGCGGAAGATCTCGGACCCGGCGCGGTCCGTGCTGCGGGTGCCGGCGAAGAGGTTGGTGACCCGGTTCGCCTCGGTGGTGCTCGGGTACGGGTTGGTGCAGCTGGTGCCGGCGCTGCCGCCGGACATCAGCAGCGCGCAGTTGCCGTTGTAGTTGTCGGGCAGGCCGAGGATGTGCCCGATCTCGTGGGTCATGATCCGCAGCGGGCTGTACTGCTGGGCCTGCTGGGTGTCGATGTAGACCCGCCCGTTGCCGAGGCTGGTCCGGACGGCGTACGAGCCGCCGCCGGTGATCTGGTAGATCCGCAGGTTGGAGCCGCAGTTCGCCGTGAGCGTCAGGTTCGACGTGGCGTTGTTCCAGATCGAGGCGGCCTGGTTGGCGGTGCCGGCGAAGCTCCCCGCCTGGCTGGTGTTGTAGCAGATGGTCATGGCGGCGGAGGCGGGTGACGGGTTGGCGACCGTGACGCCGAGGGTGGCCAGTGCCGTCGCGACGAACGCGACCGCGAGCCGGTTGAGCCGTGAGGTCATCGTTGACTCCAATCCGGGTGGAGGGGTGTCAGGAGCGTAGCCCTATAAATTCATGATTTTCAATGCCTATCGACCGGGCGCGGCCGGTGGCGTCTCCTCCGTCGGCCGTGGGTCGCCGGGGGGTGGGGGGATGCGCTAGCCTAACGATCGTTCAGGTCAGTCGGTCCGCCCGCGAGGTGGCCGGCTCAGGTGGCGAGGGAGTCGGCGTGACGCTCGACGGTGAGGCACTGGAGCAGCTGCGCAAGCGGGCCCGGGCCGGCGGTGCGGACAAGTACCACGCGGCGAACGCCGCCAAGGGCAAGCTCTTCGCCCGGGAGCGGGTCGCGCTCCTGGTGGACGAGGGCTCCTTCGTCGAGGACGGCCTCTACGCCAACGCGATGGCCGAGGGCCTCCCGGCCGACGGCGTGGTGACCGGCACCGCCACCATCGACGGCCGCCCGGTCTGCCTGATGGCGAACGACTCCACGGTGAAGGCCGGCAGCTGGGGCGCCCGCACCGTCGAGAAGATCATCCGGATCATCGAGCGGGCCTACTCGACCAGCGTGCCGATGGTCTACCTGGTCGACTCGGCCGGCGCCCGGATCACCGACCAGGTCGACCTCTTCCCCGGCCGCCGCGGCGCCGGCAAGATCTTCTGGAACCAGGTCCGCGCCTCCGGCGCCATCCCGCAGGTCTGCGCGCTGTTCGGGCCGAGCGCCGCCGGCGGGGCGTACATCCCGGCGTTCTGCGACGTGGTCGCCATGGTCGACGGCAACGCCAGCATGTACCTCGGTTCCGACCGGATGGTCGAGATGGTCACCGGCGAGAAGACCACGCTGGAGGCCATGGGCGGCGCCAAGGTGCACTGCGCCGAGTCGGGCGTCGGGCACTTCCTCTGCAAGACCGAGGCCGACGCCCTCGACGTGGTGCGGCGCTACCTGTCGTACCTGCCGGCGAACTGGACGCAGCAGCCGCCGGCCGCGCCCGCCGTCGAGGCGCCGGAGAAGGCCGACCTGGCCGCGCTGGTGCCGGCGAGCGAGCGGCAGGCGTTCGACATGCGGCGGTACGTGAAGGGCCTGCTCGACGACGGCTCCTTCTTCGAGATCCAGGCGCTCTGGGCCAAGGAGCTGACCATCGGCTTCGGCCGGCTCAACGGCGAGGTCGTCGGCGTGGTCGGCAACAACTCGATGTTCAAGGGCGGCGTGCTCTTCGTCGACTCGGCCGACAAGGCGACCCGCTTCGTGCAGCTCTGCGACGCGTTCAACGTGCCGCTGCTCTTCCTCTCCGACGTGCCCGGGTTCATGGTCGGCAGCGCGGTGGAGAAGCAGGGCATCATCCGGCACGGCGCCAAGATGATCACCGCGATCTCGGAGGCGACCGTACCCAAGATCTGCGTGGTGGTCCGCAAGGCGTACGGCGCCGGCCTCTACGCGATGGCCGGTCCCGGCTTCGAGCCGGACGCCACGATCGCGCTGCCCACCGCCAAGATCGCCGTGATGGGCGCGGAGGCGGCCGTCAACGCGGTCTACGCGAACAAGATCGCCGCGATCGAGGACGAGACCGAGCGGGCCGCGTTCGTCGCCGCGAAGCGCGAGGAGTACGAGCGCGACATCGACGTGGTCCGGCTCGCCAGCGAGCTGGTCATCGACGCGATCGTCGAGCCGCACGAGCTGCGCGCCGAGCTGGTCCGCCGGTTCGCCGCCGCCCGCACGAAGGAGCGGCACTTCTCCCGGCGCCGGCACGGCGTCACCCCGGTCTGATCCCGCCGCCGGCCCCACCCGGCCGGCGCGGGCCCGCACCGCACCAGCGACCCGTCCGTTTCCGGCGTCACGAGCGCCCGGCGGCCCATCCACACAGGAGGATTCCATGGACTTCCGGCTCACCGAGGAGCAAGAGGCGCTGCGGGAGAGCGTGCGGGAATTCGCGCGCGAGGTGGTCGCCCCGGTCATCGCGGAGCACTACGAGAAGCACACCTTCCCGTACGAGGTGATCCGGCAGATGGGCAAGATGGGCCTGTTCGGCCTGCCCTTCGCCGAGGAACACGGCGGCATGGGCGGCGACTACTTCGCGCTCTGCCTCGTGCTGGAGGAGCTGGCCCGGGTCGACTCGAGCGTCGCCATCACCCTGGAAGCGGCGGTCTCGCTGGGCGCGATGCCGATCTACCGCTTCGGCACCGACGAGCAGAAGGCGACGTGGCTGCCGAAGCTGCTCAGCGGCGAGGCGCTGGCCGGCTTCGGGCTGACCGAGCCGGGCACCGGCTCGGACGCCGGCGGCACCCAGACCCGCGCGGTGCTCGACGAGTCCACGGACGAGTGGGTGATCAACGGCTCCAAGGCGTTCATCACCAACTCGGGCACCGACATCACGGCGCTGGTCACCGTCACCGCGGTCACCGGCACCCGCCCGGACGGCGCCAAGGAGCTGTCCACCATCATCGTCCCCTCGGGTACGCCGGGCTTCACCGTCGCGCCGGGCTACTCGAAGGTCGGCTGGAACGCCTCGGACACGCACGAGCTGACCTTCGACGACTGCCGGGTGCCGGCGGCGAACCTGCTCGGCGAGCGCGGCCGGGGCTTCGCCCAGTTCCTGCGCATCCTCGACGAGGGGCGGATCGCCATCGCCGCCCTGGCCGTCGGCCTCGCCCAGGGCTGCGTCGACGAGTCCATCAGGTACGCGAAGGAACGCCAGGCGTTCGGCCAGCCGATCGGCAACTACCAGGCGATCCAGTTCAAGATCGCCGACATGGAGATGAAGGCGCACACCGCCCGGCTGGCCTACTACGACGCCGCCGCGCGGATGCTCGCCGGCGAGCCGTTCAAGCGGCAGGCCGCCATCGCCAAGCTGCACGCCAGCACCATCGCGGTGGACAACGCCCGCGAGGCCACCCAGATCCACGGTGGCTACGGCTTCATGAACGAGTACCCGGTGGCCCGGTTCTGGCGCGACTCCAAGATCCTGGAGATCGGCGAGGGCACCTCCGAGGTGCAGCGCATGATCATCGCCCGCGATCTGGGCATGTGACGGCGACGGGTCCGGTGGCGTCGAGGCAGCCGCCTCCGCGCCACCGGGCCCGCCCGGCGTGACCGGCCCGCGTCGCCGTCGGTCCGTTCCGCTGTCGGATATCCGCACCGGGGCATCGGCAGGGCGACGCTCGGCTGCCGTCGGTCGTACCCCCTCCGTACCCTTCCTGCCCATGACGCCGGTTCATGATCGTTCGCCGCATCCGGACGGTCGTACCGGGCTGCCGGAGCTGTTGCGCGGGCACCGGCTCGCCGCCGGCCTGACCCAGGCCGAGCTGGCGGGCCGGGCCGGTGTGGGCATTCGGACCGTCCGCGACCTGGAGCGGGGCCGCTCGTCCCGGCCGCAGCGCACCACGGTCGAGCTGCTCGCCGGCGCGCTGGAGCTGGCCGGAGCCGTCCGGTCGACCTTCCTGGCCGCCGCCCGGGGGCCGATCCCGGCCGCCGCGCCGGCCACCCCCGGCGGCGCCCCGCCGGCCCGCGTCGACCTCGACCACCACGCCGGTACGCCGGCCGCGCTCCCGCCCCCGGTCGCGCTGGTCGGCCGGGACCGTGACCTGACCGAGCTGGTCGGGTTGTTCACCGACGGGCGCGGGCCCCGGCTGGCCAGCCTGGTCGGGCTGGCCGGCGTGGGCAAGACCGCGCTGGCCCTCTCGGTGGTCCACGCGGTCGCCGACGACCATCCCGGCGGGGCGGCCGGAGTGCTCATCGGCGAGGGCTCGGACGCGGCCGACGTGCTCTCCGCCTCGGTCGCCGTCTTCGGCGTCGCCCGGCTGCCCGAGCTGACCGCCCGCCTCGCCGGCCGGCCGGCGCTGCTGCTCGTGGACGCGGCCGAGCGGGCCCCCGACGCGGTCGCCGAGACGGTGCACCGGCTCGCCGGGGCGGTGCCGTCGCTGCGGGTGCTGGTCACCGGCCGGCACCCGGTCGGCCTGCCCGGGGAGCGGGTGTGGCCGGTCGCCCCGCTCGACGTACCGCCGCCGGGCAGCGAGCGGGAGGGCCCGGCGGCGCTGGCCGGCTATCCCGCCGTGGCTCTCTTCACCGCCCGCCTCGCCCAGGTCCGCCGGGAGCCGCCCGGTCCCGCCGAGCTGCCCGCCCTCGCCGCCCTGGTACGCCGCCTGGGCGGGCTCCCGCTCGCCATCGAGCTGATGGCGGCCCGGGGCCGGATCCTCGACCTCAACGAGCTGCTCGACCGGTACGGCGACCGCGTCCTCGACCTGACCACGTCGTCGGGGGCGGCCGGGCGGCCGGGCTGGGACAGCACGGAGTTGGGCCGTCCGGAGCGCCCGCGGGCGGCGGTGGCGGAGACCCTGCGGGACGCGGTGGCCGTCAGCTACCGCCTCCTCGCCCCCGACGAGCGGGCCGCGTTGCGCCGGCTCGCCGCGTTCGGCAACCGCTGGTCGGTCGAGCTGGCCGAGGAGATGCTCGCCGACCCCGCCGACCGGGACGGAACGGTGGTCGTGGACCCGGTGCCGCTGCTCGACCGGCTCGTCGAACTCGGTCTGCTGAGCGTCCGGGGCGCCGGGCCGTTCCGGTTCCGCCTGCTCGACGCCGTACGGGACTTCGCCGCGGAGCAGGCGACCGGCGCCGGCGAGCTGACCGCGATCCGGCGCCGGCACGCGCAGGTCGTCGCCCGGCTGGTGGCGCGGACCGCACCGGAGCTGGTCGGGGCCAACCTGCCGGCGGCGGTGCACTGCCTGGACGAGGTGTCCGGCGACATCAGCTCCGCTCTGGCGCACGCCGCCGTCGACGACCCCTTGACCGCGCTGCGGTTGGCGGCGGCGCTGTCACGGTGGTGGCGGTTCCGGGGGCGTGACGTCCCCGGACGGCAGTGGCTCCGGCGCCTGCTGGCGGATCCGCGTACCGCCGATGTCGACCCGGTGCTGCGGGCGTGGGCGTTCCTCGGGGTGGCCCGGCTCGCCGCCGAGCACGGCGCCGGGGCCGAGGAGCTGCCGGCCGCGCGGCGGGCGCTGGCCGCGTTCCGGGACGCGGGCGACGTCACCGGGGAGTTGGAGGCGCGCTCGGTGCTCTGCGCGCTGCTGATCGCCCTCGGCGAGCACGACGAGGCACGTACGCAGGCCGAGGCGGTGCTCTCGCTGGCCGTCCGGCACGGGCGGGCCCGCGACGTGACGGTGGCGCAGAACAACCTCGCCTGGCACGACATCCGGGTCGGTGACCTGGCGGCCGCCCGGCGCCGGCTGGCCGCGGTCGACCGGCTCGCCGCGCAGGGCGGGGAGCAGCGGCTGCGGGTGCTCGCGCGGGCCAACCTCGCCGAGGTGTCCCGCCTGGAGGGCCGCTACGCCGACGCCGTCGACCAGGGCCGGCGGGTGGTGGCGGCGCTGGCGGACCTCGGCGACCCGGGCCACCGTCGCCGGGTGCTCGGCACGGTGGGACTGGCGCTGGCCCGCGACGGCCGGTCCGCCGAGGCGGCCGAGGTGCTGGCCGAGCTGCGCCCGCCCCCGGTGCCCCGCCCCGAGGAGGTCTGGCCGTCCGGGCGCCTGCCGGGTGCGCCGACGCCCGGGGCGCGCCCGGAGGACGGGATCTGCGCGCTGATCGAGGGGAACCTGGCCCTGCGCCGGGGCGACCGTGAGCTGGCAGCGGAGTGGTTCGCCGCGGCGGCGGAAGCGGGCGTCGACGGCCAGGACCGGCGTGACGTGGTGGAGGCGCTGGTGGGGCTGGCCGCCAGCTCGGGCGACCCCGGCGTGCTGGACCGTCTCGACCGGGCCTGCTGGCAGAGCGGTGTCCGGCTGCTGCCGCACGAGGAGGAGCAACTACGCCCGTGGACGGCGGGCCGGAGCGGGTGGCCCGTCGGCGACGGCGTCGGTCGTCACGTGGAGGGCGTTGCGCAGAGCGACCGGGGGTGACGCGGGCGACGAAGCCCCTCTTGCTACCCCTCGCTCGTCGCCCGCGCCATCACCCCCCGGTGCGTCCCCACTGCCCGAAGACTAGCCACCGCCCGCACGCGGTCCCGTCCGGTTTGAACGTCTATCGTCCCGTGGGCGCGGCAGTTCTGCCGCTCTTTCTGCCGGTGTCGAGCGGGTCCCGGAAACGGGTCAGGAGGACGTGCCCGTCTCGTCGCAGTCGGCAGCGGACCCGGTGCTTCCGGCGGTGGCGCCGGGGTGCACCGCGTCCCGGACCCGGCGCAGCCCGTCGAGCAGGGCGTCCAGGGCCGCCGGGTCGAGCTGGCCGGTGAACCACTGCTCGATGATCCGTAGGTGCCCGGGCAGGGTCTCGTCGAGGCGTTGCAGGCCGGTGGCGGTGACCACGGCGAACGAGCTGCGCCGGTCGGAGGGGCAGGCGCGGCGGGTGAGCAGCCCGTCGCGTTCCATCCGGTCCACCACGCGGGTGACGCCGCTCGTCGAGAGCGAGGTCTGGGCGGCGAGGTCGGTCATCCGCAACTGGTTGCCGGGTGAGCGGGTGAGTCTGGTCAGCACCTCGAACTCGACCGGTGAGAGGCCGTGCTCCTCGTACTGGGCGGCGAACCGGGCCGAGAGCCCGGCGTGCGCCTCGACGAGCAGGCCAACGGCGGTGATCCGGGGGTCGTTGAACACGTTCTGGTCCACGCGCCCATCGTAGCAGTACTTGACACGAGGAATATTGCTGTGCCTATAGTTGCTACGACAGTCGTTGGGCTACTAAACAACTTTCCCCACGGAAGGCAGCTTCATGACCAGCAGCACCGCACCGGTTACCCGCGACTGGGACGGCCTCACGATCCCGACCGCCGGCACCTACCTGCTGGACGCCGCGCACAAGCGCGTGGGCTTCGTCGCCCGGCACATGATGGTCAGCAAGGTACGCGGTGAGTTCGCCGACGCCAGCGCCACCATCACCGTCGCCGAGGACCCGATGCAGTCCTCGGTCAGCGCCACCATCCAGGCGGCCACCATCAACACCAACCAGACCGACCGGGACGCGCACCTGCGCAGCCCCGAGTTCCTCGACGCCGAGGCCTTCCCGACCCTGGAGTTCCGCAGCACGGCCGTGAAGTCCCGCGACGGCAACGAGTTCGTCCTCGCCGGCGAGCTGACCATCAAGGGCGTCACCCGCCCGGTCGACCTGGAGGTCGAGTTCGAGGGCGTCGGTCGCAGCCCGTTCGGGCAGGACATCTTCGGCTTCTCCGCCTCCACCGAGATCGACCGCGAGGACTTCGGCCTGACCTGGAACGTCGCCCTGGAGACCGGGGGCGTGCTGGTTGGCAAGAAGATCAAGATCGAGATCGAGGGCGAGGCCGTCCGCCAGGCCTGATCCGCCGTACCGCTTCTGGGCCCGCGCCGCGTCACGGCGCGGGCCCGACGCGTGTACGCAGGGTGGCAGCCGCCGACCGGGTGCGATTTGTCACGACTCATTCGCGGTTCGATCGGGTGCCGGGGCAGCGCCGGCTGGGTAGAGATGCCGCCGGGAGCGCGTCCGCCGACCGGAGTACGGTCGTCCCGGCCGTGGGACCGCCGCGACCTCCTCTGGTCCCGGCGATGCCGACACTCCTAACGTGGAGGGGTTCACCACGCGCTTACCGGGCCGGCACGGTCCGACTGCGCCTCGCGCCGGGAGGAAACATGGGCAGGGACGTCGAGCAGGGCGCCTTCTCCCGAGAGGACCGGGTCCGCTACCGGCAGAAGGTCCGGCGGTGCCTGGACGTCTTCGCCCTGATGCTGGACGACTTCGGCTTCGACGCCGACCGGCCGATGACCGGGCTGGAGATCGAGCTGAACCTGGTCGACTCGGCGGCCGAGCCGGCGATGCGCAACGAGCAGATCCTCGCCGACATCGCCGATCCGCTCTTCCAGACCGAGCTGGGCCAGTTCAACCTGGAGCTGAACGCGCCGCCCCGGCTGATCGAGGGCGACGGCTTCGCCGACTACGAGCAGGACCTGCGCGGCAGCCTCTCCCGCGCCGACGAGCGGGCCGCCAAGTCGGACGCGAAGATCGTCCTGGTCGGCATCCTGCCCACCCTCACCGAGCGTCACCTCGTCGAGGACAACCTCTCCACCAACGAGCGGTACCGGGTGCTCAACGACCAGATCGTCGGCGCCCGGGGCGAGGACATCGAGCTCGACATCCGAGGCGTCGAACGCCTCCAGACCCACACCGACTCGATCGCCCCCGAGGCCGCCTGCACCAGCCTCCAGTTCCACCTCCAGGTCGCCCCGGACAGCTTCGCCGACTACTGGAACGCCTCCCAGGCCATCGCCGGGGTGCAGGTGGCCGTCGGGGCCAACTCGCCCTTCCTCTACGGGCGCCAGCTCTGGGCGGAGACCCGCATCGCCCTGTTCGAGCAGGCCACCGACACCCGGCCGGACGAGCTGAAGGCGCAGGGCGTACGACCCCGCGTCTGGTTCGGCGAACGCTGGATCACCTCGATCTTCGACCTCTTCGAGGAGAACGTCCGCTACTTCCCGCCGCTGCTGCCGATCTGCGAGGACGAGGACCCGGTCGAGGTCCTGCACGGCGGCGGCGTACCGGAGCTGGGCGAGCTGCGCCTGCACAACGGCACCGTCTACCGGTGGAACCGGCCGGTCTACGACATCATGAACGGCCGCCCGCACCTGCGGGTGGAGAACCGGGTGCTGCCGGCCGGCCCGACCGTGGTCGACATGCTGGCCAACGCCGCCTTCTACTTCGGGCTGGCGCGCGGGCTGGCGGAGTCCGACCGGCCCATCTGGAGCCAGCTCACCTTCAGCTCCGCCGAGGAGAACTTCCACGCCGCCGCCCGGCGCGGCATGGACGCCGTCCTGCACTGGCCCCGCCTCGGCGAGGTGCCGGTGACCAAGCTGGTCCTGGACGTCCTGCTGCCCAAGGCGGCCACCGGGCTCGACCGGTTCGGGGTGTCCCCGGCCGAACGCGACCGGCTGCTCGGCATCATCGAGCAGCGCTGCCGTACGGGCCGCAACGGCGCGGTCTGGCAGACCGAGGCGGTCTGGGCGGCCGAGCGGCACCGCGGCATGGACCGGGGCACCGCCCTGCACCACATGGTGCAGCGCTACGCCGAGCTGCAACGCAGCAACGAGCCCGTGCACACCTGGCCCGTCGACTGACCCGGCCGGGCGCCCCGCGGCGGTGACGCCCCTCAGTGGGCCGGGTGGGAGTGCGGCGGTGAGGCTCTTCAGTGGGCCGGGGTGGAGTGGCCAACGCCGGCCGGCCGCCGGTCAGCGGGTGCGGCGGCCGGAGCGGGATCGGCGGCCGGTGGGCTGCGGTTCCGCCGGATCGTCGGCGGCCGGCACTGCCGGCTCCCCGGTCGTCGCCGACGCCGGCGTGCCGTCCCCGGGGGCCGGAGCGGCCGGTTCTCCCGCCAGCGTGCCGGACGCGGCCGCCTCCCCGGCCGGCGTGCCGGACGGGGTCGGTTCTCCGGCCGGCGTGCCGGACGCGGCTGCGGGCCGCGCGGCAGCCGGCGCCGGTTCGCGGTCGGCGGGGAACGCCCCTCCGCCCGGTGCGCTGCCGCCCGGCCCGGTGAAGGTGTCGGTGCCGCCCGGCATGGTGGAGGTGTCGGTGCCGCCCGGCGTCGTGCGGGTGTCGCTGCCGTCGGGCGTCGCCTGGGCGTCGCCGTCGGTGCCGCCGACCGGAGGGTTGTGTCGCCCCGGGGCCGGGTCGCCCGGGTGGTCGGCGGGTTCGCCGGTGCGTTGGCGGGGGACCCGCACCGGCCCCCGGGTCGCGGCCTGTCGGGCGGCCCGCTGGGCGAGGACGGTGACCAGGACGGCGCCGCCGACCCCGACGATCACCGCGTACGGCGCGATCAGGTGTGCCGACACCTGCTCCGGGCTGATCGCGGTCAGCCTCGGCACCGCCAGGAAGTACGCGGTCGCGACGAGCAGCGGCCCGGCCGTACCCGAGGCGGCCGCCCCGACCCGGTGGTCGGGGTCCCGGGCGTCCCGGCGAGCCGCGAGGGCACCGATCACCAGCGCGGAGCCGAGGGACAGCAGCGCGCCCGGCCAGTAGAAGTAGTCGCGGATCCAGTACCGCCCGTCGTCGGGGCCGAGCTGCCAGATGCCGAGCTGGGCGCTGGTCAGGCCGCGCCCGGCCAGCACGCCGTCCACGACGGCGATCACGGCGAGCAGCCAGAGCCAGCCGACGGTGGCGAGCACGTTGTTAGCGGCGGCCCGCGAGCGCAGCGCCCAGGCTGCCGTCAGCACGCCGACCAGCACGCCGACCGCCGCGTAGGCGGCCGCGACGTTCCGGGGCGAACCGGTGTCGGCCACCGCCACCGCCTGCCGGGCCGGTACGGCCACCAGCAGCACGGTGATCAGCGCGCCCACCCCGGCGGCCACGGCGAGCGCGGCGGAGCCGAGGGTGCCGCCACCCGGTTCGGCCGGAGCCGCGTCGGCCGGGCCGGTGTCCGGTGCCGGGGCGCGGTCGCGCAGCCGCTGCGTGCAGACCGCGCCGAAGACCGTCGAGGTGGCCGCGATCCAGGTGGCCCAGATCAGGCCCGCCACCCAGGCGGTCGCACCGGCGGTCGCGTCCGCCGGCGCCCAGTTGATGATGCCCAGCCCGTAGCCGAAGCCCAGTTGGGCCGCGCCCGCGCCGGCAGCGACGCCGACCGCGATCGCGATCGATCCTCCCCAGCCCCGTCTGGCCATGCCGGGCAGCGTAACGTCCCGTGGTCGGCGCGGCGAGTCGTGGCGGTCCGGCCCGGGCGACCGCGATGACGCCGGCGTCGGCGGGAGCGGGTACGGTCGCCGGTGATCGAGGCGGGGTGGGCGTATGACGGACGGGGACACGGGCGCGCGGGACGACGCCGGGCCGGACCGGTCGGCGTTGCTGCTCAGGGGCGGGCTTGCCGTCGTGCTGCTCGCTGCCGTCGGCGCGACCGGCGGGTGGCTCCTGGCCGGCGAGGACGACCCGTCGGCCCCGCCGACGGCGGCGGAGGGTCTGCCCGCCACCAGCGCGCCCGCCGCGACCCGATCGACCCCGGGCCGGTCCGCGCCGGCGGCGGCTCCCCGGACGACCGCACCGAGCCGCTCCGCGGGGCTGACGGTCCCGCCGGTCGTCGGCGAGGATTTCACGGACGCCCGCGAGGAGCTCCGCGACAAGCGGCTGGGCTGGCGGCTCGTCTTCGGCCGTGGCACCGGGACGACCGTGGAGCGCAGCTCCCCGGAGGTGGGCGCCGAGGTGCAGCCCGGGCGCACCGTGACGCTCTACGTGAGTGGTCCGGCGCCGGCCGCCACCGTGCCGGACGTGGTGGGTGACGACTGCGACGACGCGGCGGACGAGCTCGTCGACGAGGGCTTCTACCCGCAGTACCGGACGGGCAGGACCGGCAAGGTCAGCCGGCAGGATCCGCCCGGCGACGGTGCGGGCCGGTGGAACGACCAGGTGTCGATCTGGTGCGGCGACGCGCCGGAGGACGGCGGTTCGCCCTCCCCGACGCCGTGACGGAGCGTCCGACACGCTGATCCCGGCCGATGGCCTTCGGGACCGCTAGGTTGGCGGTCAGGGTCCGCGACGCCCGCCCGGGCCGGGAGAGGACGCGCCATGAGTGAGCGTCAGCGAGCGAACCATCGGCACGGTGCGGTGGTGCCTCAGGTCGGCACGCAGCGGAGCGGAGTGCCGGCATGAGCGACGACCGCCGGGAGCCGCCCGCCGGGGAACACGACGACCGGACCCGCCCGCTGCCTCCGCCGGGCGATCCCTCGGGCGGGCCGGAACCCGACCGTACGCAGCCGCTGCCCCGCCCCGACCGGAGCGCCCCGGACGCCGGCGACGCCACCCGACGGGTGCCCCTCGACGGCACCGCCCCGCTGGACCGTACGGCCGCCGTGCCGCCGGAGCGGTCCGGGCCGGCGGCATGGTCCGGCCGGGCGGAGGTACGCCCCGGCGGGCCGGCCGACCAGCCGGAGGCCGAGTGGTACGCCGAGGAGCAGGACGCGCGGCGCTGGTGGCTGCCGATCCTGTGGGGCGTGATCGTGCTGCTGCTGCTCGGCCTGCTTGGCGCCGGGCTGTGGCTGGCCCTCCAGTCGGCGGACGACGATCCGAGCGGGCCGGAGCCGTCGCCGTCGCCGTCGGTGACCCGCGCGTCGCCGACCACCGCCGCGCCGACCTCGGCGGCCCCCACCAGCTCGTCGCCCTCGGCGTCCCCGACACCCTCGGAGCCGGCCGAACTGCCGATGCCGCCGGTGGTGAACCTGCCGCTGGAGACGGCGCAGGCCATCCTGGACGACGTCGGGCTGGGCCACCGGGTCGAGTACGAGACGTCGGACCGTCCGGCCGGCACGGTGATCCGCACCGAGCCGGCGGCGGGGGAGCTGGTGCCGGCGGACGAGGAGGTCACGCTGGTGGTGGCTCGTGACGCCGCCTCGCCGACCGGTGAGGTTACGCCGTCGGTCGAACCGACCGCCACCCGGTGAGCCGCTGACCTCGCCGCCGCGTCACCACATGCGTCGTCTCGTTCCGACCATGCCGAGCCCGGCCAGCGAGATGGCCAGTCCGAAGATGCCGGACCAGAAGAGGGAACGGCGGACGTCGTCGGGTGCGGGGCGGGCGGCGTGTGCCGCACCGTCCGGGGAGCTCGTGGGAACACCGGCCCCGGCTTCGGGTCCGGAGTCGCCCGCGGCGCCGAGCGCGTCCGGTTCCCTCGGCCCGGTCAGCGCGTACGGGGGATCGAGGGCGTCCGGCACGTCGTCGCCGTAGGGCGGGTCCTCGTCCACCACGGTGATCTCCGGTGCCGGGACCGGGGTGGTCAGCCGCGTGGTGGACGAGAGGGCGGGATCGCGGACCACGACCACCAGTGTGGTGGCGGCGCCGATCAGCGCCAGTAGTCCGAAGGCGTAGGCGATACGGGAGCGGTGGTGCCGCCGCGCGGCGGGCTGATTGACCATGGCCATCCCAGGTTCGGGGTCCTGGACGCGCGGGGTGGAAACGTGCCGGGGTGGGCGTACCTCATCCTATGGCGACGGCACGCCACTCGGCTGCCGATCGCGCAGGTCAGCCCACCCGGACCGGGGTACGGGCGGCGGGCCGGCGCGGCGTGCGCACGGTGTGCGGACGCGGCTCGGGGGCCGAGCGCAGGTGGCGTAGCCCCTCCCGCTGGACGAAGATCGACCGCCGGCTGACCGCGTCCCCCGATGCGTTCAACTCGTAGCCTTCGAGCCAGATCCAGCCGTCGTAGGTCGGCCAGTCGAGCACCCGGATGACCCGGAACATGATGGGCCTGAGGAACTGGACACTCGCCGCGCGAGTCACGTGCAGTACGTCACCGGAGCGGGGAAGCACATGGGCTCCTGGGAAGGGTCGGCCGGCCGACGGGCCGGCGGTGGGGGTCGGGGGACGTCGATGGCCCGGTGGCGGGGTCATGCCTCGTGGACCGGTCTTGCGGGCGGTGGTGGTCGGGCCGTATCCGCTGGTGGCGAACCGCCACCCGACCATCACTCGGCTACTCCGGGTACCGCTCCCGCCGCCGCAGCCAACTGGCGTGCAGCGGCGAGGTCATCAACCCGGGGCAGGTCTGGTTGTCGACTGCCGGGCGCTCCCACCGCCGCGCGTCCCGCGGTCCGTGGGGTCACCACGGCGAGGAAGCGGACGGAGACGGTGAGTAACCCGAGCCATACGGACAGACTGCATCAGCGACGTGCTTCATGCAAGTTGCACGTCGACTTTTGCCGATACGTGAGCGCCTCGCGCAAAGCAGCGCTTGAAGCCATTCACGTATGCCCGGCACACTGGGAGCCGGTTTCGCCCGTCGCGGCCGGCCGATGACCGGCACCACCCCACGCCGCGAACGACGCCCGCCGTACGACGGTCGCGCCCCTGGCGGGTGACGACAGTGGCGCACGGCGAGGCGGAGGTGGACCGGGTGAGGCCTGACAGGCGGTGGTTCCGACCAGCGGGCGGGGTCGTGTCGTGAGCGAGCGGCGCAGCCCCACCATCCGGCGGCGTCGCCTCGGCGCCGAACTGCGCCGGCAACGGGAGGCGGCCGGCATCACCATAGAGGCGGTCGCCGAGCAGTTGGAGTGCTCGGCGTCGAAGGTCTCGCGGATCGAGACCGGCCACACCACGGCGACGCCCCGGGACGTGCGGGACATGTTGCGGATCTACGGCGTGGTGGGTGCCGAGAGCGACGAGCTGGTGCAGATCGCCCGCGAGGCGCGGCAGAAGGGCTGGTGGCACCCCTACAGCACGGTGCTGGTCGGCGCGTACGTCGGGCTGGAGGCGGCGGCCGGTTCGATCCGGGCGTACGAGCAGCAGGTGGTGCCCGGGCTGCTGGAGACCGAGGAGTACGCGGGCGCGATGATCCGGGCCGCCCGGCCCGACTTCACTCCCGAACAGGTGCAGCAACGGGTGCGTGTCCGTCTGGGCCGTCAGTCGTTGTTGACGCAGGATGATCCGGTCGATCTGTGGGTGGTGCTCGATGAAGCGGTGGTGAGCCGTCCGGTGGGCGGGGACGAGGTAATGCGTGACCAGCTGAAACACCTGGTCGAGGTGGCGGAACTGCCGAACGTGACGCTCCAGATCCTGCCTTTCGCGGTAGGGGCGCACGCCGGCATGGACGGCACCTTCACGATCCTCAGCTTCCCTGAGCCCGGTGATCCGGATGTCGTGTACGCGGAGAATGCCACGGGTGGGCTCTTCCTGGAGAAGAGTGACGAACTGCAGAAGTACAGCTTCATCTTTGATCACATCCGAGCGGCGGCCATTCGTCCTGAGGAGTCCATCGCACACATCGCGAAACTGGCAGAGGAGCCGATGTGGAAAGGGCGACCAAAAGGTTCCCCGTGGACCTGACGCAGGCGACGTGGTTCAAGAGCTCGAAGAGCGGGCCGAACTGCGACAACTGCGTGGAGGTGGCGTACGTGACGGGGGCGGTCGGCGTGCGGGACTCGAAGGACAAGACGGGCCCGGCCCTGGTCTTCTCCCCGGGTGGCTGGCACGCCTTCGTCGCCGGCGCCAGGGGCGGTGTGTTCGACAAGGGCTGACGGGACCGGAACGTGACGGGATGCCCCCGCCCGGCAGTGGAGCCGGGCGGGGGCATCGTCGTGCCCGCGTCCGGACCGGCCGCGAAGTCGTCCCGCCGTCGGCGTCGCCACATCGGGTCCCGTGTCGTTGTACCCCTCGGTACGGCGCTGGTCGACGACCCGCCGCAGGGATCGGCAACCGAGCGAGGCAGGCGAGACGGATGACGACGATCGGTTCGGACAACCTCACCAACGGGCCGGGCAAGCCGGAACGGTTCGGGGGCAAGTACCGGGGGGCACGGCGGGACACCGTCCTCACCGAGGTGGTGTCGACCGACACCGAGATGGGTGGCCGGGAGAGCCCGGCCGCGCCGCCGGAGCAGCCCGGTCCGCCGCTCTCCCTGCCCTCGCTGGACCCCAACCCGCTGACCGAACCGTCGTTCCCGCCCGGCAACTGGTCGGTGGAACCGCCCGAGTCGCTGGTCGACCATCCGCTGCTGCGCGGGCTGCTGATGGAGTTGCCGCCGAAGGGCAGCGTCCCGCCGCCCGGCTGGCTCGACCGCTGGTTCGAGGCGACCCGGGCGATCCTGGAACTGCTATACGTGCAGGGCCCCGGCCGCTCGCGGTGACGCGGGCCGTACCGGCACGGCCCGCTCGACGAGCCGGCTGTGCCGCAGGGCGTGGCGTACGCCGATGGCGGCGACGCCCAGCACGCCCAGGGTGACCGCCGGCCCGGCCACGCCGGGTCCGGACAGCAGGTCCGGTGCGCTCGCCGCAGCCACCGCGGGCAGGATCGCCAGCCCGGTGACCTGCACCGGGAGCCCGATCAGCGGGTGCGCGGCGGAGGCCCGCAGGCCGTGCGGCGCCGGGGTGCCCGGAGCCGACGAGAGCGCGCCCGCGCCCGCCCGCAGCCGGCGTACCCGGCGCACCGTGCAGGCCGCGACCACGAGCGCGGGGGCGGCGGCGAGGGTGAGGCCGGCGGCCGCCCGGTCCGCCGGGGTCGCGCCGGCGCTGGAAAGCCCCGCGCCCAGCACGGCGGCCGTCAGGCCCAGGCCGGTCATCGTCAGGGCGAGCACCCATCCGGTACGCCTGCGCAGGGCCCGGGCGTGGTCCAGCCGGGGCAGCCCGTCCGCGAGCCAGCCGGCGACGAGCCAGACGGCGGTCAGCGCCAGCAGCACGGTCAGGTGAATCTCCATGACCGACAGCCTTGCCCGTTTTCGACGACCGTGAATCCGGGCAGGTCCCCGGTTCGTCCCGCAGCCGCCGCCCCTAGGGGGTCATCTTCCCGATGGTATGGGGAAGTCGACATGTTTGAATTCTCGTTTGCGCCCCCCTACCCTCAGCTTGATCGGCATTCATCGATTCACTCGTCTCGAACAGTTGGACGGTCGGTGCCGGTCGGAGGGAGTAGAAGATGGGTCTTCCACGCAGGTCCGTACTCGTCGGGGTGGCCGCGCTGGCCATGGTGGCCACCGCCACGCCCGTCATGGCCGCCGAACCGGTGGGCACGATCCGCGCCGCTGGCGGCGCCACCGCCGTGGCCGACAGCTACATCGTCGTCTTCAAGGACAGCTCGGTCGCCCGCAGCAGCGTCGGTGACACCGCGCAGCGGCTGGTCGGCCGGCACGGCGGCGCGGTCGCCCGCACCTACGGCGCCGCCCTGCGCGGCTTCGAGGTCCGGGTCGACGCCAGGGCCGCCGCCCGCATCGCCGCGGACCCCGCCGTGGCGTACGTCGAGCAGAACCACACGGTCTCCATCGCCGGCACCCAGACCAACCCGCCCTCCTGGGGCCTGGACCGGATCGACCAGCGCGCCCTGCCGCTGGACAGCTCCTACACGTACCCGAACACGGCGAGCAACGTGCACGCCTACATCATCGACACCGGCATCCGGTTCAGCCACAGCGACTTCGGCGGCCGGGCGGTCTCCGGCTACGACGCCGTCGACGGCGGCTCGGCCGACGACTGCAACGGGCACGGCACGCACGTCGCCGGCACCGTCGGCGGTTCGGCGTACGGCGTGGCCAAGGGCGTCCAGCTGGTCGGCGTACGCGTGCTGAACTGCCAGGGCAGCGGCACGAACGCCGGCGTCATCGGCGGCGTCGACTGGGTGACCGCCAACGCGGTCAAGCCGGCCGTGGCCAACATGAGCCTCGGCGGCGGCGCGAACGCCTCGCTCGACACCGCCGTGCGCAACTCCATCAACTCCGGCGTGAGCTACGGCCTGGCGGCTGGCAACGACTCCGGCGGCAACGCCTGCAACACCTCGCCCGCCCGGACCGCCGAGGGCATCACCGTCGGCTCCACGACCAACACCGACGCCCGGTCGTCGTTCTCCAACATCGGCACCTGCCTGGACATCTTCGCGCCCGGCTCGTCGATCACCTCGGCGTGGTACACCAACGACACCGCCACCAACACGATCAGCGGCACCTCGATGGCGACCCCGCACGTGGTCGGCGTCGCGGCCCTGGTGGCCAGCGCCAACCCGACCTGGACGCCGCAGCAGGTCCGCGACTACCTGGTGAACAACGCCACCAGCAACGTGGTGACCAACCCGGGCACCGGCTCGCCGAACAAGCTGCTCTACGTCGTCAACGGCGACACCCCGCCGCCGACCAACGACTTCTCCGTCTCGGTCTCGCCGACGTCCGGCTCGACCGCGCCGGGTGGCTCGGTGACCGCCACGGTCGCCACCGCCACGACCAACGGCTCCGCCCAGTCGGTGAGCCTCTCGGCGAGCGGGCTGCCGTCCGGGGCGACCGCCTCGTTCAGCCCGGCCACCGTCACCTCGGGTGGCTCCTCGGCGCTGACCATCAGCACCTCGGCGAGCACCCCGGCCGGCACCTACGCCGTGACCGTGACGGGCACCGCGGCCTCGGGCAGCAGGACCGCCACCTACTCGCTGACGGTCACCGGCACCGGCGGCGGCTGCTCCGGCACCAACGGCACCGACCTCGCGATCCCGGACACGAACGTCGCGGTGAGCAGCTCGATCGTGATCGCCGGCTGTGCCCGCAACGCCTCGTCGGCCTCCACCGTCGCGGTGAACATCGTGCACACCTACCGCGGTGACGTCGTCATCGACCTGGTCGCGCCGGACGGCTCGACCTACCGGCTGAAGAACAGCAGCATCTTCGACGGCGCGGACAACATCAACGCCACCTACACGGCGAACCTGTCGAGCGAGGCCGCGAACGGCACCTGGCAGCTGCGGGTGCGCGACGTCTACTCGGGCGACACCGGCTACCTGAACACCTGGACCCTGACCCTCTAGCGGACACGAGGAAGGCCCCTTCCCATCGCCTCGCGCGTGGGAAGGGGCCTTTCCTGACTTCTGTCGGAGATCAGACGGCGAAGGTCGCCGGTCGCTCCGTGGCCGGGGCCGGCGGCTTCGCCTTCCAGAGCCCCGTCTTCTGCCCGGCGAGCCGGGTCAGGTAGGCCGGGTTGAGGATCACGTAGCGCTTCCAGAGGCGCTTCGGCTCCAGGCCGAGGCGCCAGAACCACTCCAGGCCCGCCCGCTGCATCCACGGCGGGGGCTGGCGCAGCAGCCCAGCGTGGTAGTCGAAGGCCGCCCCGACCGCCATCAGCGGCATGTCCAGCAGCGGTCGCATGGCGTACGTGAAGACCTCCTGGCGCGGGCAACCCAGCCCGACCAGCACGAGCCGGGCCCCGCTGGACCGGATCCGGTCGGCGATCTCCACGTCCTCGCCGGGCTGCACCGCCCGGAACTTCGACGGCTCCACCCCGGCGATCTTCAGCGCCGGGAACATCCGCTCCAGCGCCGGGATCAGTTTTGCCAGGGTCTCCTCGGTCGACCCGTAGAGGTAGACCGGCAGCCCCTCGTCGGCGAACCGGGCGAGCACGTGCAGGGTCAGGTTCGGGCCGTAGACCCGGTCGGTCAGCCCCGCGCCGTGCAGCAGGTTGAGCGCCCAGCGCACCGGCTGGCCGTCGGGGGTGACCACGTCGAAGGAGTTCAGCCGGGCGTTGTGCGCCGGGTCGAGCACCCCGGTCATCACGCCGTGCACGGCCAGCGCCGTCAGCGCCAGCGGTCGGCGCTCCTGCGCCGCCGCCACCACCTGCTCGGTCGCCTCGGCGTAGTCGGTGGCGTCGACCAGGACCCCGAGGACGTTCCGCTTGCCCCTGCCGGTCATGCGCCCGGCACCCACTTGTCGACGTTGGCCTCGTAGATCTCGCGCATGATCATGGGCACGTCGTAGACCTGCTTCCACTCGGGGTAGTCGGCCTGGAAGGCCTCGTTCGAGCCGATCCACCACTTGTGGTCGCCGATCCGGTTGGCCTCGACGTACTCGGTGACCATCTCCTGGCCGGTGATCTGCTCGGCGAGCGCGAACGCCTCGCGGTTGGAGGTGTTCGAGTGCCGGCCGCCGCCGAGGTTGTAGACCGCCGCCGAGCGCGGGTTGCGGAAGAACGCCTCGAACGCGCTGACCACGTCCGAGCTGTGGATGGCGTCGCGGACCTGCTTGCCCTGGTAGCCGAAGATCTTGTAGGTGCGGCGCTCCATGTTGGCGCGCATCACGTAGCCGAGGAAGCCGTGCAGTTCCGTCGCGGAGTGCGCCGGGCCGGTCAGCGTCCCGCCCCGGAAGCACGCCGTCCGCATGCCGAAGTAGCGGCCGTACTCCTGCACCATGACGTCGGCCGCCACCTTGGAGGCGCCGAAGATCGAGTGCAGGCAGGCGTCGATGGACATGTCCTCGCGGATGCCCTGCTCGTACGGGTGCCCCGGCTCGATCTCCCAGCGGGACTCCAGCTCGACCAGCGGCAGGCTGTTCGGCCGGTCCCCGTAGACCTTGTTGGTGGAGCAGTGGATGAGCGGCGCCTCGACGCAGTGCTCCCGCACGTTCTGCAGGACGTTGAGCGTGCCGGCGGCGTTCACGTCGAAGTCGGTGAACGGGTCGCGCACCGCCCAGTCGTGCGACGGCTGGGCGGCGGTGTGGATCACCACGGCGACGTCGGTGCCGTACCGCTCGAACAGCTTGGCCAGCGCGGCCCGGTCGCGGATGTCGATGCTGTGGTGCGAGTACGCGGCCCCCAGCTCGTCGGTCAGCCGGCGGACGTTCCACGCGGTGGACGCCTCCGCGCCGAAGAACTCCTGCCGCATGTCGTTGTCGATGCCGACGACCTCGAGACCGAGGCCGGCGAAGTGCCGGACCGCCTCGGAGCCGATCAGACCGCCCGACCCGGTCACGAACGCGACACTCACACGCCACTCCTGGTCCATCGGAGGCAGAAACCATCGGAGCATAGCGTGACGTACGGCACGCCCCGATACGGCGCGAGGGCCCCGCATCGCTGCGGAGCCCTCGCGTATTGGTGGGGAAGGGGGGAGTTGAACCCCCACGCCCTTTCGGGCACACGGACCTGAACCGTGCGCGTCTGCCATTCCGCCACTTCCCCGTGGCTTGACCTCGAACACTGTAGTCTGTGCCGGACCTGCTGTCTCCAGCGGGCCTCGGACATCCTAGCCGGTCCGTGGTCGTTGTGACGATCGGTTACCGTCCGAGGAGCGGTTACCGTTCGTGGCGGACGAAAGAGTAGCACGGCAGTATCGGCCCGTCCGAACGGGCCGCCGTCAGACGGCCGAGCGGCGTGTGAGCTGCGCGCGCGCCGGCCGGATACCATCATGTCCTCGGGACCCGAGGAGGAGCCGGTGAGCGTGCTGCAACGCTTCGAGAAGCGTCTGGAAGGCCTGGTCGAGGGGGCCTTCGCCAAGGTCTTCAAAGGGGTGGTCCACCCCGTGGAGATCCTCAACGCCATGCAGCGGGAGGCCGAGGCGCACAAGGCGATCCTGGCCGGTGGGCGCACGTTGGTGCCCAACCGCTACGTGATCGATCTCTCGCCCTACGACCACAGTCGTCTGGCGCCGTACGCCGCCGCGCTGGCCCAGGAGCTGGCCCAGTCGCAGGCGGAGTTCATCGGCGAGCAGGCCTGGACGGTCTACGGCGACGTGATCGTCGAGATCGAACGCGGCGAAGGGCTGGACACCGGGATGTTCCGGGTCACCGCCGAGGTCTACACCGGCGGCGAGGTCGCCCCGGTCTCGGCGCCCGGCTACGACGCGGGCCCGCCCGCCTATCCGGCGTACGACCAGGGCGGCGGCTACGGTCCTCCGCCCGGCCACGGCGGCGGCCGCAACGTGCGGCTGGTCTCCGGCGACGGGCGCACCTACCCCCTCCAGATGGGCTCGACCGTGATCGGCCGCGGCGACCAGGCCAACCTGCGCCTGCCCGACGTCGGGATCTCGCGGCGACACGCCCGGCTGGACTTCGACGGTGGTCAGGTCGTGCTGACCGACCTGGGGTCGACCAACGGCACCATGGTCAACGGCCAGCGGGTCTCCGCCGTCGCGCTCAATCCCGGCGACATGATCCAGCTCGGCACCACGACGCTGACCTTCCGCGTGGACGGCTGACCCGCCTTGCCGGAGCTCGTCATCACCGTCGCCCGGTTCGGGTTCCTCATCCTGCTGTGGATCTTCGTGTTCACGGTGGTCGGCGTGATCCGCCGGGACCTGTTCGCGGGCGCCCGGTCGGGCCGGCTGGTGGCCGCCCCCCGGGCCGTCGGCGCCTCGCTCGGGCAGGCGGCGAAACCGACGAAGTCGAAGCGGGGCAGGGCGGCCCACCAGCTCGTGGTAACCGCCGGCCAACTGGCCGGGACCCGGATCACCCTCGGCGAAGCGCAGATCACCATCGGTCGGGCGGAGGATTCCACCCTCGTCATCACCGACGACTACGCCTCGGCGCGGCACGCCCGTCTGGTGCCGCGCGACGGCCAGTGGTTCGTCGAGGACCTCGGCTCGACTAACGGCACGTACCTGGATCGCGCTAAGGTCACCGGACCAACCCCCGTCCCCCTCGGCGTGCCGATCCGGATCGGCCGCACTTCTCTCGAATTACGGCCATGACTCTGACCCTGCGCTATGCGGCCCACAGCGACCGCGGTCTGATCCGAGACGGTAATCAGGATTCCGTCTACGCCGGGCCGCGGCTTCTCGCCGTCGCCGACGGCATGGGCGGCATGGCCGCCGGTGACGTCGCCAGCAACATCGTCATCGGTGCCATGGCGCCGCTCGACGAGGACGTCCCCGGTGACGCCCTCGTCGACGCGCTGCGTTCGGCCGTGGGCACCGCCAACCAGCAGCTCCGCGACACCGTGGACGCCAACCCCCAGCTGGAGGGGATGGGCACCACGCTCACCGCGACCCTCTTCTCCGGCAGCAAGCTGGGCATGGTCCACATCGGTGACTCGCGGGCCTATCTCCTGCGCAACGGTGAGTTCGCGCAGGTCACCAAGGACGACACGTACGTCCAGATGCTCGTCGACGAGGGCCGGATCAGCGCCGAGGAGGCGAGCAGCCACCCCCAGCGTTCGCTGCTCACCCGGGCGCTCGACGGCCGCGACATCGACCCGGAATACAGCGTCCGTCAGGTGCTCCCCGGCGACCGCTACCTGATCTGCAGCGACGGCCTCTCGGGTGTGGTCAGCGCCGAGACCATCGGCGAGACGATGCGCGAGTACACCGACCCGCAGCAGTGCGTGGAGCGGCTGGTACAGCTCGCCCTGCGCGGCGGCGGCCCGGACAACATCACGGTGATCATCGCCGACGCCACCGACCAGGACATCGTCGAGGCGAGCCCGATCGTCGGCGGCGCCGCCGCCCGGGACCGGGGCATGGCGACCTCCGCCGACGTGTCCACCCCGGCCGCCCGCGCGTCCGCCCTCTCCGCGCCGCGTCCGCCCGTTCCCGAGGAGCCGACGGCCGGCGCCGACGACGAGTCGGAGCGCCCGAGGCGTCGGCCGGTGCGGGCCGCCGCGATCTCGGTGGCGTTGCTGGTCCTCATCGGCGGCGCGGTCTTCGGCGGCTGGAGCTACACCCAGCGGCAGTACTACGTCGGCGCGACCGAGAACGGCCAGGTCGCGGTGTTCCGGGGCATCCAGGGCGAGATCGCCGGGATGAACCTGTCGACCGTGCACTCCAAGAGCCCGGCGGACCTGGAGGACCTGACCCTGGCCGCCCAGGAGCAGGTCAAGCAGGGCATCCCGGCCAAGAGCGAGCCCGACGCCGAGCGTCGACTGGCCGAGCTGACCAGCGACGACCCGATGAACCCGAACCTGAAGCCGGTCTGCCCGCCGAGTCCGAGCGCCGCGGCCGTCACCACCGTCCCGACGCCGACCTCCGTCCCGGTGTCGCCCGCTCCGACCGGCAGCGCGAGTGCGCGCGCCCCGGTCAGCGGCCGGCCGAGCACGCCGGCCGCGCCGACCACCACGCCCGACGCCCCGCCCTCCGACACCGACTCGCCGGCGCTCGACCCCGCCGCGTGCCGGTCGCCGGAGTAGGCGCGGCTCGATCCGAGGACGTTCCGTGACCGCAGCGGCCATTCCGGCATCCTCGCCCGCCACCACGGGCGAGCAGCCCGGCGTACGCCTGGCCCGGTCCCGGCGCAACGCCGAGCTGTCGTTGCTGCTGGTCGCCATGGTGCTGGTGGCCGCGTACGGGGCGATGGTCGAGGCGAAGGTGCTCGACACCGTCACGGCCGACTTCTGGATGCCGGCTGCCGCGCTCACCGCCGTGTTCCTCGGCCTGCACCTGGTGATCCGGTTCCTGGCACCCTTCGCCGACCCGGCCCTGCTGCCGGCGGTCGCCCTGCTCAACGGGATCGGGGTCGGCTTCCTGCGCCGGCTCGACCTGGGCAGCGCCGCGCCCGCCGAGCGGGAGGACCTGGCCATCTTCGCCGGCACGGGCGGCCGGCAGCTAGCCTGGACGCTCGCCTCGGTCGTCCTCGCCGCCGGCCTGCTCGCGCTCATGCGGGACCACCGCTCGGTGTCGCGCTACGCGTACACGCTGGGGCTGGCCGGCATCGTGCTGGTGATGATCCCGGCGGTGCTGCCCAGCCGGTTCTCCGAGATCAACGGCGCGAAGCTGTGGATCCGGGTCGGGGGCTTCTCGATCCAGCCCGGTGAGTTCGCCAAGCTGGCCCTGCTGGTCTTCTTCGCCTACTACCTGGTGCGCAAGCGCGAGGTGCTGTCGCTGGCGAGCCGCCGGTTCCTCGGCATCGACTTCCCCCGTGGGCGCGACCTCGGCCCGGTCGTCGTGGTCTGGCTGATCAGCGTCCTGGTCCTCGTCTTCGAGAAGGACCTCGGCACCTCGCTGCTCTACTTCGGCATGTTCGTGGTGACGCTCTACATCGCCACCGAACGGGTCAGTTGGCTGCTCATCGGTCTGGTGCTCTTCTTCGGCGGTGTCTACCTGGCGTACGTGCTCGGCGACGTGGTCGGCGGGCCGTTCGCCAACTTCTACCTGCGCGCGCAGATCTGGCTGGACCCGTTCGGCGACCCCTACAACGACGGCTACCAGCTCGTGCAGGGGCTGCTCGCGCTCGGCACGGGCGGCCTGTTCGGCGCGGGCCCGGGCGGCGGCCAGCCGGGCCTGCTGCCCGAGGTGCAGAACGACTTCATCTTCGCCGGCATCGGTGAGGAGATCGGGCTCTTCGGCCTCTCCGCGCTGCTCGTGGTCTACCTGCTGATCGTCGAGCGGGGGCTGCGAGCGGCGCTGGCGGTGCGGGACTCGTTCGGCAAGCTGCTGGCCGGCGGCCTGGCCTTCACCCTCGGCCTCCAGGTCTTCGTGATCGTCGGCGGGATCAGCAAGCTCATCCCGCTGACCGGCCAGACCACCCCGTTCCTTTCCGCCGGCGGTTCCTCGCTGATGGCCAACTGGCTGCTCATCGCGGTCCTGCTCCGGATCTCCGACGGCGCCCGCCGGCCCGTCACCGGCGGTGGCGGCAAGGCGGCCCGACCGTCCGGCGGCCCGCCGGAGCAGCTGCACGGTGCCCCCACGGAGGTGATCAAGCCGTGAACGCACCCCTGCGCCGCGTCGGCATCGTCGTCATGGTTCTCTTCGGTCTGCTCTTCGCGAACCTGAACTGGATCCAGGCCTACAAGGCCGACGAGTACCGCACCAGCGACTACAACGGTCGGGTCCAGGTCGCCGAGTACGAGCGCAAGCGCGGCAACATCGAGGCCGGCGGCACCGCCTTCGCGCTCAGCAAGGAGACCGACGGCGAGCTGAAGTTCCAGCGCAGCTACCCCGGCGGGGCGAGGTACGCCCACATCCTCGGCTACAAGCCGGTCAACCTCGCCGAGACCGGCATCGAGAAGTTCGAGAACGACTTCCTGGCCGGCACCAGCGACGCGCTGATCGCCAACCGGGTCAAGGACATGTTCACCGGTGACCAGTCCGGCGGCGGCAACGTGCTGCTGACGGTCTCCAAGGGCGCCCAGAACACCGCGTTCGAGCAGTTGCGGAACAACCGGGTCGACGCCGCCAAGGGCGCGGCGATCGCCGTCGACCCGCGTACGGGGGCGGTGCAGGCGCTGGTCTCGATGCCCAGCTTCGACCCCAACCCGCTGGTCAGCCACAGCACCAACGAGGCCACGGCCGCGTACAACAAGCTGGAGCAGGACCCGGCGGGCCCGCTGAAGAACCGGGCCCTCGGCGAGGTGCTGCCCCCGGGCTCCACCTTCAAGATCGTGGTGGCCGCCGCGGCGCTGGAGAGCGGCGTGGGTCAGCAGACGAGGATCCCGGCCGGGGCCAGCTGGACCCCGCCGACCTCGGGCACGCCGATCCGCAACGCGCACCCGTCGATCTGCCCCGAGGACGAGGTCACCCTGATCAACGCGGTGACCGAGTCGTGCAACACGGGCTTCGCGCAGATGGGCGTCCGGCTCGGTGCCGACAAGATCAAGGAGAAGGCCCGGCAGTTCGGCTTCGAGCAGGAGGACCTCACCGTCGGCCACCTCAACGAGGCCGGCCACCCGGTGGCGGCGAGCCGGACCGGCAGCATGGAGAACGCCGACGGCGGCGCCGACCCGGCCGCGCTGGCCCAGTCCTCCATCGGGCAGCGCGACGTGCGGATGACCCCGCTCCAGGGCGCCCTGATCGCCGCGTCCGTCGCCAACGGCGGCAGCCAGATGCGGCCGTACCTGGTCCGTCAGCTGCTCGCCCCGGACCGCACCACCAGCTACTACACCGCGAAGCCCAAGGAGTTGCGGCAGCCGGTCAGCGGTCAGGTCGCCAACGACCTGCGGGACATGATGGTCAGCGTGGTCGAGAACGGATCCGGCACGAACGCGCAGCTCAAGGGCTACACGGTCGGCGGCAAGACCGGCACCGCCCAGTCGGCGCCCGACCGGCCCGACCACGGCTGGTTCATCGGCTTCGCCCTGGACAAGAACGGCACGCCGGTCTCCGCGGTCTGCGTGATGCTGGAGCAGGCCGGCCCCGGCGGCAGCGCCGAGGCGGCCCGGATCGCCGGGCAGATCATGCGCGCCGCCATCGCCGACCCCGGGGGCCGCTGACATGCTCAGCCCCGGGGTGCAGCTCGGCAACCGTTACCGCCTGGACGAGCGGATCGCCAGCGGTGGCATGGGTGACGTCTGGCGCGGCACCGACCAGGTGCTCGGCCGTACGGTCGCCGTCAAGAGCCTGCTCCCCGCGCTGCTCGACGACCCCGACTTCGCCGAGCGCTTCCGTGGCGAGGCCCGCACCATGGCCACGATCAACCACCCCGGCGTGGTCGACGTCTACGACTTCGGCAACGACCAGCAGATCGCCTTCCTGGTCATGGAGTACGTCGAGGGCGACGCCCTGTCGGCCACCCTGGCCCGGGTCGGCCGGCTCACCCCGGCCCGCACGATGGCGCTCGTGGCCCAGGCCGCCGACGCGCTGCACGCGGCGCACGTGAAGGGCATCGTGCACCGGGACGTGAAGCCCGGAAACCTGCTCGTCCGGCCCAACGGCACCCTGGTGCTCACCGACTTCGGCATCGCCCGGTCGGAGCTGGTCGCCCAGCTCACCGCCGCCGGCTCGGTGCTCGGCACCGCCTCGTACATCTCCCCGGAGCAGGCCACCGGCGGGGTCGCCACGCCCGCGTCCGACGTCTACGCGCTCGGCGTGGTGGCCTACCAGTGCCTCGCCGGCCGACGCCCGTTCGAGGGCGACAATCCCCTCGACATCGCCATGCGGCACGTGCGGGAGACGCCCCGTCCGCTGCCTGCGGACATTCCGCCGCAGGTCCGGGCGGTGGTCGAGCGGGCCCTGGCGAAGGACCCGGCGGCACGCTGGCCGAGCGCCGCCACGCTGGCCGGGGTCGCCCGGCAGCTCAAGGCCCAGCTCTCCCAGCAGGCCCGGGCGGCAGGTCAGCCCATCTCCGCCGCCCCGGCGTCGCCGGCCGGCCCGCCCGGCCGCGCCCAGGTGCCGCCGCCGCGTCCGCCGGTGTCGCCGCCGCACCGGCAGCCGAACGTCGCCGCGCAGCCGCCGCGTCCGCCCATGGCGGCGCACCGGCCGCCCGTGGCGAACCCCCGGCCGGCCGCCGCGCCGCACCGCCCCACCTCGGTCGCGCCCGCCGCGCCGGTCCAGCACCCGCAGATGGCGCCGACGGGCTACCCGCGCGGCGCGGCGCCAGTGCCCCAGGCCCGGCCGATGCCGTACGCGGGACACGCCGTCCCGCCGGCGCACCAGCCGGGTGGGCAGCGGTCCCGGCCCGGGATGGTGTTCCTCGCCATCATCGTGGCCGTGCTGGTCCTCGTCTGCTCCGGCGTGATTTCCTACCAGCTGCGGGAAGGCACGAAGTCGAGCGCGGGCACTCCGCCGACGGTGACGTCCGGCGCGCTGTGGCCCGACGGACGCGACGATCCGACCGGAACGTCGTACCGTCGACAGGAACTGCCCCGGTCGGGCAGCGACGAGACGACGAGCGAAGGACGACAGACGCGATGACAGCGCAGGCCCGCCTGCTCGGTGGCAGGTACCAGGTCGGCGAGCTGCTCGGCTACGGCGGCATGGCCGAGGTGCACCGCGGTCGTGATCTCCGGCTCGGTCGGGACGTCGCGATCAAGATGCTCCGGACCGACCTCGCCCGGGACGCCACCTTCCAGATGCGGTTCCGCCGGGAGGCGCAGAACGCCGCGTCCCTCAACCACCCGGCGATCGTCGCCGTCTACGACACCGGCGAGGAGACCGCGCCCACCGGCGAGACGCTGCCGTTCATCGTGATGGAGTTCGTCAACGGGCGGACCCTCAAGGAGGTGCTGGGCGTCGAGGGGCGGCTCCAGCCGCGCCGGGCGCTGGAGATCTGCGCCGACATGTGCGCGGCGCTGGAGTTCAGCCACCGGCACGGCATCATCCACCGCGACATCAAGCCCGGCAACGTGATGCTCACCCAGACCGGCCAGGTCAAGGTGATGGACTTCGGCATCGCGCGGGCGCTGGCCAGCGGCGCCACCACCATGACCCAGACGAGCGCGGTCATCGGTACGGCGCAGTACCTCTCGCCCGAGCAGGCGCGCGGCGAGGCGGTCGACGCCCGCTCCGACGTCTACGCCGGCGGCTGCGTCCTCTTCGAGCTGGTCTGCGGGCATCCCCCGTTCGTCGGCGACAGCCCGGTCAGCGTGGCGTACCAGCACGTGCGGGAGGCGCCCCCGACCCCGAGCGACATCAACCCGGACGTGAACCCCGCGGTCGACGCGATCGTGCTCAAGGCGCTGTCGAAGAACCCCCTCAACCGCTACCAGAGCGCCGGCGAGATGCGGGCCGACCTGCTCCGGGCGGCCGCCGGCCGCCCGGTGATGGCGACCCCGGTGCTGCCGCAGGAGGAGACGACGCAGCTCGCTCCGGCCGCCGCCGGCTACGCGGGCGCCGGGGGCGCCCCGCAGACCCGGCAGATGCCGGCCCGGGTCGGCGACCCGCGCCGTCGCAAGGCGTCCTCCTGGCTGATCGCGACGTTCGCGGCGGTGGGCGTCCTCGCGGTGATCGCCCTCGCCGCCGCCCTGCTGAGCCAGCGCGACGGCGACGACCGGGCCACGGTCCCCACGGTGACCGGTCTGACCCAGCAGGAGGCGTTCGCCCGGATCCAGCAGGCCAACCTGGTGCCCAAGGAGGGCGACCAGGTCTTCGGCACCTGCCAGAAGGGCCAGGTCGTCAACCAGGACCCGCCTGCCAACTCACTCCTGGAGGCGAACCGCGATGTCGTCGTCCGGATCTGCGGCGGCGTGGAGATGAAGACCATCCCGTCGGACCTCGCCGGCTCCACCTATGAGAGTGCTAAGAACCGGCTGGAGGCGGCCGGCTTCAAGGTGGAGAAGAAGGAGAAGGACGACGCCGAGAAGGAGGGCATCGTCCTCACGGTGTCGCCCGAGGAGGGCAAGCAGGTCGCCGCGAAGAGCACGGTCACCCTCACCGTCTCCAGGGGCAACGTCGGCAAGGTGCCCAACGTCGTCGGCTCCAGCAAGGACGACGCCGAGGAGGAGCTGGACGAGGCGGGCTACCGGGTCGACGTCAAGCGGGGCCGCGAGGTGCCGCCGGAGGAGGCCGGCCAGGTCACCTCGCAGACCCCGGCGGCCGGGAGCAACCTCGCCAGGGGCAAGACCGTGACGATCGTGGTCACCGTGCCGCAGGCCGAGCCGACGCCCACCGATTCGGCGAGCCCGACGCCCAGCGTCACGCCGACCACCCCCGGTAACGGCGGCGGCGGAGGCTTCCCGCTGCCGACCACCCCGCCGATCCGCCTGCCCGAGCGCTGACCCCGCTCGTGAGCGCGGGGGACCCTGCTGAGCGGCGCCCTGCGGACGCCGCCGGTCAAGGCACTGTCGACGCCGCCGGGCAGCGGCCTTCCGACGCCGTCGGGCAGCGGCCTTCCGATGCCGTCGGACGGCGCCCTCCGGCTGTCGGCGACGACGGGCGGCCGGCGACCGGTGCGGCGGGCCGGGCGAGCCGGTGGCGGCGACGCCTGATCCGCGCGGCGATCCTGGGCCTGGTGGCGCTGCTCCTGGCCAGCCTCCCCTGGCTCTGGACGACGACCGCCGCCCGCGGCCACCTGTTCGGCGAGGCCGACGCGCCCGCCGCCGACGTCGTGATCGTTCTGGGTACGGCGGTGGCGGCGGACCGCCGTCAGCCGGGCGACCGCCTCGCCGGCCGCCTGGAGACCGCCGCCGCGCTCGTAAAGAGTGGGCGGGCCCGGGTGGTCCTCGTGTCCGGCGACGGGGGCGGCACGTCCGGCGACGAGCCGGCGGCGATGACCGCCCACCTGACCGAGCGGCTCGGCGTCGATCCTCGTCGCGTCGTGGCCGACCCGTTCGGCCTGGACACCTACGACACCTGCGCCCGGGCACGCGACGTGTACGGCGTCGAGCGGGCCCTGATCGTGACCCAGTCCTACCACCTGTCCCGCGCGGTGACGCTGTGCCGGCACCTCGGCCTCGACGCCGAAGGGGTGACCGCCCGCTGTGCCGGCTGCGGACCCGTCCTGCTCGTCGGCAAGGCGGTCCGGGACTACTTCGCCAGCGGCAAGGCGGCCTGGGACGCGGTCCGGGGCAGGCCGCCCGCCGTCAGCTCACCCGCAGATCCGGCTATCGAGGACGCACTCAAGAGCTGACCGTGAGATGAGCGGGCGCAAGAATCCGGCAAGTCGGCCCGGGCATTCCGTGCGGGTGGCATCAGGCGAGTGGACTGCCGCAGCGGCGACCGGGGTGCTCAGGCGGTGGCGAAGGCGGCGCGGCGGCGCGCGTCCACCTCGGCGGCCAGCGCCGGGGCCCGCTCCAGCGCCTCCGGGTGACCGCAGGCGGCGAGCCAGTTCGCCAGCATCAGGTGACCGCCCTCGGTCAGCACCGACTCAGGGTGGAACTGGACGCCCTCGATCGGCAGCGTACGGTGCCGCATCGCCATCACCACCCCGGAATCCGTCCAGCCGGTGACCTCCAGCTCCTCGGGCAGCGTCTCGGGCAGCACGGCGAGCGAGTGGTAGCGGGTGGCGGTGAACGGGTCCGGCAGGCCGGCGAGCACCCCGACGCCGTGGTGGCGCACCTCGGAGGTCTTGCCGTGCAGCAGCTCGGGGGCGCGGGTCACCGTGGCGCCGAAGGCTTCACCGATCGCCTGGTGACCCAGGCAGACACCGAAGATCGGCAGCTCGCCCGCGTACGCGCGGATGACGTCGAGGCAGATGCCGGCGCGGTCGGGGCTGCCGGGGCCGGGCGAGAGCAGGACGCCGGCCGCGCCGACCCTGCCCACCTCGGCGACCTCGATCTCGTCGTTGCGCCGGACGTCGCAGTCCACGCCGAGCTGGCCCAGGTACTGCACGAGGTTGAAGACGAACGAGTCGTAGTTGTCGATCACCAGGACACGCATCAGGGGCTCACTCGTCCGGGGAGGGAGGCGGGGTGTTGTTCTGGTCGGTGTCGTACGGCAACTCGTGCTCGTCGCCGGGCGGGGCGTCGCTCTCCCCGCCGCCCGGCACCGAGTCGCCGCCGGGATCGCCGGCATCCTGGGTGACCTGCACGTCGTCGAAGGGCAGCAGGGGCTCGGCCCACGGGAACACCACGTACCAGAGCAGGGCCACCATCGCGCTGGTGATCAGCAGGCTGCCCACGAGCTTGCCGGGCAGCCCGAAGGGGAGCTTGCGCCACATCCAGCCGTACACCGTCAGGCCCCCAGTTCCGCCGGGCGCCCCGCCGACTTCGGCTGGCTGCGCGTCAGCTCGGCGTGGATGATCAGGCGTTGGTAGTTGTCGAACTTCGGGTTGCAGGTGGTCAGGGTGAGCATCGACCTGGTCGGCTTCTGCCCGGGCTTGCCCGGCACGGGCGCCACGACCTCGACCTGGGTGGGCTTGACGATCCGGCTCTGGGTCACCTTGTAGACGTGCCAGTCGGTCTTGCCCTCCACCACGATGGCGTCCCCGTCGTTCAGCTCGTCGAGCCGCCAGAAGGTGGCCCGGTTGCGGTGCCCGGCGACGGAGAAGTTGCCGACCTGGCCCGGTAGGGCGCTGGAGGGGTAGTGGCCCGGCGCGTACCGGATGTCCTTCTGGGTGACGCCCTCGACGACGACCCAGTTCTTGTCGAGCTTGGGGATGTAGAGCCCGGCGATGGGCTTGCCCTGCACGGGCGGCTTCGGCTTGGTGGACGCGCTGGCCGACGGCGCCACCGTCGGGTCGCCCTCGGGGCCCCACGCCTGCGCCAGTTGCTGGCTGAGGTCGTTCTGGTGGGCGTCGACGATCGCCGACTTGCCCCACACCTCGTAGCCGGCGAAGAGCAGCACCACCAGGCCGAAGGTGATCAGCAGTTCGCCGCTGACCCGGATGCCGGTACGCAGCCGGGAGCCCAGCGACGGCCGGGTGAGCTCCGAGTAGACGCTCTTGTAGCCCTCACCGGTCTGCTCCGGGCGGAGCTGGACCACCCGCTCACCCCGGCGTGGCCGAGGCTGCTCGGCGGGAGTGTCGGAGCCCTCCGGCTCGTCCGTCTTCGGAGGACGCGGCACCGCCCCCATGAGAGCGGTCGGCTCGACGAGCGCGGCCGGGGCGGTCGGCGTACGCCCGGAGACGGCTGGGATCAGGGCGGTGGCCCCGGGATCGACGTCGCGGCCCGGACCGGCCGGGGAGACCGGGGTCGACGGGCCGTTGGCCGACGCGCCCACCTTCGGGATGAACGCGGTCGGCGCGTCGGCGGCCGGCCGGCCTTCCCTGGCGGCGGCCCGATCGACCGGCGGGCGGAGGGAGCGGTCGCCGCCGGGACCGGCGGCCCCGCTGGCGCCCGGCAGCCGGAGATCGTCGGACGGCGACGCGGGGTGCGGTGGGGCGGCCGGTCGGACCGGGCCGGCACCGGGCCACGGCGGAGACCCGCCGGCACCGGCCCGGGCAGCCGGGCCGGAATCGGCCGGGCCGGCGTGGCGGAGGTGGTCGAAGTCGGCAGGACCGGGGCGGCCGGGGTCGGCAGGACCGCGCCGGTCGGAGTCGGCGGAGCCGGGCCGCCCGAAGTTGGCGGGCCAGGGGCGGCCGTGGTCCGCCGGACCGGGACGGCCGGGCTCGGCGGGCCGGGCGGGGCTGCCGGCGGAGCGGGTCTGGTCGGCGTTCGGCGGGAAATGGCCGAAATTCGCGGGACGGCCGGGCTCCGGTGCCGGGCGGGTCGGGTCGGGCGTGGCGCGCGACCATCCGGCGGAGGGGCCGGCAGGCGCGCGAGCGTCGCCGGCCGGGTCGGGCCCGTGGGACGGACGGGGAGCCGGGGAGCGGGGCGGGAGCGTGGGCTCCGGCCAGGCGCCGGCCGGGGCCTGGCGGGCCGGGGCGGGCCCGGGCCGGTCGACCTTGGGCAGAAAGGCGGTCGGCCCGTCGTCCTGGTCGCGGTGACGGCCGTCGCGGTCCTCGGGCCGGTCGTCCGGTACGCGGTTCACCTGGGCACCGTCGCCGAGCGCAGCGTGGTCGAGTCCTCGAACGCCGGCACGGTCACCGAGGAGACGGTCTCCTTGTAACCGAGCTTGTAGTCGTCGACCAGGTCCCTGAACAACCGGACTCCCTGTGAGTCGGCGAGGGCCTGCTGCAGGGCAGCCGGATCGCCGATTGCTACGATCTTGAATGGTGGGGAGTACACCCGGCCGTGCAGCAGCAGGGTGTTACCCACGCAGCGTACCGCGCTGGTCGACAGCACGCGGACGTTCATGATGGACATGGCCTCGGCGCCCCCCGCCCAGAGAGCGTTCACCACCGCCTGCACGTCCCCCTGGTGGACGACCAGGTCGTCGTTGGTGGCCCCGGCGGGCAGCGTGCCGTCGTTGCGCCGGGGCGCGTCGTCGAGTTCCACCGTCACCCCGGAGCCGGCGAGCGCGGTGAAGCCGGCGTCCGCCCGGCTGGCGGCGGCCCGGTCCTGCTGTTCCCTGATCGGGCCGTCGGAGCTGGCCAGGGCGCTGGTACGGCCCTCGACCTCGTCGCGCAGGTCGGACGCCCGCCGCTCGCTGGCCGCCACTTCCGCGCGCCGGTCCTCGATCAACTGGTTGAGCTGGGGTCGGCGGTCCTCGCGCAGGGCGGTGCCGCCTGCGGTGGTTGCCGTGGTGGTGAAGAGCAGCCCGGCCGCGGCGGCGATCAGCGGCACCCCGATCGACCAGCCCGGTCGTCGCTGCCGTGGGCGTCGAGGCAGCAGCCCGGCGACCGCCCGCCGGAGCACCTTCTGCCAGGAGGCCGCGCCGGATGTGTACTCCACCGAGCGTTCCTTCCCCGTCGTCTGGTTCAGCCTGCGGAGGCGCGAGCCGCCGCGGCGACCCGAACAGTCCCGCCTTTTTCGGTCACTCCGTGCACCGGCCTCGCCCCATTCGTGGATTGGACGGGCCTTCCGGACTACGCTAGCTGTCGAACATTATTGGCCATGGACCGTCGCCCCCGCGCCCGGTTGTCAGGCCGGACGAGGTCGTAACCCCTCTGGAGAGCGTCGTGCCCAAGTCTCAGGTTCGCAAGAAGAAGGTGTACACCCCGCCGACGGACGTCCGTCCGACGGCGACGGCGGCGACGCGCAAGCCTAGCCCGGTGTGGCTCCCGGTCTCGGCGGTCGCCCTCATCGTTTTCGGCATCGGCTGGCTGGTGATCTACTACCTCTCCGAGCAGGAGTACCCGGTCATGTCGTGGGGTTACTGGAACCTCGCGGTGGGCTTCGGCGCGATGGTCGCCTCCCTGATCCTGCTCTCCCGCTGGCGCTGAGCGTCCTGCCCACCCCGCCGGCGTCGAGCATCCCGCTCTCCCGCCGGCGCTGAGCGCCGCACCCCGCCGCCGGACCGGCGGCGGGGTCGTCCGGGCGCGGTCAGCCCTGCCGTCGATGCCGTCCGGCCCCGGGCCGGCGGCGTGGGCAATCCAAGTCACTCGGTGGAGCCCCTACCCGGCGGTTGGGGTGTCTTCGCCCTAAGGTGTGCGCAGGGCGGCGCGGCCCGGTGCGAGATGACTCACGTTACTCCTGGGTAACCTTGCGCGTAGGCTGCACTGCATGACCGAGCGGAGCGAGGTCATCGACCGGTCCGGTCGAGGGTGCGGCAGCTGTGGCTCGCCGGTCGTGCCCTGACCCGGGCCCCGGTCGCCGAGCCGCTCGACAGGCAGCAGACCGGGGAGGCCAACTCGATGGGCAGCGTCCAGATCGTCACCACGATCCTCGCGTTCGCCATCACCGCCGTGGCGGTGTGGCTTGCGGTACGCGCGGTCATGAAGATGGTGGCCGTCATCCGGCTGGGTCAGCCGGACCCGACCCGCTTCGGTGACCCGGGCACCCGCACGAAGACGATGCTGGCCGAGACCGCCGGCCACACCCGCATGCTCCGCTGGAGCGTGGTGGGTGCGGCGCACTGGTTCGTGATGGTCGGCTTCATCGTGCTGTCGCTGCTGGTGCTGGAGGCGTACTTCGAGGTCGTCTCCCCGACCGGCGGGCTGCCGCTGGTAGGCGACTGGGCGATCTACGGGCTGGTCACCGAGTGGCTCGCGATCCTGGGCATCGTCAGCATCCTGGTGCTGATCGCGATCCGGCTCCGCAACCGGCCCACCCGGCCGGGCGGCAGGTCCCGGTTCACCGGCTCGACCATGTGGCAGGGCTACTTCGTCGAGGGCATCATCCTCGCCGTACTGATCATGGGCTTCGTCATCCGGGGCTTCAAGGTCGCCACCGACCACTTCGAGTACCCGGTCTGGGCCGCCCCGCTCAGCCACGCCGTCGGCGGGGTGCTGCCGAACTGGGCGGCCGGCGTCAGTCTCGCCGCGCTCGTCAAGATCGTCATCTCGATGACCTGGCTCATCGTGATCTCGCTGAACGTCACCATGGGCGTCGCCTGGCACCGCTTCCTGGCCTTCTTCAACATCTTCTTCAAGCGCGACCCGGGCGCCAACGTCTCCGGTCTCGGCGCCCTGCGCCCCATGACGAGCCAGGGCAAGCCGCTGGACTTCGAGGAGGCCGACCCCGAGAAGGACCAGTTCGGTGTCGCCCAGGTCGAGCAGTTCACCTGGAAGGGCCTGCTGGACTTCAGCACCTGCACCGAGTGCGGCCGCTGCCAGTCGCAGTGCCCGGCCTGGAACACCGGCAAGCCGCTGTCGCCGAAGCTGCTGGTGCTCAGCCTGCGCGACCACGCGTACGCGAAGGCGCCGTACCTGCTGGCCGGCGGCGGCAAGGACCTGACCGGTGAGGAGAAGGCCACCGCCGCCCAGCTCGCCCACATGGACGTCCTCGCGCTCGCCGAGGCCGACCGGCCGCTGATCGGCACCGCCGAGGAAGGCGGCATCATCGACCCGGACGTGCTCTGGTCCTGCACCACCTGCGGTGCCTGCGTCGAGCAGTGCCCGGTCGACATCGAGCACGTCGACCACATCGTCGACATGCGCCGCTACCAGGTGCTCATCGAGTCGAGCTTCCCGTCGGAGGCCGGCGTGATGCTGCGCAACCTGGAGAACAAGGGCAACCCGTGGGGCGCCCCGCAGAACACCCGCGAGGACTGGACCAAGGGCCTGGACTTCGAGGTGCCGCGGGTCGGCGAGGTCGACGACTTCGAGTACCTCTTCTGGGTCGGCTGCGCCGGCGCGTTCGAGGACCGGGCCAAGAAGACCACCCGGGCGGTCGCCACGCTGCTGAACGAGGCGGGCGTGAAGTTCGCGATCCTCGGCGAGGGCGAGACCTGCTCCGGCGACCCGGCCCGCCGCATCGGCAACGAGTTCGTCTTCCAGATGCTCGCCCAGCAGAACGTCGAGACCCTCAACGAGGCGTTCGAGGGCCGGGAGCAGAGCAAGCGGAAGATCGTCGCGACCTGCCCGCACTGCTTCAACACCCTTGGCAACGAGTACGGCCAGCTCGGCGGCGAGTTCGAGGTGGTCCACCACACCCAGCTCCTGGCGCACCTGGTCGCCACCGGCAAGCTCACCCCGGTGCAGCCGGTCGACGGCGGCGTGACCTACCACGACCCCTGCTACCTGGGCCGGCACAACCGGGTCTTCGCCCCGCCGCGTGAGGTGCTCGGCAGCGCCATCGCCGGCGGGGACGGCGCGAGCGGCGACGGCGGCCTCATCGAGATGCCGCGCAACAGCGAGCGCTCCTTCTGCTGCGGCGCCGGCGGCGCCCGGATGTGGATGGAGGAGAAGGTCGGCAAGCGGATCAACGTGGACCGGGTCGAGGAGGCCATGTCCACCGGGGCGAAGACGGTCGCCGTCGGCTGCCCGTTCTGCTCGACGATGCTCAACGACGGGGTGAACGGCAAGGGCGCCGGCGAGCAGGTCGAGGTCGTCGACGTGGCCAGCGTGCTGCTCCGCTCCGTCAAGCCCGAGCAGGCGCCGGGCGACACCGAGCGGGCGCCGGTGGCCGGCTGACGCGTACCCCCTGCGACGCCCGACGGCGGCGACACCTCCCCGGTGTCGCCGCCGTCGTCGTTCAGGAGGTCGTGGTGATGATGGTGGTGGTGGCGGCCGTGGTGGTCGCGATCAGGAGGACCGCCTGGATCTCCTCGATCGCCTTCCTCGTGGCGGCGGACGCCCAGTCCCCGGCGGCGATCTCGGTCAGCCGGCGCTTGACCTGCTCCTTCGGCAGCTCCGCGAAGAGCTTGCGGTCCAGGCCGACGGCCCGGGCGAGGCCGATGAGCGCGGCCGTCCGCCCGTCCACCGGGCCGTCCGCGGCCACGGCGGCGACCATCCGCTGCCGGGCCTGCGTCTCCACCGCCGGCTCCGCGCCGGTCGTGGACGGATAGCGGGTACGCGGAAAGACCCACAGCACCTTGTCCGAGTCGCGGCGGAGCACGCCGGCGGTGACCAGCCCGTCCAGCACCTGCTCGGGCAGGTCCTTGGCGAGCCGGCTGACCCAGTCCTTCGGCTTGCGCCGCTTGTCGTCGGCGGCGACCCGGGCCAGTGCGTCGTCGAGCTGCCGCTGCCCGACGGGGGTCGGGTCGGTCACCACGAGCCGGTCGTCGGCGACCTCGACCCGACCGGCGAGCGCCAGCTCCAGCAGCAGGGCGCCGGCCAGGCCGTAGTCGAGCGTGGGCCGGCCGAGCCGGTTGACGCCCGCGTCGTCGTAGCCGAGCAGGGCGAGTTCGTGGGCGAGCGTGAGCGGGGCCATGCCCCGACGGTAGCCGGGGCCGACGAGCCCGGCAGATCTTCCGCCCGTGACCGGGGCCGCCGCCCGTGCGAGAATCTCGCCGAGGTGAGACGACCATCGATGGCCTGCTGCTGACCACGCTGCTGCCCCTGGTCGGCTTCGTGCTGCTGACCGGCGGCAACGCGTTCTTCGTCGCGGCCGAGTTCGCCCTGGTCACGGTGGATCGCCCCGAGATCGAGCGGCGGGCGACCGCAGGGGACGGCCGGGCCGTGACCGTACGCCGGGCGCTGCGGGAGCTCTCCTTCCAGCTCTCCGGGGCGCAGCTCGGCATCACCCTCACCGCGCTGCTCACGGGCTACCTGGCCGAGCCCGCCCTGGCCCGCCTCTTCACCCCGCTGCTGCGGCCGGTCGCTGGGGACGCCGCCGGCCGGTTCACCCCGTTCCTCGCCCTGGCCCTGGCCACCCTGCTCTCCATGCTCTTCGGCGAACTGGTGCCGAAGAACCTCGCGCTGGCCCGGCCGATGCCCACCGCCCTCGCGACCGCCGGCCCGATGCGCGCCTTCTCCCGCGCCTTCGGCTGGCTGATCCGGGCGCTGAACGACTCGGCGAACCGCCTGGTCCGGCTGCTGGGCGTGGAGCCGCAGGAGGAGTTGGCCAGCGCCCGCTCGCCGGAGGAGCTGGGGCTGCTGGCGGCCATCTCGGCGCGGGCCGGGGCGCTGCCGCCGGACACCGCCATGCTGCTGCGCCGGACCATCCGGTTCGGCGACAAGCGGGCCGCCGAGGCGATGACCCCGCGGGTCGACGTGGTCGCGCTGCGGGCCACCGCCACCGTGGCGGAGCTGCTGGCGCTGTCCCGCCGGACCGGGCGGACGCGGTTCCCGGTGTACGAGGAGACCCTCGACCTGGTGACCGGCGTCGCCGGGGTGCCGGACGCGCTGGGCGTGCCGCTGGCCCTGCGCGGCTCGACCACGGTCGGGTCGGTGGCCCGCGAACCGGTGTACGTGCCAGAGAGCCTGGACCTCGACGGCGTACTGGCCGCGCTCGGCAGCGCGGGTGCCGACCTCGCCATCGTCGTCGACGAGTACGGCGGCACCGACGGCGTGGTCACCACGGAGGACCTCGTGGAGGAGCTGGTCGGGGAGATCGCCGACGAGTTCGACCCGGCCGCGGTGGACGACGTCGGCGCGGTCGGGCTGAGGGTGCCGGGCGGGGAGCGGACGGTCCTCGTCGACGGGGTGCTGCGCTCCGACGAGCTGGCGGAGCAGACCGGCTTCCGGCTGCCCGAGGGGCCGTACGAGACGCTCGCCGGGTTCCTGATGGCCCGGCTGGGGCACATCCCGCTCGCGGGCGAGACAGTCGACGAGTCGGGCTTCGAGTTCACCGTCGTGGAGGTCGAGCGGCACCGGATCGAGCAGGTCCGGGTGCTCCGTCCCGAGGAGCCGGACGGCGATGCCTGAGCTGCTGGTCACCGTCGCGCTGCTGCTCGGCAACGCGTTCTTCGTGGGCAGCGAGTTCGCGCTGATCGCGTCCCGGCGCACGGTGGTCGAGCCGTTGGCGGCCGGCTCGAAGCGGGCCCGCTGGGCGTTGTCGGCGATGAACCAGATCCCGCTGATGATCGCCGGGGCGCAGCTCGGCATCACCGTCTGCTCGCTGGGGCTGGGCGCGATCGCCGAGCCCGCCCTCGCGCACCTGCTGGAGCCGGCGTTCCGCGCGGCGCGGCTGCCGGAGGGGGTGGTCCACCCGGTGGCCTTCGTGCTCGCCCTCGGGGTGGTGGTCTTCCTGCACACCGTGGTCGGCGAGATGGTGCCGAAGAACATCACCCTGGCCGGGCCGGAGCCGTCGGCGCTCTGGCTGGGGCCGGCGATGCTGGCGTTCTGCCTGGCCACCAAGCCGCTGCTGGTGGCGATGAAGTGGGCGTCGCGCCGGGTGCTGGGACTGTGGCGGGTCGAGGCGACCGAGGCCGTGAAGACGGTCTTCACCGCCGAGGAGCTGGCCGGGCTGGTGTCGCAGGCGCGTACGGAGGGGCTGCTCGACGCGGAGGAGCACGCCCGGATCACGGGTGCGCTCGCCCTGCACAGCCGGACCGCCGCCGACGCCCTGCAACCGTGGTCCACGGTGACCACCGTGGCCGAGGACGTCTCACCCGCCTCGCTGGAGGTGCTGGCCACCCTGACGGGGCGGTCCCGCTTCCCGGTGGTGCAGCGACACACCCGCCGGGTGCTCGGCTTCGTGCACGTCAAGGACGTGCTCGGGTACGCGGGCGCGAGCCGGCGGGCCCCCGTGCCGGCGGAGGTCTACCGGCCGTTGGCGGTGGTGCCGCCGGACCGTACGCTCGCCGACCTGTTGCTGTCGATGCGCCGGGAGCGGCGGCACATGGTGCTGGTCAGCGACGGTCGCCGCCCCCTCGGTGTGGTCACACTCGACGACGTACTGACTGCGATCGTTGGCAGGCGGGCCGACACCCTTGGTACGCAAGCGGTTGCGCAGGCGTGAAGTGGCCCTCGATCGCCTTGATTCCGCTGCCGGCTATCCCTAATGTTGGGCACCGGCCGCTGTGGGTCGTCTGTCTCGCCCCTCTTCCCTCGCGCGAGGCGCCAAGCGGCCGGGTTGCAAAAGGAGTCGGTGCCGGTGGCAACCATGCCCCCTCATCGTCACGCACCGGGACGGTCTGCTCGTCCGGGTGGCCTGCGCAGGGTCGCCCACCGTCTGCTCACCCTGGTCGCCGCGGCGGCGGTCGGCGCCGGCATGCTGGCCGCGCCCGCCCACGCCGAGCCCTCGGTCGACGAGATCGAGGCCGCGATCGACCAGAAGTGGGAGCAGCTCGAGCCGACCATCGAGCAGTACAACAAGGTGCGGGCGCAGCTGAAGGTCAACCGCAAGAAGTCGGAGGACCTGCAGAAGAAGATCCAGCCGTTGGCGCTGGAGAGCGAGCTGGCGATGGACCGGGTCGGCGATCTCGCCTCCCGTTACTACATCTCCGGCCCGTCCCACGACATCGGCGCGCTGCTGGTCAGCGCCAAGCCCGACACGCTGACCGAGCAGTTGACGCTGCTGGACCGGCTGGCCGCGCAGGAGCGCAAGCAGCTCGAGGGCGTGACGCGGGTCCGCCAGAAGTACGACGCGGAGAAGCAGAAGCTCGACACGCTGATCGTGTCGCAGACGAAGCAGCAGAGCGACCTGGCCGCGAAGAAGAAGCAGATCGACGCCGACATCAAGAAGCTCGAGGCGTCGCTGCCGGTCACGACCGTCAAGACGGAGAAGTGCCCGACCATCAACGGCGTGGTCAGCGACGCGGCCCGCACCGCGATCCGCACCGCCTGCGCGCAGGTCGGCGACCCGTACGTCTGGGGTGCCACCGGCCCGAACTCGTTCGACTGCTCCGGTCTCACCCAGTACGCCTACAAGGCGGCGGGGATCCACCTGACGCACTTCACGGGTGCGCAGTGGAACGAGGGCAAGGCCATCCCGCGCTCCGAGGCGCGCCCGGGTGACCTGGTCTTCTTCTTCAGCGACCTGCACCACGTCGGCCTCTACCTCGGCAACGACAAGATGGTGCACGCGCCCCGGGCCGGCAAGCCGGTCAACGTCTCCAGCATCAACACGATGCCGGTGGCCGGGTTCCGCCGGCCCGGCTGAGCCCCGGTACCGCCCAGCGAGGCAACGACGAGGGCCCCCGGTCGATCCTTGGGATCTAGCGGTCCTCGCAACACCCAGACATTTTGGGAGTTGCGAGGACCGTGTCCGTTTCGGCCGAACTCAA
>NZ_JBNCOB010000008.1:0-152032 GCF_049847285.1 Micromonospora sp. DT62
CAGAGCAAGGGTCACATCCACTGCCGCCAGCCATCAGCCCATCACGTACGGACCGACCCGGCCAGCCTCACAGTCAGCGCAGCCAGGGGAACCGCCGCACGATCGGGAGCTTCGCCCACGTCGCGCCCAGGCCGAGGGTCGCGCCGGCGTTGACCAGTGCGAGACCGACCAGCAGCGCCGCGTTGATCAGGTGCTCGTCCATGAAGGGGTTGTTCTCGGGAGGCAGGACGACCGTCCACATCATCACGTAGAGCACCGCTCCCGCGACGGCGGCGATCCGCATCCCGATGCCGAGCAGCAGCGCGACGCCGATCGCGGCCAGGCCGGCCATGAAGAGCACGTCGGCCCAGGCGGCCCCGGCGATGCCCTGGTAGAAGTCCGCGAACGGGCCGGCCGCGCCGAAGGTCAGGAAGCCCTTGGTGGGGCTGCCGCCGTTGATCCAGGCGTTCTTCGCCTCGGTGGCGAACCCCAGACCGAAGACCTTGTCCAGGAACGCCCAGAGGAAGGTCCACCCGAGGGCGATCCGGATGCCGGCGAAGACGTACCGGGCGGCCCGTTCCCTGGGGGTCTCGCCGACGTGCCGGGTCTCCGCCACCGCAGCGTCGGTCCCGACGGTGGTGCGCTCGATCGTCGCGGCCATTGTCTCCACGTCCCTTCGTGTGCCTGGCACCGCGCTTTCCGGTGGCATCTCCATTGGACGCCCGTCGGCGCCGGGCGGGCAGGGCCGATCGGGCCCCACCGGACCGGGACCTTGGACCCCTCCCGCACCGGTCCGTACGGCCGGTCCGGTCCGGTCCGGCGGCCCTGCCCGGCGGCCCGCCGCGGCCGTAGCGTCGCGGTGGGAACGACAGGGAGGTCGCGATGAGGACGTGGCAGGTGGACGACGTGATGACCCGGGAGGTCACGACGGTGGGGGAGGAGACCCCCTACCGGGAGATCGTCGACGCGTTGGTCCGGCGGGGCATCAGCGGGGTGCCCGTGGTGGACGGCTCCCGTCGGGTCCTCGGCGTGGTCTCCGAGTCGGACCTGCTGCACAAGGTCGAGCGGGCCGGCCACCCGGACGAGCGGCGGGTCTTCGAGGGGCGACGACGCCGCACCGCCCGGGAGAAGGCCGAGGCGCTGCTGGCGCGCGACCTGATGACCGCCCCGGCCGTGGCGACCTGGCCGGAGGCGACGATCTCCGCCGCCGCCCGGCAGATGGACCGGGAGTCGGTCAAACGGCTGCCGGTGCTCGACGACCTGGGCCGGCTCGTCGGCATCGTCACGCGCGGTGACCTGCTGCGGGTGCACCTGCGCACCGACGCGGAGATCCGCGAGGACGTGGTGCAGGAGGTGCTGCGCCGGGTGCTCGCGGTGCGGGACGGGCTGGTCACCGTCCGGGTGCGCGGGGGCGAGGTGACGCTCGACGGCCGGTTGGACCGGCGCAGCGCCGTCGAGCTGGCGGGCCGGCTCGCGGGGCAGGTCAGCGGCGTGGTCCAGGTGACCAGCACCCTCGCCTACGACGTCGACGACACCACCCTCGCCGATCTGGACCCGGCCCGGATCACCCCGGTGGCCTGACGTGGCGGGGCTGCTGCGGCACTTCGGCTACCTGCGGTACGGGCTGGCCTTCCTGCTGGCCTTCGCCGGGGCGAAGCTGATCCTGGCCGGGACGCCGGTCGGGAAGCTGCCGGTCTGGTCGACCCTCGCGGTGGTGGTGCTGACGCTGACGGTCGCGATCGGGTGGAGCATGGTCGACGCCCGTCGGGAACGGCGCCGGCGCGCGAGCGGGTGACCGGTCACGCTGGGGCCGCGGCGGTCAGACCGGGTGCACGACCGGGTCGGCGAGCTGGGCGGAGAGCACGGCGGGCGCTTCGGCGAGCGACGGGCCGTACCAGGTCAGGTGCCTGCCGGAGAGCAGGGCGCAGGGGGTGCCGGGGAACGCCTCCGGCCCGTCCTCAGCGGTGAAGCGGTACGGCTCGTCGGGCAGCACCACCAGCTCCGGTGCGCGGGCGCGCAGCGCGTCGAGACTCGGCCGGGGATAGCGCTCGTCGTCGTCGGCGTACGCGTTGGTGACGCCGAGCCGGCGCAGCACGTCACCGGCGAAGGTGTCGGCGCCCAGCACCACCCACGGTCGCCGCCAGACCGGCACCACCGCCCGGCGGGACGGTCGGGCGGTGGGCAGCCCGGCCCACGCCCTGCGGGCCTCGGCGAGCCACTCCGGTTCGGCCGGGGCGCCCAGGTCGCGGAGCAGGTCCGCCAGCTCGGTCAGCGCCTCGTCGACGGTACGCGGGTAGGTCACCCGTACCGGCACGCCGGCGGCGGTCAGCGCGTCGGCGTCCTCCCGGCGGTTCTCCTCGACGTTGAGCAGGACCAGGTCGGGGCGCAGCGCGCGTACCCGGTCCAGGTCCGGGTACTTGCTCCCGCCGACCCGCGCCACGTCCAGCCCGGCCGGGTGGGTGCACCAGTCGGTGGCGCCGACCAGCAGACCCGGCAGGGTCAGGGCGACGGCCTCGGTCAGCGACGGCACCAGCGAAACGACCCGCACCCCCGCGTACCTCCCCGGTCCCGTGCGCCGACCACCGGCGTACCGGTCGATCATGCCCCGACCCGTGGCGGGGGTGGCGGCCCGGGCGTCCCTTGCGGCGCCTCTACAACGTTGTAATACTCGCCTGGTCCCCGTCAGGAGGTTCGATGAGGTCCCACTCCAGCGCGCCCGCGCCGCGCACCGACCAGCCCGGCGCCCCCGTCGAGGACGAGGAGGTTCCCCTGGAGGCGCTCGGCGACCTCTACCGGGACGGCATCACCGCATGCCGGGGCGCCTTCGCCGTGGACTGGGTGGACCGCGTCGGCGAGGACGTCGAGGCCGCCTTCCGGGAGGCCCGCTCCCGCCCCGACGGCGCGGTCGGCCGCGGCCCGCAGCGGTGGTACGTGGAGATCCACCCCGAGCAGCTGCGCGGCTTCGTCGACCTGGTGACCCACCCGTGGGTGGTCTCGGTGTGCCGGGCCGTGCTCGGGCCCGACTACCAGATCGTCGAGCTCGGCTTCGACATCCCGTTTCCCGGCGCGGCCATGCAGCCGTGGCACCGGGACTTCCCGATGCCGGAGGACACCCGCCGGCAGCGGCGGCTGACCTCGCTGGCCTTCAACCTGACCACGGTGGACACCGTGGAGGAGATGGGGCCGTTCGAGATCGCCCCGGGCACCCAGTGGGACGACGGACGCGACTTCGACCACCAGATGTTCCCGCCCAGGGAGCGCCACCCCCGCTACGCGCAACGGGCCGTCCGCAAGTATCCGCGGCGCGGCGACATCTCCGCCCGGTCCGCGCTGACCATCCACCGCGGCACGCCGAACGTCTCCACCCTGTCCCGCCCGGTGCTGGTGCTCGGCGTCGACGCGCCGGGAGCGGGCAACGCCGCGCACCACGACATGGCGGTCACCCGGGGGTACTGGGCGGGCCTGCCCGAGCAGGTGCGCGCCCACCTGCCCTGCCCGGTGGTCGACGCCCTGACGCCGATCCGGCAGAAACACACCATCGAGGGCCTGGTGATGGGCGCGGAGTGACAGTCGGCTCGCGCCGGGCCTAGCCGGCGTCGCGGCGCAGCCACCGCTGCCGGGTCAGCGCGTACTCCACCTCGCCGTGCTCCGCGCCGTCGATCAGCTCCGGCCAGTCCCCGACGTACGTCCGCACGAGCCGTAGCCCGCACTTCTCCATCACCCGACGCGACGCGGCGTTGACGGACATCGTGTTCGCGGTGACCCGCTGCACGCCGAGCGCGGTGAAGCCCTGCTCGATCAGCGCCCGGCAGCCCTCGGTGGCGAGGCCGACGCCCCAGGCGGACCGGCGCAGCCGGTAGCCCAGCTCCACCTCGCGGACGTCGCCGTCGCGGGTCGGGCGGAACTCGAACCAGCCCAGGAAGTCGCCCGAGCCCCGGCTCAGCGCCGCCCACCACCCGAGTCCCGGCGGTCGCCGGTAGTGGGCGAGGATCCGGGGCAGGACGCGCTCCCGGACCGCCTCCGGCGGGGTGGGGCGCCCGCCGGTGAGGTACCGCATCACCTCGGGGTCGCCGTCCAGCTCCACGAGCAGGTCGGCGTCGTCGGCGGTGAACTCGCGCAGCACCAGCCGCTTTGTGTCCAGGAAGACGCTCACCCGCCCATCCCACCGGCGCGGGCGGGTGACCTCAAGCGAATTGCGGGCCGACGGCCCGAGGGGCACCACCGGCACGCCGGCCATGATCGACGGCCTAGACTCGCCCCCGGCCGACGCGTCGGCCCCGATCGGCGGCGGGACGGACGGATCAGGCGGATGACGAGCACCGGTGGTGGGGGCGGCTCCTGGCTGCGTGCGGTCGCCGGGGACGGTGGGCGCGGCCCGCTGCTCGCCCGGGGCGGCCAGCTCGTGCACGGCCCCCGCCGGCTCGGCGAACTGGTGCAGGGGCGTCCGCCGGGCGTCACCGGCAACCAGTGGAACACGGCCAGCCGGGAGGGCTACGACCTCGTCGTCTGCGCCGCCGACACGGCCCGGCCGGTCTTCGCCGTCGAGGTCGGCCCCGTCGCGGCCCCCGGCTCCGCCGCGCAGCGGGTCGAGCGGCTGAAGAACGCGGTCGCCGAGGCGGTCGGCCTGGCGGTGCTGCGGATCGGGTCGCCGACGCTGCGGGCCGAGGAGCACGGGCGCCGGATCGTGGCGTACGTGATCGACGCGTGCGCGTACGCGGCCCTCGGCGCGGGGGAGCCCGACGACACGGGGGTGCCCCCGGTCGGCTTCCGCGACATCCTCGGTCGGCTGCCCGACGGGCGGACCGGGCACGTCAACGACCTCGGTGCCCTGGCCCGGGCCGCCGCCGTCGAGGCGTACGTGTCGCGGCGGCTGGTCGACCCGATCGTGCGGGGGCTGCACGTGCGCTGGACGGGCGGGCCCGCCGAGGGATGGAGCTGGGTACGGGTGCACCCCGGTGCCTGCCTGGTGGAGCGGGTGACGGTGCACCCGCAGCACGTCTCCGTCGGGGTGGATCCGGGGCGGCTGGCCGAGGACCTGGCGGCGGTGGCCGTCGGGGAGCGGATGCGCGCGCTGGACGCCGCCGAGGCGGCCCTGACGCCCTGGGACGAGTTGCTCGCCGAGATCCGGGGGCTGGAGTCCCGGCACGACGAGATGACGGGCGGCTTCGCGTTCGCCCACCTCTGCGCGGACTGACCCGCCCTGCTCCGGTGGCGCCACCGGCCGCCGGCCCGGCGCACGTCACCGGTCGACGCCCGGGCCCGCCCGGATTCCCGGATTCGCGTTGAACCTTCGCGCCGGCCGTCCCGTACTCCTGCGGGAATGGACAGGATCTCCCCGACCGCGCCGCGCGGCGCGGAAGACGGTGCGGAAAGGGCATCGTCGGTCATCGACGTGCCACCGGCTCGCCGCGACGGTCCCCGTCGGGTGCGCCCCTCAATTCCGTCGGTCCGCCGAGGTCTCGAATCAACTACCGGATCGCGAAGGAGAGCAATTCGATGCGCAGGTCCACACGGGCGCGCCGGTCATCCGGTGGCGCGCGGAGCAAGCGACTGCTGGCCGTCGTCGGCACGCTCGCGGTCTTCGGCGGGATCGTCGCCGTGACCCAGATCTCGTCGGCCGAGGACCGGCGGCCGACCAGCACCCGACCGGCCTCCGCCGCCTGCGTGGAGCCGAGCCCGGGCGCGACCGCGCCGAGCGGGCGGGGCACCAGCCGGACCTGGCAGGACGGCCGCTGGGTGCGCAACCACTGGGGGGACGGGCAGCAGTCGGTCGCCGAGTGCGAGCAGACGCGGGGCGGCGGCGCCGACAACGGCGGCTCGGCCGTGGCCTGCCCGGACGTGGCCAGCCGGCTGCCGCGGGTGCCCGACCGCGCCCGCGCCGAGGTCGACCGGAACCTGAACCTGCTGCAGACCCAGATCGCCGAGGCGGACCGGCGGCTGGCCGCCGAGGGCCGGCGGGGCGAGGAGTTCGTCCGCACCTCGATCCTCGAGCCGCTGGCCGGCAAGCGCCGGGCGACGCTGGAGCGGATCACCATCGCGATCGACCGGGTGGGCCCCCGGCCGCAGGGCCTGGCCCGGCTCGCCGAGTGCCAGGTGGCGCCGACCGGCGGTAACAACGGTGGCGGCAACAACGGTGGCGGTAACAACGGCGGCGGTAACAACGGTGGCGGCAATGGTGGGCCCGGTGCCGGGCTGGGAGTGATCGCGAACGACTGCGAGGACAGCCGGTTGCAGCCGCACGACGGTTTCCAGAACGGCAACCGCTGCGTCAGCACCGCGTTCGGCGAGGTGGGCGCCGCGGCCGACAATCCATCGCTGTTGATCACCGAGTTCCCCGACCGGGTCGGGTCGAACCAGCCGTTCACCCTCCGGGTCTCCACCCGCAACCTCGTACGGGACCGCTTCCTGGCCGCCGGGCAGGGCGGGTACTACGTGGAGAGCTCGCTGCTCAACGAGCAGGGGCTGGTGCGGGGCCACTTCCACACCGCCTGCCGGATGCTGGGCAGCCTCCGGCAGCCGCCGCAGCCGCAGGAGGTGCCGGCGTTCTTCGTCGCCACCGAGGACAGCCGTGGTGGCGCCGAGCCCGACGACGTGACCATCCAGATCCCCGGGCTGCCCGGATCCGGCACCGCCCAGTGCGCGGTCTGGGCCGGCGACGGCTCGCACCGGGTGCCGATGATGGAGCGGGCCAACCAGACACCGGCCTTCGACGTGGTGCGCATCCAGGTCGGCTGACGACCACCGCGGGGCCGTCCGGGCGCACCCCGGCGGCCCCGCGGCGGCGCGTTCACGCCAGCGCCGCGGCCTCGCGCGGAGCGGCGGGCGCCGCGGCGGCCCGCAGGGCGGTGATCCGCCGGGCCCGGGGCCGCACCGCCAGGAGGTTGCCGGCGGCCACCAGCAGGGCCAGCCCGAACAGCCCCAGCCAGAGGACGTCGGTGGAGAACCGGGCAGCGACCAGGCCGCCCAGCGTCGGCCCGGCGAAGCTGGCGAAGGCGTGACCGAGCGAGTAGACGCCCTGGTAGCGGCCGCGCTGGGCGGCCGGCGCAAGGTCGGCGGTCAGCGCCGAGTTCGACGGGGTCATCAGCATCTCGCCGAGCGTCCAGACGGCCACCGTGAGCGCGTAGAACCAGACGGCGTCGGCCAGCGCGGTCAGGGCGAAGCCGGCGCCGATCACCACGACGGCCACGGCGACGGTGCGGGACCGGTCGAAGCGGCCGATCAGGCGGGGCACGAAGAGCTGCCCCAGCACGATCATCAGGCCGTTGACCGCGATGACCGGCCCGAAGGCCGACGCCGGCAGCCCGTCGGCCTGCAACGCCACCGGCAGCATCGCGCTGCTCTCGATGCAGAGCCAGGCCAACCCGGTGAGGGCCGTGAAGGTCAGGAAGACCCGGTCCCGCAGCACGGTGCCGAGCCCGCCGGAGTCGACGCGGGCGACCTGCGCGACGGTCACCGGGGCGGGGCGCGACTCGGGCACGGTCAGGCCGATCAGCGCGGCGGTGCCGAGCAGCACCGCCGCGTTGATCGCGAACAGCAGCAGCGGCTCGACCCGGACCAGCAGGCCGGCCACGGTCGCGGCGACGGCGAACCCGATGTTGATCGCCCAGTAGTTCAGCGTCAGCGCGCGCAGGCGGTCCCGTTCGCCCACCACGTCGATGACGGTCGCCGTGAAGGCCGGCCGGGCGACGCCCAGGCAGAGCCCGAGCAGCAGGGTGAGGGCCGCGATCGCCACGGGGTGCCCGCTCAGGCCCAGCGCCAGCGCCGCCGCCGCGGCGGCCACGTTTCCGGTCAGCATGGCCGGCCGCCGCCCCCACCGGTCCGCGACGATCCCGCCGAGCACGCCACCGGCCGCGCTGCCGGCTCCGTGCAACCCGATCACGATCCCGGCGTACGCGGGACTGAGGCCGCGTACCGACACCAGGTAGACGCCGAGGTAGATGGCGACGAAGCTGCCCAGCCGGTTGATCAGCGTGGCCGACCAGAGGTACCAGAAGACGCGGGGCAACCCCCCGGCCGTCTGGCCCCACCATCGCGTCATCCGCCACCCCCGAGATCCGCACCGGTAATGCTCGACAAAGCTGTCGCTCATTACACTCGGGAAGTGCGGCGGCCCGGCTGCGCGCCGGGGTGATCGTGGCGATGATCACGCTCGCCGGGCCGGTGAACGGGCCGTTGTCGGCCGATCCGAAGCGACCCGGCGACCCGCCGATGGTCGAAGCGCAATCGTGGCGGGCCGGGAATGGGCCCGCCGGCGGGCGCGGGTCGTGCGAATGGATCGCCGTGGGAAAAGACCGGCGGGGCCGCGCTGATTCCTCAGCGTGACCCCGCACCAGCCCGAGCGTGAGCCCGGCGCCGGTCAGCGGTTCTTGTACGCCTCCACGACCTCGACCGGGATGCGGCCGCGCTCGGAAATCTTGTAGCCGTTCTTGGTGGCCCATTCCCGGATGGCCCGGTTCTGCTCGCGGTCCATTCCCGAGCCGCCCGGCGTGCCTGCCCGCCGAGGTGCCCGCCCGGTGTCGGCGGTTCCGCGACCGATCCGCCGGCCAGCGTTGATGTACGGGTCGAGGGCCTTGCGCAGCACGCCCGCGTTCTCGTCGGAGACGTCGATGGTGTATGCCACGCCGTCCAGACTGAACTCGACGGTCCGGTCGGCCTTTCCACCGTCGAGGTCGTCGGTCAGGACCGTGATTACTTTTCTCGCCATCGTCAATTACTCCCTGTGTGGGGCGGGGTGTGGTCAAAGTTTGACGTATCCCGGGGCTAATCCGCAACAATGCGCGTCGTCCTCATTTCGGCGCGTCGCGTTATCGCGGGAAAACGGCTCGGCGCAAAGCCCGGGGTCAGTCGCCGAGCAGACCGGCGTGACCGGCGAGCGCCGCCGCCTCGGCGCGGGTGGAGACCCGCAACTTTCGCAGCAGCGCGGCCGTCATCCGCTTTATGGTGCGTTCCGAGACGTGCATCCGTTCGGCGATCTCGACGGTGCTGCGGCCCGCCGCGATGGCCTGGAGCATCGCCCGTTCCTCGTCGTCGAGATCGACCGGGGCCGCCCGGCCGGGCCGCAGCAACGCACGGAGCAGGTGCCCCGGCAGCACCGCCCAGCCGTCGAGGACGGCCAGCAGCGGGGGCAGCAGTTCCTCCGGCTCGGCGGTCTTGGGCAGGAAGGCCTCGGCGCCGGCGCGCAGCGCCTCCAGGGCGGGAGCCGGGTCCTCCGCGCCCGACATGGCCACCACCCGCACCCGGGGCGTGGTGCGCCGGATCGCCGCCACGGCCCGGATCCCGCCCGGGGGCGGCATGTGCAGGTCGACCAGCGCCAGGTCGGGTAGGCAGCGGCCGACCAGCGAGGCGGCGGCCGACGCGTCGCCGGTGGAGCCCACCACCTCCGCCCGCCCGTCGGTCGTGGCCGGCAGCAGCAGTTCCAGCCCGCGGACGAACAGCGGGTGGTCGTCCACGACGGCCAACCGGACGACGGGGGGAGCGGGCATGCCTGGTCCGTTCCCGAGCGGGTACCGATCATGCGGCCGAACGAGGGAGGTCGGGCGGATGCGCGAACGGCACGGGGGGCGGGGACCGTTGCGACTGCTCCGGTGGGCGGGGCCGAACCCGGTCCGGCCGACCCGGCGGCCCTGGACACCGACCCGGAACTGCTGCTGCGCGTGCTCTGCCACGAGTTCCGCACCCCGGTCAGCGCCCTCACCTCGCTCACCCGGGCGCTCGCCGACGAGAGGCTCCCGCTCACCGGCGACGACCGGCGCGCCATCACGGGCCTGGCCCACGAGCAGGCCGTACACCTGCAGGGTCTGCTGCGGGACGCCGCCGCCGGCACCGGGGCGCTCGCGCCGGCGGCGGACCCGGCGGCGCCGTTGGCGCAGGTCCTGCGCGGTGCGGCGGCCCTCGTGCCCCCGCACCGGCGGCTGACCGGGGTGACGCGGCGGGCCGGGGGCTGCCCGGTGCCGCGGCGCCGGACCCGGCAGGTGGTGACCAACCTGGTGGAGAACGCGCTGCGGCACCGTCCGGCCGAGGGCCGCGTCGGCATCCATGCCGCGTTCGCCCGCCGGCTCCAGGAGGTCCTGGGCGGCAAGTGGGGCGAGATGACCGTCGCCAACCAGTACCTCTACCAGGGCTGGAACTGCCGCCTGCCCGGCAAGTACAAGGACCTCTTCCTCGACGTCGGCACCGAGGAGATGGGCCACGTCGAGATGATCGCCACGATGATCACCCGGCTGCTGGAGAACGCGCCGCTGTCGTTGCAGGAGGCCGCCGCCGACAACCCGATGGTGGGCGCGATCTACGGCGGGTCGAACCCGGCGCACTTCATCCACGGCGGCGGCGGAGCGCTGCCGGTGGACAGCGCCGGCGTGCCCTGGAACGGCAACTTCATCACCGCCAGCGGCAACCTGATGGCGGACTTCCAGCTCAACGTCACCGCCGAGGCACAGGGCCGGCTCCAGGTGGCCCGGCTGTTCAACATGACCGACGACCCCGGGGTCAAGAACATGCTCCGTTTCCTGCTGGCCCGCGACACCATGCACCAGAACATGTGGATGGCGGCCATCGAGCAGCTCAAGGAGGACGGCCTGGAGGAGATGCCGGTGCCCGACGCGTTCCCGGACTCCAAGGAGTTCACCGAGCAGTTCAGCTACACGTACCTGGACTTCTCGCCGGGCACCGACGCGTCGGAGGGTCGCTGGGCGTCCGGGCCGGCGCCCGACGGCAAGGGCGAGTTCCGCTACGACCACAGCCCGCGCGCGCACGCGCCCGAGCCGGTCCTGCCGCCCGGCGACCCGCGGCTCTACGGCACGAACCCGGGCCTAGCCAAGGGCGCCGCCAACAAGGTCAAGAGCAAGCTCACCTGACGCCGTCGCGCCGGGCCGTCCGCGCGCGGCGGACGGCCCGGCGGCGCCGTACCGGAGGAGGTGTGCCGTGACCGAACTCGTGCTCCGCCCGCTCGCGGACGCGTTCATGCAGGTGGGTGGCTACGTCGCCGTCATGGTGGCGCTCTTCGGCTGGCTGCGCTGGCGATACGGCGACCGGGTCACCGACGGGCTCACCAGCCGGCCCCGGCTCGGTCCGCTGGTCGGCGCCCTGCTGGGCGTCAGCCCCGGCTGCGGCGGGGCGATCATCCTGATGCCGCTGTACGCCCGGGGGAAGGTCTCCTTCGGCACCGTGGTCGCCGCCCTGGCGGCCACCATGGGGGACTCCGTCGTGGGTGGTGCTCGCCTGGAACCCCCTGTTCGCTCTCAAGATCCACGCGCTGCTCTTCGCGGTCGGCCTGGTGACCGGGTACGTCGTCGACGCGCTCGGCATCGACCCGGCCCGCGCGGTCAACCACCGGGTCGCCGCCGCGCCCGCGCCGCTCGGCCTGGCCGCCGTGGGCGGGCCGGACCTCGCCGGCGCGCGGTGGGTGCTCGGCGGGCTGCTGCCCCGCGTGCCGGCGTCCACGGCGTTCTGGGGGCTGACCACGCCGGCGTTCGCGGTGTCGGTGCCGGTGGTATTCCAACTGGTCGACCCGGGCGCGCTGACCCGATCCTTCGGGGGCGTCGACCCGTACCTGGCGCTGGGGGTGCTCGGCACGCTCACCGCGGCGCTGATCTTCGCCGGAGGGCGGGGAAAGCTGGCCGACGACAGCCTGGAGACCGCGCAGCCCCGCTCCTTGCGGGAGACGTTGCGGCACAGCGCGCACGAGGCGTCCTTCGTCACCGTCTGGGTGGCCGTGGCGTATCTGGGCTGGCAGGTGGTGACCACCACGACGGGCTTCGACGGCTCCCAGCTTGCCCTCACCGGGCTCGTCGGCGTGCTGGTCGGCGCCGGCATCGGCCTCATCCCCGGGTGCGCGGTGCAGATCGTCTTCACCGGCCTGTACGTCAGCGGCGGCCTGCCGCTGCCCACCCTGGTCGCCAACGCGATCAGCCAGGACGGCGACGCGCTGATCCCGCTCGCCGCGCTGCGCCGGCACTCGGCGGCGCTCGCCACCGTCGTCACCACCGTGCCGGCGGCAGCCGTCGGCGCCGCCCTGCTCGTCCTGCTCTGATCCCGTACGGAGGGGAGATCCCGATGTCCGTCGCGATCCCGATCGCCCGCACCCGTCGCAAGCTCCTCGTCTTCGCCGTGCTGACGGGCGTCGCCGCCGTGGCCGGCCTGCCGGGCTGGACCGTCGCCGCACTGGCGCTGACCTGTCTGGCGATCCCGCTCGCCGTGGCGGCCGCCGGGGGCGCCGGCCTGGCGCGCGAGCTGCTGCGCCCGCAGCGCCGTCCCGCGGGCGAAGGTGGCCTGGGTCACAGCCCGGAACAAGGGGAACGATTTGTTACTTGAGTTGGACACGCTCAACTCAACGCGATAGCAGGTGTTCGATGGCAACTCTCCCGGTACTTCCCCTGACCGACGCCGTGCTCCTGCCCGGCATGGTCATCCCGGTGACCCTCGACCCGACCACCCAGGCCGCCGTCGACGCGGCCCGCGCCACCGGTGACCACAAGCTGCTCGCCGTGCCCCGCCTCGACGGCGAGTACGGCCCCGTCGGCGCGGTCGCCACCATCGAGAAGGTCGGCCGGCTGCCCAGCGGCGAACCGGCCGCCGTCATCCGCGGCCTGTCCCGCGCCCGGATCGGCTCCGGCGTACCCGGGCCCGGCGCCGCCCTCTGGGTCGAGGCGACCGAACTCGACGAACCCGCCCCCGCCGGCCGCGCCCGCGAACTCGCCCGCGAGTACCGCGCCCTCATGACGTCCGTGCTCCAGCAGCGCGGCGCCTGGCAGGTCATCGACGCCATCGAGCGGATGACCGACCTCTCCGAACTGGCCGACTCGGCCGGCTACGTGTCCTGGCTCAGCCTCGCCCAGAAGACCGAGCTGCTCGCCGCGCCGGACGTCACCGCCCGGCTGGAACTGCTCGTCGGCTGGGTGAAGGACCACCTGGCCGAGCAGGAGATCGCCGAGCAGATCAGCACCGACGTCCGCGAGGGGCTGGAGAAGTCCCAGCGGGAGTTCCTGCTGCGCCAGCAGCTCTCCGCCATCCGCAAGGAACTCGGCGAGGACGAGCCGGACGGCTCCGCCGACTACCGGGCCCGCGTGGAGACCGCCGAACTGCCCGACAAGGTCCGCGAGGCGGCGCTGCGCGAGGTCGGCAAGCTGGAACGCGCCAGCGACGCCTCCCCGGAGGCGGGCTGGATCCGGACCTGGCTCGACACGGTGCTGGAGATGCCGTGGGGCACCCGTACCGAGGACGACACCGACCTGGCCGCGGCCCGCGCCGTGCTCGACGCCGACCACGCCGGCCTGGCCGACGTCAAGGACCGCGTCCTGGAGTACCTCGCCGTGCGCAACCGGCGGGCCGAGCGCAACCTCGGCGTCGTCGGCGGCCGGGGCTCCGGCGCGGTGCTCGCCCTCGCCGGCCCGCCCGGCGTCGGCAAGACCAGCCTCGGCGAGTCGATTGCCCGCGCGCTCGGCCGCAACTTCGTCCGGGTGTCCCTCGGCGGTGTCCGCGACGAGGCCGAGATCCGTGGCCACCGGCGCACCTACGTCGGCGCGCTGCCCGGCCGGATCGTGCGCGCCCTGCGCGAGGCCGGCTCGATGAACCCGGTCGTGCTCCTCGACGAGGTCGACAAGCTCGCCGCCGGTTACTCCGGCGACCCGGCCGCCGCCCTGCTCGAGGTGCTCGACCCGGCGCAGAACCACACCTTCCGCGACCACTACCTCGAGGTCGACCTCGACCTGTCCGACGTGCTCTTCCTGGCCACCGCCAACGTGGTGGAGGCCATCCCCGGCCCGCTGCTGGACCGGATGGAGCTGGTCACCCTCGACGGCTACACGGAGGAGGAGAAGGTCGCCATCGCCCGCGATCACCTGCTGCCCCGGCAGCGGGAACGGGCCGGGCTCACCGCCGAGGAGGTCGGCGTCGCCGACGACGCCCTCGCCCGGATCGCGGGCGAGTACACCCGCGAGGCCGGCGTGCGGCAGCTCGAACGGGCGCTGGCGAAGATCCTCCGCAAGGTCGCGGTGACCCTCGCGACCGACCCGGCGCCGGTCCGCGTCGACACCGGCAACCTCGCCACCTACCTCGGGCGGCCGAAGTTCACCCCGGAATCGGCGGAGCGGACGGCGGTGCCCGGCGTGGCCACCGGCCTGGCCGTCACCGGAGCCGGCGGCGACGTGCTCTTCATCGAGGCCACCAGCATGGAGGGCGAGCCGGGGCTGACCCTGACCGGCCAGCTCGGCGACGTGATGAAGGAGTCGGCGCACATCGCGCTGTCGTACCTGCGCTCCAACGGGCGCCGGCTCGGACTCGACCCGAACGCCCTCGCCGGACGGCGGATCCACCTGCACGTGCCGGCGGGCGCGGTGCCGAAGGACGGTCCGAGCGCCGGCATCACCATGGTGACCGCCCTCGCGTCGCTGGCCAGCGGCCGGCCGGTGCGGCCCGAGTTCGGGATGACCGGCGAGGTGACTCTCTCCGGCCGGGTGCTGCCCATCGGCGGGGTGAAGCAGAAGCTGCTCGCCGCCCACCGGGCCGGCCTGACCGAGGTGATCATCCCGGCCCGCAACGAGCCGGACCTCGACGACCTGCCCGCCGAGGTCCGGGAGGCGCTGACCGTGCACACCCTGGCCGACGTCGCCGACGTGCTCGCCCTGGCGCTGCGCCCGGCCGACGCCGACACCCGCCCCGATCCGGCGCTCGCCGCCGCCTGAGGTGTCAGGAAGGGCCCCCTGCCAACGCCTGGTGCATGGCAGGAGGCCCTTCCTGACGTGCGGGGTCAGCGACGGTCGCGCCGGTCGAAGTCCCGGTCGCGGCGCTCGCGCCGGTCGGCCCCGTCGAAGTGGCGCTCGCCGCCGCCGTCGCCGTCACGGTCCCGGCGTACGGTCGCCTTGCGGCCCTTGATCGTGCTGCCACGCAGCCCGGCGATGACCTCGTCGGCGATGCTCTGGGGCACCTCCACCAGCGAGAACCGGTCGGCGATCTCGATCGAGCCGATGTCCCGGCCGCTGACCCCGGTCTCGCCGGTGATCGCGCCCACCAGGTCCTGCGGGCGGACCCCGGCGCGCCGGCCCAGCCCGATGAAGACCTGGGTGGTGCCGCCGGTGCGGGGCCGGGCGCCGCCCCGGCGCTCGCCCCGGCCGCCGGCCTCCGGCCGCCCCTCACGCGGGCCCCGGACGGGAACCTGGGGGATCTCCTCCTCGTCGTCCGAGCCCGGCGAGGTCGCCTCGTGCGCCAGCTTCACCGCCGCGAGGGCCACCTCCACCAGGTCGAACTCGTCGGTCAACGACTCGACGATCGCCCGGTACGGGTCGAGGTCGTCCTCCAGCAGGCTCTCCCGCAGGGCGCCCTGGGTCAGCTCCAACCGCCGGGTGCGCATGTCCGCCACCGTCGGGATCTTGTCGATGGCGATGCGCTGGCCGGTGACCCGCTCGATGGTCTTGAGCATCCGGTGCTCGCGCGGCTCGGCGAGGGTGATCGCCACGCCCTCCCGCCCGGCCCGGCCGACCCGGCCGATGCGGTGCACGTACGACTCGGGGGCCGACGGGACGTCGTAGTTGACCACGTGGGTGAGCTGCTCGACGTCCAGGCCGCGGGCGGCCACGTCGGTGGCCACCAGCAGGTCCGCGGTGCCCGTACGCAGCCGGCCCATCACCCGGTCGCGCTGCTCCTGGCTCATCCCGCCGTGCAGCGCCTCGGCCCGGTAGCCCCGGCCGTTCATGGTCTCGGTGAGCCGGTCGACCTCCTCGCGGCTGCGGCAGAAGACGATCGCCGCCGTGGGGGACTCGACGTCCAGCACCCGGCCCAGCGCCGCCGGCTTGTGCGCCCGGGCGACGATGTACGCGCTCTGCCGCACCCGGGGCGCCTCGCCGGCCACCGTCTGCTCGCGGGCGATGAGGATGCGTACCGGGTCGGTCAGGTGCTTGCGGGCCAGCCCGTCGATGCGCGCCGGCATCGTCGCCGAGAAGAGCACCGTCTGGCGCTGCTCCGGCGCGTGCTCCAGGATCGCCTCGATGTCCTCGGCGAAGCCCATGTCGAGCATCTCGTCGGCCTCGTCGAGCACCACCGTGGCCAGCGAGCCCAGGTCGAGCGTGCCCCGGGCGATGTGGTCCAGCGCGCGGCCCGGGGTGGCGACCACGACGTCGACCCCGAGGTCCAGGGCGCGCAGCTGCCGGCCGATCGGCTGCCCGCCGTAGATCGGCAGCACGCGCGCGCCCAGGTCCTTGCCGTAGCGGTGGAACGCCTCGGAGACCTGCACCGCGAGCTCGCGGGTGGGCACCAGCACGAGCGCCACCGGGGCGCCGCCGGGCCGGTCGTCGGGCATCCGCTGCAACAGCGGCAGCGCGAAGGCGGCCGTCTTGCCCGTACCCGTCGCGGCCTGGCCCAGCAGGTCCCGACCGGCCAGCAGGGGTGGGATGGCCTCCCGCTGGATCGGAGTGGGCTCCTCGTAGCCCAGGGCGTTCAGCGCGCCCAGCAGCTCGGCGCGTAGTCCGAGGTCCGCGAAGGGGCTCGTGTCGTCGAGGGCGTCGGGGCCGGGCTCGGTGGGCGGGTCGTGCCGTACGGGTGCGGAACTCATGCCGTCAAGCTTTTCATCACCGCCGCGACGCCGTTTCGCCGACCGGCACAACGAGCATCCGCGCGGGTCCGGCGGGCGGCCATCGCCGTGCTCCGGCGGGCTAGCCTGGCGGCGTGCGTACGGTCGAACTGGTCTGCTCGCCCGACCTGGAGGCCGCCGTGCGCGGCGCCTGGGAGCGGCTGGCCGCGGTGGGGCTGCCCAGCCTGGCCCGCAACGCCCACCCGACGAACCGGCCGCACCTGACCCTCGCCGCGGTCGACGAGTTCCCGCCCGGCGCGCAGCGGCGGCTGGCCGACCTGTTCGACGCGGGGTTGCCGCTGCCCGTGCGGCTGGACCGGATCGCGGTGCTCGACGGCAGCGCCCCGCTGGTGTGGCTGGTGCACCCGTCGCCGGAGCTGACCGCCCTGCACGCGTCGGTCTGGGACGTCCTCGCCGGGGCCCCGGGACAGCGTCCCTGGCACGCGCCGGGGCACTGGCGCCCGCACCTGAGCCTGGCGCTGCGCTTCCGCGACGCCGATCGCCGGCTGGCCCGCGCGGTGGCGGGCGTCGACCGCCCCGACGGGGCCTTCGTCGCGGGGCGCAGCTACGACGGACAGAGCCGGACGGTCAGCCCGCTCGGCGGCGCCGGGCGCTGACCGGCTCGGCCGCCGCAGGCACCCGCAGTGAGGGGGACCGGCTGCGCCGGGATGACGTGTCGGTGGGGACCGCAACGTGGCCGTGTCAGCATGGGCCGGTGACCACCACCGCCGCGTCCGGCCCGGCGCTGGCCCGGCTCGCCGCCCTGCTCGCCGACGACACCCGGGCCCGCTTCTGCCTGGCCCTGCTGGACGGCCGGGCGTGGACGGCCGGTGAGTTGGCCCGGCTCGCCGGGGTGGCGCCGTCCACCGCCAGCGACCACCTCACCCGGCTGGTGCGGGGAGGGCTGCTGGTCGAGCAGCGCCAGGGGCGGCACCGGTACGTCCGGCTCGCCGGCCCTTCGGTGGCCCAGTTGATCGAGGACCTGGCCGGCCACGCCCCGGCTCCACCCCCGTCCGCCGGCTCGTTGCGCGCCGTCCGGGCCGGTGTCGCCCTGGCGTACGCCCGCACCTGTTACGACCACCTGGCCGGCCGCCTCGGCGTGCTGCTGCGCGACGCGCTGCTCGCCCGCCGGCTGCTCGACGACGCCGGTGGGCTGGCGCTGACCCCGGACGGGCTGGACTGGCTGGTCGGGCTCGGAATTCCGGTCGCACCGCTGCGGGGCGCCCGCCGTCCCCTGGTCCGCGACTGCCTGGACTGGACCGAGCGCCGCCCGCACCTGGCCGGGGCGCTGGGCGCGGCACTGTGCGAACGCTTCTTCGCGGCGGGCTGGCTCACCAGGGGTGTCGGCCGGGCGGTCCGGTTGACCCCGGCCGGCAGCCCCGCGCTGGCCGCCGCCCTCGGCCTCGCCCCGGCGGACCTCGCGCCGGAGGCGGCCCCCGACAGCGGCGGCGGCCGCGCCTGAGCGGAGACCCCACGACACCGGGAACGGCCACGCCCGATCGGAGATCGATCCCGCGAGGCCGGGGCTGCCACGTCCGATCGAAGACCGACCCCGCGACACCGGGGATGGCCGTGCCGGACCCCAGGCCCGGCGCGATCGACGGTTCGGCCGGCACCGAACCGATCCGGCCGTACGGTCGCGGCGTGATCGTCGACCAGCTCGTCATCCCATCCGTACCCGGCACACCGCCCTGCGGCCCGCCCGTCCTCGACCTTGGCACCGGCTGGACGGTGACCCGGCACGCCGACGTGCGGGCCGTGCTCACCGATCCGGCCTGCCAGGTTCCCGTCGCCGGGGGCGGGCCACCGGGCACCCTGGCCTGGCTGCGCGGTGCCGTCAGCCGGTTCAGCGCGCCGGAGCGGCACCCCGCGCGCCGGGCGGTCGGCCTGGCCGCCCTGGCCGCTGTGGACCCCGACGAGCTGTACGCCGATGCCGCCCGGCTGACCGGGGACACGCTCGACCGCGCCGGTGACCGCCTGGACGTGATGGCCGTGCTCGCGCGGCGGGTACCGCTGCGGGTGCTGGCGGCCCGCCTGGGGTTCGCCGATCCGGACGCGGTCGAGCCGGTGGTGACCGCGGTCGCCGCCGCCTACCATCCCGGCGCGGACGCCGTGCGCGTCGCCGCCGCCGACGCCGCGGTGGCGACGCTGCTGGCAATGGGGCTGCCGGGCCCGCCCGAGGCGGCGGCGAACCGGATCGGCCTGCTGGTCCAGGCGTGCGACGCCACGGCCGGACTGATCGGCGCCGCAGCCCGGCACGGGCTGGCGTTGCCGCCGACCGTGCCGACCACCGAGCTGCTCGCCGAGGTGCTCCGGCTCGACCCGCCAGTGCGCGGCACCCGGCGGGTCACGGTCGCGCCGGTCCGGCTTCCCGGCGGCGACCTCCCGCCGGGCAGCGAGGTCCTGCTGCGGTTCGACGCCGCCAACCGTGACCCGGCGGCACACGGCGACCCGGGCTGTTTCGTGCCCGGCCGCCCCGGCCCGTCGCTCACCTTCGGCGCGGGCCCGCGTGGCTGCCCCGGGCAGTGGCAGGCCCTCGCCCTGGCGGCCGGGGTCGTGGACGTGCTGCGCCGCCGTTGTCGCCTCGTCCACGCACCCGCGACCCACGAACCGCACGCGCTGCTGCGCGTCCCGACGACTGTCGAGGTGGTATCCCGATGAACGAGCGCTGCGCCGCCTTCCGCGCACTGCACCATGCCGACCGGCCGCTGCTGCTGCCCAACGTCTGGGACCATGCCGGCGCGGCCGCGTTCGCCGCACGCGGCTACCCGGCGGTCGGCACCACCAGCCTGGGCGTCGCCGCGTCCGTCGGCCTGCCGGACGGGGCGGCCGCGACCCGGGCGGAGACATTGCGCCTGGCCCGGGTGCTGCGTCGGCTGCCGCTACTGGTGACCGTCGACGTGGAGGCGGGGTGTGCCGACGACCCGGCGGCCGTCGCCGAGCTGGCGGTCGAGTTGGCCGCGCACGGGGTGGTCGGCATCAACCTCGAGGACGGCCGCGCCGACGGCACCCTCGATCCGGCCGAGCTGACCGCGGCGAAGGTGGCCGCCGTCAAGGCCGCCGCGCCGGGAGTGTTCGTCAACGCCCGCACCGACACATGGTGGCTCGGCCTGCCCGATCCGCTGCCGGAGACCCTGCGCCGAGCCCGCGCCTACGAGGCAGCCGGGGCCGACGGGATCTTCGTACCGGGAACCCCGGACGCCGACACGGTCGCGGCTCTGGTCGCGGGGATCGACGCGCCGCTCAACGTGCTGCATCGGCCGGGTGGCCCCAGCCTCGACGACCTTCACGCGCTCGGTGTGGCCCGGGTCAGTACGGGTTCGCTGCTGTTCCGGGCGGCGCTCGGCGCGGCTGTGGACACCCTGGACGCCATCCGCTCCGGCACCACACCGCCCACACGATCGCCCTCGTACGACGAGGTGCAGCGGTTGAGCGACGCGTCCAGACAGTGACGCCATCCGGCGTGCTCCACGCCAGGTGGCCTTGATGGCCTTCGAGGTGGCTGCCGTCAAGGGCACGTGTCGGACGGCCGTCGGCCTGTCTCGAAGGAGGGTAGATAGGAGGATTGTTCGGACTCATCCCGTCCAGTGTGATTACGGTGCGTACAGGGCGATGCGTACCGTGACGTCGTGACGGGAGAGGGGACCCGACCATGCGAGTGCCCAGCCGAAGCCCGGGCCAGCGGCCCGGCTCCTTCGTCACACCTGCCGTCCGGACGCGCCGACGCGTGCCCGGCATACCGCCCGACACCGCCGCCGCGCCCGACCTCGACGCCTACCGGGTCGCCGTGGCCGAGCTGCTGGTCGAGGTCGGCGCCCTGGCCGGCGCGTCCTGCACCGCCGCCCGGCAGGTGCTGATCGACGAGCGGCTGCGGGAGCCCGCGATCGCCGCCGTGCTGGACGCCACCCCGCAGGGGCTGATCGGCGCCCGCGAGACGCTGCTGCTGGAGATGGCCCGCTACCAGCCCAACGCGCGCAGCTCGGCCGCCGACCTCACCGCGCTGGTCCGGATCTACCTGCTCTCCCGCGTCGACGTGATGTGGTGGCGCGACGCCTCGACCTACCTCACCGACGCCCAGGTGGACGCCTGCCCCGAGCTGGTCGACCTGGAGTGGCTGCGTCGGCGGAACCTGCTGCGCTTCCGCTACACCGAGCAGCCGCGGACGCTGCTCCACCGCGGGCTGCGGGCGGCGCGGCGCCGGTTGTGGCCCGACGCGACGCCGCGTACGGCCGGGTTGCGGTTCCGGCGGGCCCGCCGCGAGGTGGTGGCGCTGCTCAACGACGTCGCCCGGGAGTTCGCCGCCAGCACCCCGCCCGCCACGCCGCCGCTGTGGGTGACCAGCCTGGTCCGCAGCGCCGAGCACCAGCACCGGCTGCGCCGACTCGGGTACGCCGCCATGATGCCCAGCGGGCACTGCCTCGGCTGGGCGGTCGACGTCGAGATGGAGTGGTTCGGCCGCTTCGGCGCGCGGGACACCCTGGCCGAGCTGCTGCTGGCCCGGCAGCGGGCCGGCGAGGTCAACGTGGTCGACGAGGGCCAGGCCTGGCACGTGTGCCTCGCGCCGGCGGCGCGGCGGCGGCTGCGCCGGGCGTACGAAGCCGAGATGGGGGTCTGAGTCGATGTGCGGCATCGCGTTGAGCCTCGGCCCCGAGGCCGATCCGACGATCTTCCGGCGGATGCTCGCCACCCTCGCCCCACGCGGCGAGGTCACCGAGACCCGTTACGAGAACGGCCTGCTCACCGGCACCCGTCGGCTGCCGATCGTGGACCGCGAACGCGCCGTGCAGCCGTGGGCCTCCGCCGACGAGCGGTGGCTGCTCTGCTACAACGGCGAGGTCTTCAACCACCCCGAGTTGCGCGCGGAACTGGTCCGGCTGGGACACCGCTTCGGCGGCACCGGCGACACCGAGGTGGTGCTCGCCGCCTTCCTGCAGTGGGGCGAGGGCATGGTGACCCGGCTGCGCGGCGAGTACGCCTTCGCCGTCGTGGAACGGGCCACCGGCCGGGCCTACCTGGTCCGGGACCCGCTCGGCGTCAAGCCGTTGTACTGGGCCCGGACGCCCGGCTGCCTGCACGTCGCCAGCGAGGTCAAGGCGCTGGTCGGGCACCGCGTGCCGATCGTCGAGGTGCCGCCCGGGCACCACGGCTGGGTCGAGCCCGACGGGCCGGTCCGGCTGCGCGCGTACGTCGACCTGCTCACCCTCGGCGACGGGCTGCCGGTGGTGGACGACCCGGACGAGGCCGCCCTGCTCGTCCGTGCCGCCCTCACCGACAGCATCCGGATGCGGGTGGACACCGACCTCACCGTCGGGGTGGTGCTCTCCGGCGGGCTCGACAGCTCGCTGGCCCTGCTGCACGTGCGCGAGATGCACCCCGACTGCGTCGCGGTCACGGTCGGCGTGCCCGACAGCCCCGACGTCGCGTACGCGCGGCGGCTCGCGAAGGACCTGGAGGTGCCGCACGAGGTGGTCGAGCTGCGCCCGCGCGACATCCGGCTGGCCGACATCCGGGAGGCGATCCGGATGTCCGAGCTGACCGAGTACGGCGACATCATCAACGCGGTGGTCACCGTGCCGCTGTTCCGCCGGCTGCGGGAGCTGGGCGTGAAGGTGGTGCTCACCGGCGACGGCTCCGACGAGCTGTTCGGCGGCTACCCGATGTACCACGAGGTCGGCCCCGAGGCGTCCCGCCGGCTCTTCCTGCACAAGATCCGCAACCTCTGCCGTACGGAGTTGCAGCGCGTCGACCGGGCCAGCATGGGGCACGGGGTGGAGGCCCGCGTGCCGTTTCTCGACCTGAGCCTGGTCGAGCTGGCGATGCGGCTGCCGATCGGGCTGAAGATGCGCGACGGACAGGAGAAGTGGATCGTCCGGCGGGCCTTCGCCGACCTGCTGCCCGACTACGTCCGGCGCCGGCCGAAGAACCCGATGTCGTACTCCTCGGGACTGCACGAGCGGGCCCGGCTCTACAAGCCGCTCTTCGCCCGGCTGCACCGCTCGTTCGGCTACCACCTGCTCGAACCGGTGCGCCGCGACTTCGACACCGTGCTGACCCGGTGCGGCAACGACCTGGACCGGGCCATCGCCGACGGCCGGGCCCGGCCCGACTACACCGTCCTGGAGCACGCCCGCGACCTGGTGGGCGCGGCGAAGTGGAACGCCGCCCCGATGGTGCGCCGGCTGGTCGGGCCGCGCCGCACGCGTGGCGACGAGGCCCCGCTGCCCGGTTGACCGCGCGCCACGCACCCCTCGCGTCGTCGGCCGGGGTACGCCACGCCCCCCTCGCGTGGTCGGCCGGGGCGTGCCACGCGACCGGCGACGCCTCCCGCTCGGCGCGGATCAACCAGGGCGCCCGCGGGTAGTGGTCCGGGCATGGCGGGACTGGACGTGATGGTGGTCGGGCAGGTGGCGCGGGACCTCGTACTGCGGGTGGACGAGGTGCCGGAGGCCGGCGGGACCGCCCCGGTACGGCGGCGGCGCGAGCTGCTCGGCGGCAAGGGGGCCAACCAGGCCGTCGGGCTGGCGCAGCTCGGCGCCGCCGTCGGTCTGCTCGGGGTGGTCGGCGACGACGAGGTGGGGGAGCGGCTGCTGGCGCTGGCGCGGGCCGACGGCATCGACGTCCAGTGGGTACGGCGCCGGCCCGGCACCCCGACCGCGCTCATCGTCGACGTGGTGGACGCCGAGGCCGACTGGCGCTACCTGGAGGACGTTGCCGAGGCCACCCTGCTCACCCCCGACGACGTCGCCGGGGCGGCATCCGCGCTGCGGGCCGCGCGGGCCGTACTGGTGCAGCTCCAGCAGCCGGCGCGGGCGGCCCGGATCGCCCGGGAGGCCGGCCGGCTGGTCGTGCTCGACGGCGCACCGACCGACGCGGCCGACGCCGACGCGCTGCTCGCCCTCGCCGACGTGCTGCGGGCCGACGCGCAGGAGGTGGAGCTGATCACCGGCCACGCGCCGCGGGACGCCGAGGCGGGGCTCGCCGCCGGGCGTGGGCTGCTGCGCCGCGGCCCGTCGCTGCTGGCCGTCGAGGTGGCCGGGAAGGGCAACGCGTTCGTCTGGCCGGACGGCGAGCTGTTCCTGCCGTTGAGCGGGACGCCCACCGTGGACGACACCGGCGCCGGGGACGCGTTCGTCGCCGCGCTGACCCTCGGTGTGCTGCGCGGCGAGCCCCGGGAGCGGGCCGCCCGGCACGCGGTCGCGGCGGCCGGTGCGACCGTCGGCCATCCGGGCGGCCGGCCCGCGCTGACGCCGGAGGCGATCCGCGCGCAGCTCGACCGGATCCCGGCCACGTGACGGGTGGCCACCTCCCTCCGGGTGGTGGCGGACGGCGTGTCCACCCAGGAGGGTTTTCCGCCCTCGGGGCCCGGGTATCCCGGAGGCCTGACCGAGAGGCGGGTGACTGACATGAAGCGCAACCAGTACCACGTCGTACCGAACGATGGCGGCTGGAAGGTCGAGCAGGGCAACCAGGTCGTCGGCACGTTCGACACCAAGCAGCTCGCCGTCGAGGCGGGGCGCCGGGCGGCGCACGGCAACGAGCCGAGCCAGCTCGTCGTGCACACGTCCGACGGCAAGATCGAGACGGAGTACACCTACCAGGACGACCCGTACCCGCCGGCCGGCTGACCGGCGTCCACGCTGGACACGAACGGGCCCGATCCCCGTGGGGGTCGGGCCCGTCGGCGCGTTACGACTACCAGCTCAGGTAGCTCGGCTGGGTCTGCACGTTCAGCTCGCGGTAGCGGACGAGGTTCGCCGTCCAGGTCCGCCAGTCGGTCAGCTTGAGGACGTCGAAGCCCTTGGCCATGTCGTTGGAGTAGATGTAGCCGTTGTAGTAGTACGCGGACCAGGTGCCACCGCCGACGAGCCGATCGACCGAGATCGGACCCCGCTCCCAGAACGCGATCTCCTGCGGGTTGGCCGAGTCGGTGAAGTCCCAGACGGAGATGCCGCCCTGGTACCACGACTGGACCATGATGTCGCGCCCGAGCACCGGGATCAGCGAGCCGTTGTGCGCCACGCAGTTCTCGGTGTCGGCGTTCATCCGGGGGATCTTGTAGTAGCTGCGGAAGACCATCGTCCGGGCATCGCCGCGACCGGTGATGTCGTAGATGGCGTCGGCGCCCCGCTCCGGTCCGATGACCTCGTTGCAGGTGGCCGCGCCGCCGCCGCCCAGCTCGTCGGTGAAGACCACCTTCGTGCCGGCGTTGTTGAACGTGGCCGAGTGCCAGAACGCGAAGTTGACGGTGTCCCGGACCCGGTTGATCAGCCGGGGGGCCTCCCGGTTCGAGATGTCCATCAGGATGCCGTCACCCATGCACGCGCCCGCGGCGAGGTCCTTCTCCGGGTAGACGGTGATGTCGTGACAGCCGGTGGTCGCCGAACCGCCGGGCCGCCCCTCGTAGCCGCCGTCCGGGAAGAGGTTCGGGGCGGCCACCACCGCCGCGTCCGTGGGCGACTTCACCGGCACCTTCACGATGGAGACGGAGTCGTGCGGGGGCTGGCAGTCGGGGAACTCCGCCCGCGGGCTGTACGAGGAGACGTACAGGTAGACGGCCTTGCGGTCCTTGCCCGGCACGAGGGTGTGGGTGTGCGACCCGCAGGCCGTCTCCACCGCCTTGACGTAGCGGGGGTTGGCCTTGTCGCTGATGTCGAAGACCTTGATGCCCTCCCAGGACGCCTTCTCCGTCGCCGGCGCGCTGGTGCTGTTGCAGGAGTCGTCGCTACGCGAGGAGTCGGTGGAGAGGAACAGCAGGTCACCGTGGACGGAGATGTCGTTCTGCGATCCGGGGCAGTACACCTGCGACACCACCGTCGGCGCGGTCGGCCGCGAGATGTCGTAGACGACGAAGCCGTTGTAGTTGCCGGCGAAGGCGTAGCGACCCTGGAAGGCGAGGTCGCTGTTGGTGGCGTCCAGCGGAGCCTGCTTCGGCAGGTTGGCGACCTGCCGGAGGTTGGGGCTGCTGACGATCTCGTCGACGCCCGGGATGGTGTTGGTGGTGTCCGCCGTGCCCGAGGGGGCGGACTGCGCCGTCACACCGGCACTTCCCGGCGTGGCGGTGGCGACGTTGGCGAGGAGTAGACCGGCCGCGGCCAGGCTCACGGTGGTGAGCCGCCTGGCCCGCAAGGTGCGGAAACTGGTCATCGGCGACGTCCTTCGCAAGGGGATGACGATGGTGGACACCTTACAGTCCAGTGAGTTCCATCGATGTGACGTGAATCACATCGAAGCACGTTCGTCGATGGATAGCATCGCCATGACCTCTACCGGGGGAGTGGCCCATGACCAACCGCCGCGCGCGGACCCTCGCCGTCGTCACCGCCGCGTGTCTGCTGACGGTGGCGGTCGTTCTCCTGTCCCGTTCCGCCAGCGGCCCGACCGCCGTGCCGGCGGGACAGGCCGCCGCCCCGACGTCCGCCCCGGCCGGTCCGAGCCGACCCGCGGTGATCGTTCCCGGTCGGCCCGGCGAGACCGCCGCGGTCCGGCCCGCCGAGGAGCTGGGCGACGCCGCCACGGCCCGGCACAACTCGATGGACGTCTGGTTCGTCCGGATGATGATCCCGCACCACGCCCAGGCGCTGGAGATGGCGGAGTTGGCCGGTGACCGCGCCGGCGACCCGGCCCTGCGTGCCCTCGCCGAGCGGATCCGGGCCAGCCAGGGCCCCGAGATCGGCCTGATGCGGGGCTGGTTGCAGGCGCGCGGGCTCTCCACCGAGGTGGCCGCGCACGACCACGACGGCATGCGGGGCATGCAGACGCCCGAGGCCATCAGGCAGCTCGCGGCGGCGCGGGGCGCCGAGTTCGACCGGCTCTTCGTGCGGATGATGACGGAGCACCACCAGGGCGCGGTCCGGATGGCCACGGACCTGCTCAAGGTCGGCGCCGACCTCACCCTGTCGGAGTTCGCCAACTCCGTCGCCACCGAGCAGACCGTCGAGATCGACCGGATGCGCGAGCTGCTGACCTGACCCGGTCGGGCGGCCCGACCCGGGCTCGGGGCGGAGCGACCCCCTGACCTGCGGCACGTACGCTGGGTGACCGTGAACCGCGCGATCCTCGGCCGCCCCCTGCGCGGCGTCGCCTTCGACGCCTTCGTCTCCGCCACGGTGGCGCTCCTCGGCCTCGCCGGCATGGCGAACCAGCCCGGCGGTGGCAGGGCCACCCTGGTCGGGACCGCGATGGCGGTGGCGCTGCTGTTCCGCCGGGCCCACCCGTCGGCGGTCGCCGCCGTGGTGGCCGCGCTCGCGATGGTGCAGGTCGTCGCCGGCTGGGGGCCGCTGCCCTTCGACGTCGCGGTGCTGATCGCCCTCTACAGCGTCATCAAGTACGCCGACCGGCTCCGCGACGGGGTCCTCGCCGGGATCGGCGCCGCCGTCGGGGTGGTGCTCGCCGGCCTCCAGACCTCGGGAGCCATCGCCTGGTGGGCGGCGGCGATCTACTACGGGCTGGTCACCGGGGCGGTCTGGCTGGTCGGGCTGAACGTGCGCACCCGCCGGCTCTACGTGTTCAGCCTGGAGGAGCGGGCCGCCACCCTGGAGCGGGAACGCGAGGCGGAGGCGCGCGCCGCGGTCGCGGAGGAACGCACCCGCATCGCCCGGGAACTGCACGACGTGGTGGCGCACAGCATGGCGGTGATGATCGTGCAGGCCGACGGGGCGCGGTTCATGCTCGACCGGGACCCGGAGACCGCCCGCCAGGCGGTGAAGGTGGTCGCCGACACCGGCCGGCAGGCGCTGGAGGAGATGCGCCGGCTGGTCGGCGTACTGCGGGAGCCCGACGCGCCGGACGCGCAGGCCGGGCCCGGCGCGGCGGGTGCGCCCGGCGACGCCGGGGCGACCGCCGACCCGGCGCACCGCCGGTTGGCGCTGGCGGAGCTGCCCGCCCTGCTCGACCGGTTCCGCGCCGCCGGCCTCCGGGCCCGGCACGCGGTCACCGGGGAGCCGGCGCCGATGCCGTCCGGGCTGGAACTGACCGTCTACCGGGTGGTGCAGGAGGGGCTGACCAATGCCCTGAAGCACGCCGGGGTCGGCGCCGACGTCGAGGTCACCGTGGCGCACGCCGGCGACGCCGTGGTGGTCCGGGTGGTCGACGACGGGCGCGGCCGGCCGCCGGTCAGTCCCGCGCCGTCCGGCGGGCACGGCCTGGTGGGCATGCGTGAGCGGGTCGGCGTGTACGACGGCAGCCTCACCGCGGGCCCGCGACTCGCCGGGGGCTGGCAGGTCGAGGCGCGGCTGCCGCTACCGTCGACGTCCCCGACGACGGAGGTGACGGCGGCATGACGGTCCGCGTGGTGATCGTGGACGACCAGGCGCTGGTCCGCGCCGGCTTCCGGATGGTGCTGGGCTCCCAGTCGGACCTGGAGGTCGTCGGCGAGGCGATCGACGGGGCCGACGCCCTGCGGCTGCTGGCCCGCGTCGAGGCCGACGTCGTGGTGATGGACGTCCGGATGCCGACCATGGACGGGGTGGAGGCGACCCGCCGGATCTGCCGGGACCGCCCCGCCGGCCCGCCCCGGGTGCTGGTGCTCACCACCTTCGACACCGAGGCCGACGCCTTCGCCGCGCTCCAGGCGGGCGCCAGCGGCTTTCTGCTCAAGAACGTCCCGCCCGAGGAGCTGCTGGCCGCCATCCGGGTGGTCGCCCTGGGCGACTCGGTGGTCGCCCCACCCATCACCCGGCGGCTGCTCGACCGGTTCGCCGGCCGGCTCGGCCCCGGGCCCGCCGAGGATCCCCGGATCGGCCAGCTCACCGAACGCGAGCGGGAGGTCCTCCTGCTGGTGGCGCAGGGGCTCTCCAACGCGGAGATCGCCGCCCGGGTGCACGTCGCGGAGGCCACCGTGAAGACGCACGTCGGGCGGATCCTCGCCAAGCTCCAGCTCCGCGACCGGGTGCAGGCCGTGGTGCTGGCGTACGAGACGGGGCTGGTCACCCCCGGCGGCTGAGCCGGTCTACGACCCAGGTCGTACGGGCCCACCCCGTCAGGGGCTCCCGAGGTCGCAGCGGGATCACCACGCGCGGGTGGACGCGGCCGGACCGGCGGCGCCCATAGCGTCGGAGACGTCCCAGCCACGATCTCCACGGGGAGCTCCACGTGTCCGTCGCACCTCCCGCGCACGCCACCGCCGGCGTGGCGGTCATCGCCCGCGGCCTGTCCAAGCGGTACGGCGCCGGCCAGGCCGCCGTCGTCGCCCTCGACGGGGTCGACGTCGACTTCGCCGCCGGCCGGTTCACCGCCATCATGGGCCCCTCCGGCTCCGGCAAGTCCACCCTCATGCACTGCCTCGCTGGCCTGGACCGGCCCACCTCCGGCAGCGTGCGCATCGGCGACGCCGACCTCGCCGGCCTCGACGACAAGCGGCTCACCCTGCTGCGCCGCGACCGGGTCGGCTTCGTGTTCCAGAAGTTCAACCTGCTGTCGGCGCTGACCGCCGAGGAGAACATCGTGCTGCCCCTGGCGATCGCCGGCCGGCGGCCGGAGCGGGCCTGGCTGCGCCAGGTCGTCGCCGCGGTGGGGCTCGCCGACCGGCTGTGCCACCGTCCCGCCGAGCTCTCCGGCGGCCAGCAGCAGCGGGTGGCGGTCGCCCGCGCCCTGATCACCAAGCCGTGGGTGATCTTCGCCGACGAGCCGACCGGCAACCTGGACTCCCGCTCCGGCGCCGAGGTGCTGCGCCTGCTCCGCGAGGCCGTCGACACCCTCGGCCAGACGGTGATCATGGTGACCCACGACCCGTCGGCCGCCGGGCACGCCGACCGGGTGGTCTTCCTCGCCGACGGCCGGCCGGTACGCGACTTCACCGCGCCGACCGCCGAGCGCGTGCTCGACGCGCTCGCCGGCCTCGACGCGGCGCGCGTACCGGCCGCCGGCCGCGAGGCGGTGACCCGGTGATCAGGACGACCCTGCGCCAGCTCCGCGCCGAGGCACTGCGCCTGATGCTCTCCTCGCTGGCCATCGTGCTCGGCGTCGCGTTCATCGCCGGCACACTGATCTTCGTCGACGGGATGCGCACCGGCGCGTACGAGCGGGCCGGGGCGTTCGACCGGCACACCGACCTCGCCGTCCACTCCACCACCGGCGACCCGTTGCCCGCCACGCTGGTCGAGAAGGTGCGCTCGGTCGACGGGGTCGCCGCCGCCGAGGGGGAACTGCTCGGCTCCGGCGGCATCGTCGGCGCCGACGGCCGCCCCGTGCTCGGCTACGCCGTCCTCGCCGCCATCCCCGTCGACGAGGCGCTGCGCTCGTACGACGTGGTGGCCGGCCGGCTGCCCGACCGCCCCGGCGAGGTGGTGCTGGACGCGCCCACCGCAGCGGAGGAGGGCTTCACCCTGGGCGCGCCCGTACGCGTCGGCGGCGGCGGGGGAGCGGCCCGCGGGTACACGCTGGTCGGCACGGTCGACGTGGCCGGCACCGCCCGCGACGTCGGCGGTCCGTTCATCGGCCTGGTCGGCGCGGACGCCCTCGCGGTGACCGGCCAACGCGGCTACGACCGGATCATGGTGGCCGCCCGGCCGGGCACGGCCGACGGGGTGCTCGTCGAGCGGACCGCCGAGGCCGTCGGCGCCGGCGCGACCGTCAAGACCCGGCAGCGGATCCTCGACGACGCCGTGACCGATGCGGTCCGCGACCTCCAACAGTTCAACATGGCGCTGCTGACCTTCGCCGGGGTCGCCGTCGTGGTCGCCGGCTTCGTCATCGCCAACACCTTCGCGATCGTGCTGGCGCAGCGGACCCGACGGACCGCGCTGCTGCGGCTGGTCGGCGCGACCCGGGGCCAGCTGTTCCGCGCCGCGCTGCTGGAGGCCGCGCTGGTCGGGCTGGTCGCCTCCGCGATCGGCGTGCTGATCGGCGTGGCCCTGGCCGGCGGCATGAACCAGGTGATGGCGCGGCTCGACGCGCCGACGCCCGGCGGGCTCACCGTCACCGGATCGACCGTGCTGGTCAGTCTGCTCCTCGGCACGGCGATCACGATGGGCGCCGCCCTGCTGCCCGCGTGGCGGGGCACCCGGATCGCCCCGGTCGCCGCGCTCACCGACGCGGCGGTCCAACCCGCCCGGGGTGCCGGCCGGCTCCGGCTGACCGCCGGGGCGCTGGTCTTCGCCGCCGGGATCGCCGCGCTGGTCGGCGCCGCGTACGCCGTCCAGGTGGTGCTCGTGGCCGCCGGTGGCGTGCTCACCTTCTTCGGCATCGTGCTCTTCGGCCCGGTGCTCGTGCCGGCGCTGGTCCGGGTGCTGGGGTGGCCGGCCCGCCGGCTGTTCGGCGCCACCGCCGGCCTGGCCGTGGCGAACGCCGTACGCAATCCGCGCCGGATCGCCGCGACCGCCACGGCCCTGGTGATCGGGATCGGTCTGGTGTCGGCCTTCGTGGTCGGCGCCCGCAGCACCAAGGACGGCATCGAGCGCAGCGTGGACGCCGAGATCGGGGTCGACTGGCTGGTCACCGGGATCGGCGGGGACCTGCCGGCGCCGCTCGTGGCCGAGCTGCGCGCCCGGCCTGAACTGGCGGTGGTGCACGAGCGGCGCGGCGCCGTCGCCGCCGGCGTGCAGATCCAGGCCGCGCACCCCGCCCTGGTGGCCCGGACGCTGACGGGCGTCGTGGCGGGGGACGTCGACCGGCTGGGCCCCGGGTGGGTGCTGGTGCACCGGGAGCTGGCCGAGGCCCGGGGCTGGACGACCGGCTCCACCGTCACCGTGCGCGGCCGGTCGTTGCGGGTGGCCGCGATCGTCACCGCCGACGGACCGGCACTCGCCGGCAGCCCCGTCCCCGACGGCCACGTGATCGACGTGGTGGACGCCGACTTCGCCGCCCTCTTCCCCGACGAGCGGGGCTACCTGGCCGAGATCGATCCCGCCGACGGGGTCTCCGCCGATCGGGCCCGGGCCGCCGTCGAGGCGGTGGTCGCCCGGTATCCGACGGCCAACCTGATGGACCAGGGCGCGTACAAGAAGATGCTCACCGCCACGGTCGACATGCTGCTCGCCCTCGTCACCGCGCTGCTGGGCCTGGCCGTGGTGATCGCGCTGGTGGGGGTAGCCAACACGCTGAGCCTGTCGGTGGTGGAACGGACCCGGGAGAACGCCGTGCTGCGGGCGGTCGGCCTGACCCGGGGGCGGATGCGCGCCATGCTGGCCGTCGAGGCGGTGCTGATGGCGCTGGTCGGCGCGCTGCTCGGGGTCGGCCTGGGCACCGGCGTCAGCGCCGCCGCGATGGCCCTGCTGGCCCGGATCAGCGGCGACTTCACGGTGGTGCTGCCGGTGGGGCAGCTGGGTCTGATCATCGGGGTCGCGGTCGTGGCCGCTCTGGTCGCCTCGGTGCTGCCGGCGCGCCGGGCGCTGTCCCGGCCGGTGGTCGAGGCGCTCGGCGACCAGTGACAGCCGCCGGCCGGTCCCGTCGCCCGTCCGGGTGCCGGGACCGGCCAGCGGTGCCGGGTCTACAGGCGTTCCACCACCGGGCCGGCACACCGGTTGCGGGTGTCGAAGACGTACCGGGCGTGCCGGGTCACCAGGTCGTAGTCGAAGTCGTCGTGGTCGGTGACCACCACCACCGCATCCGCCGCGCGAATCTCGCGCTCGGTCAGCTCCACCACGAGCACGCCGCCCGGGATCTGGTGCAACTCCGCGTACGGCTCCACCGCCCGGACGTCCGCGCCGAGGGCCTGCAGGCGCCGGGCGACGTCGACGGCGGGAGAGTCCCGCATGTCACCGGTGTTCTTCTTGTACGCCAGCCCGAGCAGCAGCAGCCGGGCCCCGCTGACGGCGCGACCGGCCCGGTTCAGCCCGTTCATGACCCGTCGTGCCACGTGCTCGGGCATCTCGTGGTTGACGTCGTTGGCCAGCTCGATGAACCGGAACTGCCGCCCGAGGCGCCGCTTGACCTGCCAGGACAGGTAGCACGGGTCGATCGGCAGGCAGTGCCCGCCGACCCCCGGGCCGGGCCGGAACGGCATGAAGCCGAACGGCTTGCTCTCCGCCGCCTCGATCGCTTGCCAGACGTCGATGTCGAGGTGGTGGGAGAGCATCGTCAGCTCGTTGATCAGGGCGATGTTCACCTGGCGGAACGTGTTCTCGATCAGCTTGGTCAGCTCCGCCACCCGGGTGGAGTCCACCGGCACGGTCCGTTCCACGAGCCGGCGGTAGAACCCGTCCACCCGGGCGAGGGCGACCGCGTCCATCCCGGAGACCACCTTCGGGGTGTTCTCCAGGCGCCACGTCGGGTTGCCCGGGTCGATCCGCTCGGGGCTGTAGCCCAGGTGGAAGTCGCCCGGGCTGAGCAGCCCGCTGGCCGCCTCCAGCAGCGGGCGCAGCAGCTCCTCCGTGGTGCCGGGATAGGTGGTGGACTCCAGGATCACCGTGCAGCCCGGCCGCACGTACGGGCCGATGCCGATGCCGGCCTGCTCCACGAAGCTGAGGTCGGGCGTGCCGTCGCGCAGCGGCGTGGGCACCGTGATCACGCAGATGTCGAAGCCCTCCGCGTCGGTGTACGCCGTGCTCGGCCGGTACCGGCCGCTGCCCAGCGCGCGGCCCAGCCGGTCGGCGGGGATGTCCTCGACGAACGACTCGCCCGACGCGAGCCGCTTGACCCGGTCGGAGTCGACGTCCAGGCCGACCACGTCCAGGCCGGCCTCGACGGCTCGCATGGCCAGCGGCAGGCCGACGTACCCCTGACCGATGACGACCAACTTCTCAACGCTCACCCGGGCTCCTGAGGCAGAGGGCGGAAAGTGCTGCTGGGGAGCCTAGAGGGATTTCTGTGCCCGTACGTCCGGTTTGGGGGTTATCGGTGCCGGTGGGACGGGCGTGGCGGAAGGGCGGCGCTCAGACCGCCGGCGGATTGGCCGGCTCGACCGGGGTGGTCTGGGTCGGGGTCGGCTCCGTCGGCGGCGTGGTCTGCGTCGGGGCGGTGCTGGTGCTGGGCGTCGCCGGCGGATTGTCGGTCTTGGTGGGATCCGGCGACTCCGGAGCCGCCGACCCGCTCGGCTGGGGCGAGACCGGTGGCGCGGTGGCCGACGGCGAGGGACTGGCGGTGGAGCCGGTGGGCCGGAACGGCCGGCCGGGGTCGACGGGGGCGTCCTCCTGCTTCACCGGCGCCTCGGCGCCGCCGCTCGGCTCCGCGGCCGGGGTGGTCGCCTGCGGGACCTTGACCGCCGGCGCGTCGGCCTCGTGCGACGCGCCGAGCGCCGCGCCGAGGCCGGCCAGCGCCACCAGCACCGCCGTGGCCGCGCCGACCAGGGTGCCGCGTCGCCTCCGGCGGGCGGCGGTCGCGGCGACCGGCACGTCGGTGCGGGTGCCCGGGTCGACGCCGCCCGCCGCCGCGGCGGCGGGCACCATGGCGGTCGGCGCGGAGGGGTCGGACACGGCGGCGCGGGCGGCCTCGGCCATCGCCGCCGCGCTGCTGAACCGGTCGGCCGGATCCTTGGCCAGGGCGCGGGAGACCAGCGCGCGGACCGCCTCCGGAACGTCGTGCGGCAACTCCGGCGGCTCGTCGTCGAGGTGGCGCACGGCGACCTGCAGCGGGTTGTCGCCGGTGAACGGCGGGCTGCCGCTCAGGCAGCAGTAGGTCACGGCACCGAGGGCGTAGATGTCGGTCGCGCCGGACACCGGCCGGCCGGCGGCCTGCTCCGGCGCCATGTAGAGCGCGGTGCCCGGCACGGCGTTCGTGCTGGTGATGCTGGTGATGTTGGTCGACCGGGCGACGCCGAAGTCGACCAGCACGACACTGCCGTCCTCCTGCACCAGCAGGTTGCTCGGCTTGACGTCGCGGTGCACGATCCCGCCGAGGTGCGCGGCGTGCAGCGCCTGCCCGACCTGCGCGACGATCGCCATCGTCTCGGCCACGTCGAGACGCCCGACGGCCTCGATGCGCTTGGACAGTGGCTGACCGGTCACGAACTCCATGACCAGGTAGTCGGCCCGCCCGCCGTCGGGCAGGTCGTCCTCGCCGCTGTCGAAGACCTGGACGATGCCCGGGTGGCGCAGGGCGGCCATGATCCGGGCCTCGGCACGGAAGCGGGCGATGAAGTCGGGGTCGGAGACCAGCGCCGGCAGCAGGACCTTGACCGCGACCTGTCGGCCGAGGACGAGGTCCTTGCCCTGCCAGACGTCGCCCATGCCGCCCGTGGCGACACGCTCGTCCAGGCGGTAGCGACCGCTGAGTACGACCTCCGATGACAACACAGCATTACCGTACCCAGGCCGGCGGGGATCGGCGCGCCGCGTGCCGCCGGGCCGACCCGCGCCGCCCGGCGCGGCAGGGGCGGCGGGACCGGACCCGCCTCGGATGGGCTGTGAGCGCCCGTGGACCGTGTGTGACGACATTCCCCCTATGTCCGTCGTGGGCTGGTCGAATGCGCGGCCGCCCGAGCCCGGCGACGGCGTGCAGCGTCCCGGGCCGCCGCGCCGTTACGGCGACGGGCCGGCCGAACGGCTAGATAATTCTCACTCTTCTGCCCACCGGGGCGGGCTTGCCCGATCGACCCGGCGCTCCTAGCGTTAGCCCGACTCGGGCCCGCCCCATGGCGTCGCCGCGGCACCTGCGCCACCGGCCGTGCCGCCACGGCAGGAGTCCAGACGTAACCATCCGGGCGACGCGGTCCCGGGCGTGATCAGGTCAGCGGGGGGCTGAGGGTGCGGGATCAGGTCCGTTTGCCGGACCGTGTTTGCCTCGCACACGCCCACGTGGGGGTGTGCCGCCCGCGCGTGTCCACGGGACGGAAGCGGCGACCAGATGGCCGGTGAGCTGAACGAGGCCGTCGTGGCGGCGCAGGCCGGCGACGAGGACGCCTTCCGCTTCCTCTACCGCAGCCTCCAGCCCGGCCTGCTCCGATACCTGACCGCCCTGGTCGGCGCGGACGCCGAGGACGTCGCCTCGGAGACCTGGCTGCAGGTCTCCCGCGACCTGCCCAGCTTCACCGGTGGCGAGTTCCGGGCCTGGACCGTCACCATCGCCCGCAACCGGGCCATGGACCACCTGCGCCGGCAGCGCCGTCGTCCCTCGCTGCCCGTGCCGGTGCAGGCGCTCGCCGAGCTGGCCGGCGACGCCGACACGGCCGAACGGGTCGGCGAGACGATCGGCACCGAGGCGGCGCTCGCGCTGATCGCCACCCTGCCGCCCCGCGAGGCCGAGGCCGTCCTGCTCCGCGCGGTCGTCGGGCTGGACGCCGAGACCGCCGGGCGGGTACTCGGCCGCCGGGCCGGTGCCGTGCGCACCGCCGCCCACCGGGGGCTGCGCCGGCTCGCCGTCCTGATGGAACGCTACGACCCGAGCCGGTCGCCGGCCGCCCCCGAGGCCGCCGCGGCGCCCCGACCGCGCACCGGCCGGCGGCAGGCGTCGCACGCCGAACCGGCGGACGGTTGACGTGAGGGGATCCAGGATGTTCTCTCGCCGGACCGAGCGGCCCGCCGACCCCGGCGCGTCCGACCGGCTCCTCGACGCCGCCCGCGCGGATGCCTCCCGTGCGCCGGACGCCGAGCCGCTCGCCCGGCTGCTCTCCGCCGCCGCCGCCCCCGCCCGCCCCGGCGAGTTGGCCGGGGAGGAGGACGCCCTGGCGGCCTTCCGGGCGGCCCGTGCGGCCGGCCCCGCCGCCGGAGCCGCCCCGTCGCCACGCCGGCGCCGGTTCACCGCCGGCGCCATGGCCTGGGGCGCGGGGATCGCGGTCACCGCGACCGCGGGCGCCGCCTTCGCCGCCGTCACGCTGGACCGGGCCGACGACCCGGCCCCGCCGCCCCGTCCCACCACCCCGGCGCCGGCCACCACGGGCCCGCATCGGGACGGTTCGACCGGAGACACCGGTGGCCGCCCCACCGGGACCCCGCCCCGCCCCTCCGCCGCCCCGACCTCGGGCGCACCCGCTCCCGGCAGCACCGCCGGCGACGCGCCGGGATCGCCCCCGCAGCGCGCCGAACAACTGCGCGGGCTCTGCCGGGCGTACCTGGCCAAGAAGCCGGCGCAGCGGGAGAAGGCCCTGGACACCCCCTCGTTCGCGCGCCTGGTGACCGCGGCGGGCGGCCGGGAGCAGGTCGAAGGCTTCTGCGGGGAACTGCTGCCCGACGTGGCGGCGGAGGAGTCGTCGGACAAGCCCCCGAAGAAGGGGCCGAGCCCGACCCCGTCTCCTACTCCGGCCGACTGACGCCCCTCGCGGTCGATCCCGGCCGCTGATTCTCCCGGTCCCTCGCGACGGGCGGGGACCGCCCGTTTCCGCTGCATGTTCCGGCCGGCCGCACGCAATTCGTCTGCTAGACAGGAGTGGGTGGGACCACCGACGCCCGCGCCGATGACGGTGGGTGGCGTTACGGTGACACCGAACGGAAGTCGGCCGGGAAGGGGGCCATGCCGTGGTGACATCGCCGGAGCTCGACCGGACCACCGTCCTGCGGGAGTCCGCCGCCGCCGAGGGCCACCTCGCGCGCATCTGCTTCAAGACCGGCCCACCGACCCGCACCGGCGTCGAACTCGAATGGACCGTGCACGACGCCGCCGACCCCGCCCGCCCGGTCGACGGCGAGCGGCTCCGGGCGGCCCTGGGGCGACACAGCCCCCGCACCCTAGACCGCGCGAGCCCCGCCGAGCCGCTCCCGCACGGTGGCACCGTGACCGTGGAGCCCGGTGGGCAGTTGGAGATCTCCACCGCGCCACGCTCCTCGCTCGCCACCCTCATCCACGCCACCGACGGCGACATCGCCGTGCTGAACGGCCTGCTCGACGCCGCCGGGCTGGTCCTCGGGCGCAGCGGCATAGACCCGCACCGGCCGCCCCGCCCGGTGGTCGAGGGCCCCCGCTACCGCGCCATGCGCCACGTCTTCGACCGGCGCGGCCCGGCCGGCCGGACGATGATGTACAGCACCGCCGGTCTCCAGGTCTGCCTGGACGCCGGGGAGCCGGAACACCTGCCGGAGCGCTGGGCGGCGGTGCACGCGCTCGGGCCGCCCCTGCTGGCCGCGTTCGCCACGGCCGACCGGCACGCCGGGCGCAGCACCGGCTGGGCGTCCGCCCGGATGGCCGCCTGGTACGGCATCGACCCGGCCCGCACCCGTCCGGTGTGGACGCCGGAGACCGACGCCGACCCGGTCACGGCCTGGACCAGGTACGTCCTCGCCGCGCCACTGCTCTGCGTACGCGGCGACGGCCCGGACTGGACGCCGCCGCCGGGGGTCACGTTCGCCGACTGGGTCGACGGGGCGCTGCCCCGACCGCCCACCACCGACGACCTCGACTACCACGTGAGCACCCTCTTCCCGCCGGTGCGGCCCCGGGGCTACCTGGAGCTGCGCTACCTCGACACGCAGCCCGGCCGGGGTTGGGTGCTCCCGCTCGCGGTGCTGGCCGTCCTGCTCGCCGACCCGGGCACGGTCCGCGCGACCCGCGCCGTCGCCGGGCCGGTGGCGCACCGGTGGCACGCCGCCGCCCGCCACGGCCTGCGCGATTCGGCGCTGGCCGCCGCGGCGGCGGACCTGTTCGACCTGGCCCTCGCGGCCCTGCCCCGGCTCGACCTGCCGGCGGCCCTGCACGACGACATCGACCGAGGCGTACGGCGGCGACGGGACGCCGCGGGGAGGAGTCACCGGTGACCGGAACGACCACGCGCCCGGCGGGCCCGGAGCAGTTGCGCAGCCGGATCGCGGCGGAACTCGAACGCACCCGCGCCCGCACCGCCCTGCTGACCGAGGCGGTCGACGAGGCCGACCTGACGCGGCAGCACTCGCCGCTGATGTCCCCGCTGGTCTGGGACCTCGCCCACGTGGGCAACCAGGAGGAACTCTGGCTGGTCCGGGACGTGGGCGGGCGCGAACCCGTCCGGCGGGACATCGACGACCTGTACGACGCGTTCAAGCAGCCCCGCCGGGACCGCCCGACGCTGCCGCTGCTGCCCCCGCAGGAGGCCCGCGCCTACCTGCTCACCGTCCGGGACAAGGTGCTCGACCTGCTGGACTGGGTCGCGTTCACCGAGCGGCCGCTGGTCGCCGACGGCTTCGCCTTCGGCATGATCGTGCAGCACGAGCAGCAGCACGACGAGACGATGCTCGCCACCCACCAGCTGCGCGCCGGCCCGGCGGTGCTGCACGCCCCGCCGCCGCCGGAACCGACGGTCAGGGTCGACGCCGAGGTGCTGGTGCCGGCCGGCGAGTTCACCATGGGCACCGACACCGACCCGTGGGCGCTGGACAACGAGCGACCCGCCCACCGGGTCCACCTGCCGGCGTACGCCATCGACGCCGCGCCGGTGACCAACGGGCGCTACCGCGAGTTCATCGCCGACGGCGGCTACGACGACCCGCGCTGGTGGAGCCCGGCCGGCTGGCGGCACCGCCGGGAGGCGGAGCTGGTCGCGCCGATGCACTGGCGACGCGACGGTGACGGCTGGGCCCACCGGCGGTTCGGGCGGTGGGCGCCGGTCCGCGACGACGAGCCCGTGGTGCACGTCTGCTACCACGAGGCGCGGGCGTACGCGGCCTGGGCCGGCAGGCGGCTGCCGACCGAGGCGGAGTGGGAGAAAGCGGCCCGCTGGGACCCGGCCTCCGGCCGCTCCCGCCGCTACCCCTGGGGCGACGACGACCCCACGGCCGAGCACGCCAACCTGGGCCAGCGGCACCTGTGGCCCGCCCCGGTGGGCGCCTACCCGGCCGGCGCCTCGCCGCTGGGCGTGCACCAGCTCATCGGCGACGTGTGGGAGTGGACCTCCACGCCGTTCCGGGGGCACCCCGGCTTCACCGCGTTCCCCTACCGCGAATACTCGGAGGTCTTCTTCGGCGACGACCACCGGGTGCTGCGCGGCGGGTCGTTCGGCACCGACCGGGCCGCCTGCCGGGGCACCTTCCGCAACTGGGACTTCCCGATCCGGCGGCAGATCTTCAGCGGGTTCCGCTGCGCGCGGGACGCCCGGCCGGAGGAGTCGCAGCCGTGAGGACGGGGCCGCCGGACGGCCGGGCCGCGCGCCGACCGGGCACCCTGCTCCGGGGCCGGGGCCGGGGCCGGGGCCGGGGCCGGAGCTTGGGCCGGAGTTTGGGTTTGGGTTTGGGGCCAGGCGACATCGGCGGCCGACGCCCGCGTCGTCCCGCCGGGCCGGGCGGTGCCGCCTGATGTGCCGTCACCTGGCCTACCTGGGGCCGCCGGTCACCCTGCGGGAACTGCTGTTCGACCCGCCGTACTCGCTCGTGCGGCAGTCCTGGGCGCCCCGCGACATGCGCGGCGGCGGGACGATCAACGCCGACGGCTTCGGCGTCGGCTGGTACCCGGGCGACGGTGAGCCGGTGCGCTACCGGCGGTCGCAGCCGATCTGGAGCGACCCGACCATCGCCCAGCTCGCGCAGGTCACCTCGGCCGGCGCGGTGCTGGCCGCCGTCCGCTCCGCCACGGTGGGCATGGCGGTCCTCGACGGGGCCGCCGCACCGTTCGCCGAGGGGCGGTGGCTGTTCAGCCACAACGGGGTGGTGCGGGGCTGGCCCGACTCGATGGTCCCGCTCGCCGCCACCCTGCCCGTACGCGACCTGCTCACCCTCGACGCGGCCACCGACTCGGCGCTGGTGTGGGCGCTGGTGCGGCACCGGCTGCGGGCCGGGGTGAAGCCGGCGCGCGCGATCGCCGAGACCGTGACGGCGGTGGCCGGGGCCGCGCCCGGGTCCCGGCTCAACCTGCTGCTCACCGACGGGCGCACCGTGGTGGCCAGCGTGGCCGGGCACGCGCTGTCGATCCGCGCGACGCCGGCCTCGGTGCTGCTGGCGTCCGAGCCGCACGACGACGACCCCGGCTGGCAGGCGGTGCCGGAGGGGAAACTGGTGGAGGCCACCGCGACGGGGGTACGCGTCCGCGCCCTCGCCGAGGTCTGACCGCCGGCCGACAGGGACGTTCCACCCGACGACGAAGGGGATGACATGAGCGCGGAGCCGCTGGAGATCCACCTGGAGGAGCAGGACCTGGGCCGCAGCCTGCGGGAGGACGTCCGCACCGGCCTGACGGCCGAGGAGAAGTGGCTGCCCCCCAAGTGGTTCTACGACGCCCGCGGCAGCGAGCTGTTCGAGGAGATCACCCGTCTGCCGGAGTACTACCCGACCCGGGCCGAGCGCGCGGTGCTGGCCGAACGGGCGGCCACGATCGCCGAGCTGACCGGGGCGAAGACGCTGATCGAGCTCGGTTCGGGTTCGTCGGAGAAGACCCGGCTGCTGCTGGACGCGTTCACCCGCCGGGGCGGGCTCGGCACGTTCGTGCCGCTGGACGTGTCGGTCAGCGCGCTGCGGCAGTCCACCGCCGAGATCGCCGCCGACTACCCCGGGCTGCGGGTGCGCGGCATCGTGGGGGACTTCACCCGCCACCTGGACCGCCTGCCGACCGGTGGGCGCCGGCTGGTGCTCTTCCTGGGCGGCACGATCGGCAACCTCCTGCCGGTCGAGCGGGCGAGCTTCCTCGCCGCGATGCGGGCCGCGCTGGAGCCGGGGGACTGGCTGCTGATCGGCACCGACCTGGTCAAGGACCCGGCGGTGGTGGTGCCGGCGTACGACGACGCGGCCGGGGTCACCGCCGAGTTCAACCGCAACGTGCTGCGGGTGGTCAACCGGGAGCTGGGCGCCGACTTCGATCCGGCGGGGTTCGCCCACGTCGCGCTCTGGGACGCCGAGCGGGAGTGGATCGAGATGCGGCTGCGGGCGCGGCGGCCGATGCGCGTACGGGTGCTGGACCTGACGGTCACCTTCGCCGAGGGCGAGGAGCTGCGCACGGAGGTGTCGGCGAAGTTCCGGCCCGAGGGGATCGCCGCCGAGCTGGGCTCGGCCCGCTTCGCCGCCCACGACTTCTGGACCGATCCGGCCGGCCTCTTCGGCGTGACCCTGGCTCGCGCCGAGTGACCGGTGGGGCCGCGCCAGGTGACCGGCGGGGTCGCCGGCGGGTGAGCATCTTCACCCGCCGGAGCCGGCCCGATCGGTGATCGGCTAGGCTGGGCGACGCGAAGGGGAGTAGCCCCCAATGTCGTGGTCGACACACTGGTGCGTTCCGCATCCGGCCACGCGGCCTCGTCATCCGAGGCGGGCGAGACCTTCGACTCAGGCTGTTGCAGCCGGGTCGAGGGCGCCCCCGTACCTCCTCCCGGCATGATCCGGAAGGATGTCATGGAAGGTTTCCTCGTCGCGCTGGTCGTCAGCTTCGGCGTCATCTTCGTCGCCGAGCTGGGGGACAAGTCCCAGCTGATGGCCCTGACCTTCGCCACCCGCTTCAAGACCGTGCCGGTCCTGATCGGGATCACCGTCGCCACCGCCGTGGTGCACCTGGCCTCGGTGGCGATCGGCTACGGGCTCGGCGCCGCGCTGCCGACGGAGTGGATCTCGCTCGTCGCGGGCGTGGCGTTCCTCGGTTTCGGCGCGTGGACCCTGCGCGGTGACTCGCTCACTGAGGAGGAGAAGCGCAAGGCCGAGAAGAGCGGCAAGTCCGCCATCGTCGCGGTGTCGGTCGCGTTCTTCCTGGCCGAGCTGGGCGACAAGACCATGCTCGCCACCATCACCCTCGCCACCCAGTACGGCTGGTTCGGCACCTGGCTCGGCTCGACGATCGGCATGGTGGCGGCGGACGCGCTCGCCATCCTCGTCGGGCGGATGCTCGGCAAGCGGCTGCCCGAGAAGACCATCAAGTACGGCGCCGCGGTGCTCTTCGCGATCTGCGGGCTCTGGCTGATCCTGGAGGCCGTCACGCAACTCACCTGACGCCGACTACCGCCGTGCTGGCCGGGTAACGCCAGCCGATGGGCGTCGAGGAGATCCTGCGCCACGGCTACCAGGGCCTGGTCACGGCGGTGGAGGTCGCCGGGGCGGTGGTCATCTTCGTCGGGGCGGCGTGGGCGGCGCTGCGGTTCGTGGTCGAGGGACTGCGGCACCGCAGCGCCGCCGTGTTCACCCCGATCCGGCTCTCCCTGGGGCGGTTCCTCACGCTCGGGCTGGAGTTCCAACTCGCGGCGGACATCCTGCGTACGGCGGTCTCGCCGACCTTCACCCAGATCGGCCAGCTGGCGGCCATCGCCGCGATCCGGACCGCGCTGAACTACTTCCTGGGCCGGGAGATCCGCCAGGAGCAGCAGCAGGTCCGGGAGTCGGAGCGTGCCCGGTGATCCGTGCCCTGGTCACCGCCACCACCGCACTCGCCGCCCTGGCCGGGCTGGCGGTGCTGCTCGGCACGGGCTCCTGGCGGTGCGCCATGCGGGTGCTGCTGGACCTGCTGACCGCCGCCGGGCTGCTGCGGCTGGCCGGCGGCCAGGGCTGGACGGCCCTGGCCGCCGCGGCGGCGATCGTCCTGCTGCGCCGGCTGCTCTGGGCCGCGCTCACCGCCAGCGGGCCGGCCGGACCGCCGGGGCGGCTCCGACATCCGCCCGCGCCGGCGCCGGACGCGGCCGGCTGAACGACGCCGGCGCCGGACGGGGCCGGCTGAACAACGCCGGGCCGGCACCGCCAGCAGTAACGGCAGGCCGGCGACCGGCCCGGCACGGCGGCCGGCTCAGCCCTGCCCGCGCTGGTAGACGTCCGGCACGCCGTCGCGGTCGGCGTCCACCCGCTCCGCCGCCGCGATCCGCCGGTAGGCGGCGTTGCGTCGCACCAGCACGGCCGTGGCGAGCAACGCGGAGATCACCGAGCCGCTCAGCACGGCCGCCTTGACGTTGTCGGCGGCGGCGCTGCCGGGGCCGAACGCGAGTTCGCCGATCAGCAGGGAGACGGTGAACCCGATCCCGGCGAGCAGCGCCACGCCGAGCAGGTCCGTCCAGGTGATGTCCTCGTCGAGCTGGGCGCGGGTGAACCGGGCGAGCAGGAACGTCGAGCCGAAGATCCCGAGGGCCTTGCCGAGCACGAGGCCGGCGACGACGCCGATCACGATCGGGTCGGTGACGACCGCGCCCAGGTCGGCGCCCCGCAGCGAGACCCCGGCGGCGAAGAACGCGAAGACGGGCACGGCGAGCCCGGCGGAGATGGGGCGCCAGCGGTGCTCCAGGTGCGCGGCGAGCCCCTGCGGGTCGCCGGCCCTGCCCCGCAGGACGGGCACGGTGAAGCCCAGCAGGACGCCCGCCACGGTGGCGTGCACCCCGGAGGCGTGCATGAGGGCCCAGGCCGTGACGGCGAGCGGGATCAGCGCCCACCACCACGTCCTGCGCCGCTGCACGAGCAGGCCGAAGACGGCGATCGGGGCCAGCGAGGCGAGCAGCGGCAGCGGGCTGAAGTCGGCGGTGTAGAACATCGCGATGATGGTGATGGCGAGCAGGTCGTCGACCACCGCGAGAGTGAGCAGGAAGGCACGCAGGCCCTGCGGCAGGTGCGAGCCGATGACCGCCAGCACGGCGAGGGCGAAGGCGATGTCCGTCGCGGTGGGGATGGCCCACCCCCGCAGCCCGTCCCCGCCGGCGGCGAGGTTGATCCCGAGGTAGATCAGGGCGGGCGCGGCCATGCCGCCGACCGCCGCGACCACGGGCAGTGCCGCCCGGCGCGGGTCGCGCAGTCCGCCCGCGACGAACTCCCGCTTGAGTTCCAGCCCGACGACGAAGAAGAAGATCGCCAGGAGGCCGTCGGCCGCCCAGCCGGCCAGGTCCAGGTCCAGGTGCAGGGCCGCCCCGCCCGGCCAGGGCACCCACGCGCCGAGGGCGGCGTAGGAGGGGCCCCAGGGCGAGTTGGCCCAGACCAGCGCGACCACCGCGCCGAGCAGCAGGAGGCCGCCGCCGACGGTCTCGGTCCGCAGCACGTCGGCCAGGAACCGGGCCTCCGGCCAGGACGTACGCGAGAAGAAGCGGCGGGGCGGGCGGGGGCGGTCGGCGTGCGGGGCGCGGTCGGTCATGCGCGGGAGTCACCTTGTCTCGGGCAGCAGGGGGTCGACGCCGACCAGGCTTCCCGGCACACCGTTGTCGACCCTATCCAGCGCCGCCGCGACCGGCGAGCCGGGAGGGGCGATTGCCGGCGTCGTCACGTCCGGTCGCCTTCTCCCCGCCACCCGGGACGCCGTCCGCCCGTTTGTCCGGTGGTGGGTTGGGCGCATATGTCAAGGGGTGAAAATACGTAACTCGGGACATAAGGCGTATGAGTCGCTTTAATGGTTTCACGAGATTAAGTCGACCTTGGGGGTTTTCGTGAAGTTCTTTGGCGTTACCGGCCTGGTACGGAGGCGCGCCTGATGGACCTGTACCGCCAACTCCGCCTCGTGCGCCGGCACTGGTGGATCGTGCTCCTCACCGTCATGGTCGCGCTCGGCGTCACCGCCCTCGTCACCGTCCGGGCGCAGCCCCGCTACGTCGCTTCGGTGACCTTCTTCGTCACCACGCCCACCCAGGGCGTCACCGACGCCTACCAGGGCGGCCTCTTCCTCCAGCAGCGGGTCAAGTCCTACGCGGAACTGCTGACCAGCGACCGCCTCGCGCAGAGCGTGGTCGCCGAGGCTCCGGTCGGGCTCACCGCCGAGCAGGTCCAGCGCCGGGTCAGCACCTCCACCGAGACCGGCACCGTGCTGCTGCGCGCGTCGGTGACCGACACGGACCAGAGCCGGGCCCTGAAGGTCACCGAGGTGCTCTCCGCCCAGTTCGTCCAGCTGGTGCAGAAGGTGGAGACGACCCAGGACGGCAAGGCCGGCCCGATCAGGATCGAGGTCGTCAGCGGGCCCCGGGTCACCCCGACGCCCGTCTCGCCGCAGCCGGTCCGCAACTTCGCCGTCGGTACGCTGCTCGGCCTGATCGCCGGCGTGGGCCTGGCGATCCTGCGGGGCGTCGCCGACGTCCGCCTGCGCGACGCCGCCGGCCTCCGGCGCACCACCGGCAGCCCACTGCTCGGCGAGATCCCCTTCGAGAGCAGCGCGAAGTCGGAGCCGTTGATCGTCGGCGAGGCGGCCAACTCCGCCCGGGCCGAGGCGGTGCGCAAGCTGCGCACCAACCTGCGCTTCGTCGACGTGCACGAGCCTGCCCGCGTCATCGCGGTCACCAGTGCCCTGCAGGGCGAGGGCAAGACCACGCTCTCCTGCAACCTGGCGATCGCCCTGGCCGAGGCTGGCTGGCGGGTGCTGCTGGTCGACGCCGACCTGCGCCGCCCGAAGGTCGCCGACTACCTGGGGCTCGACGCGGGCATCGGACTCACCGACGTGCTGGTCGGCGACGTCCAGGTCGGTGACGTGGTGCAGCGCTGGGGCGACAAGTCCCTGCTGGTGCTCCCGAGCGGCTCGGCGCCGCCCAACCCCAGCGAGCTGCTCGGGTCGAAGGCGATGGCCGACCTGCTGCTCGCCCTGCGGGAGTCCGCCGACATCGTCATCATCGACACCGCCCCGCTGCTGGCCGTGACCGACGGCGTGGTGGTGGCCGTGCAGGCCGACGGCGCGCTCCTGGTCTCCCAGCAGGGCCGCACCTCCCGCAGCCAGGTGGCGCAGGCCGCCCGGGCCCTGAACTCGGTCTCCGTCCGGCTGCTCGGCTGCGTGCTGAACATGGCGAAGGTGGCCAAGGCGGAGGCGTACCAGTACGAGGCCTACCGGGTGGTCGCCGCCGCCGCGACTCCGGAGGTGCCGGCCGACGCGACCCCGTCCGCCCGGCACGCGGAGCGGGTCGACGGCGTCGTCAGCGACCGTACGCAGGAACTCACCCGGCTGTCGCGATGAGCGCCGCGAGGGGTCGCATCGACCGTTCGATCTCCTCCGCGCAGCGTCGGAAGTCGGCGACGGTGCCACCGATCGGGTCCCGCAGGTCGTCCGCGTCCCCGGTGGCGGGTTGCAGCCGCCCCCGGGCGCGGGCGGCCGCCTCGACCGCCGCCCGCAGGGGACCGTCGGCCGGATCCGTCGTGGGGTCGGCGGCCGAGGCCAGCCGGCCGAACTGGCGGAGGGTGAACGTCCGGTGCAGCGCGGCCGGCGCGAGGGCGGTGCAGACCGAGCGCTGGCGGCGCGTGGCCGTGAGCACCAGTGTCGCCCCGGCCAGGTGCTCCGGACGCAGCCGCCGGCTGCGGAAGTCGGTGGGATCCCCGCCGGTCTCGGCCGCCAGGCCCGCCGCGTGCGGGTGCATCGGCAGGTCGTCGACGGCGTCCGTGCCGGCGCTGGCGACCGTCACTGCGCGCCCGGCCAGCAGGCGACGGGCGATGTACTCGGCCATCGGTGACCGGCACAGGTTGGCGTGGCAGACGAACAACATCCGGTCGACCATGCGGACCCCTCTCGTCGGTGCCGTCGCGGACGGTGGCGCCGCGTCGGCCGCCGGCCGTCGGAGCCGGCCGGACGTGGAGGGGATGTCGGCATCGTACGCGGGCCGGACGACTCCACGGCACGGTGCCGCGCCGAGGAGTCCAGGCCGGACGGAGGTGGGTCGGTGAGGATCGGGATCCTGTCCTACCACTTCCCGCCCGAGCCGGCGTTCATCCCGGGCAGTCTCGCCGAGGAACTCGCCGTGCGGGGGCACGAGGTGAAGGTGCTGACCGGCTTCCCCGACTATCCCGGCGGCCACGTCTACCCGGGCTGGCGGCAGCGCTGGCGGTACGAGACCCACAGCGAGCGGCTGACGGTCCGGCGGGTCCCGCGCTACTCCGCCGGGGACGGGTCGCTCCGCGGCCGGATGGCCGGCCACCTGTCGTTCGCCGGCAGCGCGACGGTGACCGGGCGGTGGTTCCTGGCCGACGTCGACGCCCTCTACGTCCACCTGCCGCCGGCGAACGCCTTCGCCGCGGCGGGCCTGCTCCGCCTGCTGGGCCGGGTGCCGACCGTCGTGCACGTGCAGGACGTCTGGGCGGAGGACGATCCGGTCGGGGCCGAGAACGGGCGGTGGGCCGGGCGGATCGCCGCCGCGATGGCGCGGGTCTACCGGGCCGCGGACGGGATCGCGGTCGCCGCGCCGTCGCTGCGCGAGCGGGTCGTGACGGCGGGCGTGGACCCGGCCCGGGTGCGGGTGGTGCTCAACTGGACCGACGAGCGGATCTTCCACCCCGCCCGGCCCAGCCGCGCGGCCCACCGGCTGGTCCGGCGCGACGAGCGGTGCGTGGTGATGCACGCCGGCACCATCGGCGCCCGGCAGGGCCTGGAGACCGCGGTACGGGCGGCGGCGGCGCTGGACCACACCGTGGACCTCGTCCTGGTGGGCTCGGGCGCGGACGAGCGGCGGGTGCGGGGGCTCGCCGCCGACCTGCGGGCCGAGAACGTGCGCTTCGTCGAGCGGCGGTCCCCGCGGGACATGCCGGACCTGTACGCCGCCGCCGACTACCAGCTCGTCATGCTGCGGGACCTGCCCGAGCTGCGCAGCACCCTGCCGGCGAAGCTCCAGGCGGCGTTCTCCTGCGCCGTGCCCGTGGTGGCCTCCGCCGGCGGTGACACCGCGGACCTGGTGGAACGGGCCCGGGCGGGGCTCTCCTGCCCGCCGGGGGACTGGGCGAGCCTGGCCGACCGGTTCTGGCTGGCCGCCACCATCCCGCCGCCCGCCCGGGCGGACATGGGCCGGCGCGGCCGGGAGGCGTACCTGCGGGAGATGTCGATGTCGGCGGGTGTGGACCGGATCGAACGGCTGCTGTACGAGGCGGCCGCCGAGCGCCCCGGCGCCCGGTGAACGGCGAGCGGGGCTCGCATACCGGTCAACCGCGTCATCTTCGGGCGAAAACGATCGTTAGCAGTGTGGAGCGGCAGCGGAACGGGGTCCGCCCGCCGTTCCCCAGGAAGGACGTGTGGTGTGACGGAGAGCGCGAGACCGCGTCGACGGCGTGGTCGTTCCCGCCGGCGGCGGCAGCTGCGCCGGGCCCTGCTCGCCGCCCTCGTGGTGGGTTCGCTGCTGCTGCTGACCGGTGGCTGGGTGGGCTTCCGGGGCTGGCAGGCCCGCGCCCACCTGCTCAACGCCGCCGGCCTGGCCCGGGAGCTCAGCGCCCAGGTGGTCGGCGGTGACACCGCCCGGGCGCAGCGCACCCTCGCGGCGCTCCAGGCGCAGTCCGGCAGCGCCCGGGCGGCGACCGGCGACCCCGGCTGGTGGGTCGGTCGGCACGCCCCGTACGCGGGGGACAACCTGGCGGCCGTCCGGCAGATCTCGGTGGCCATCGACGACCTGGCCCGGCAGGCGTTCCCGCCGTTGCTGCGCGCCGACCTGACCAGCCTGGTGCCGGCGGGCGGGCGGCTGGACGTGGGTCGGCTGCGGGCCCTGTCGGCCGAGCTGGCCAGGGTCAACGCCACGGTGCAGGGTGCCCGGGACAGCCTCGCGACGGTGCCCACCGAGGGCCTGGTCGGTCAGGTCCGACAGGCGCTCGGCGACCTGCGGGGCGAGATCGACCGGCTGGCCGGCCTGACCGCCGCCGCGGACGAGGCCAGCCGGCTGCTGCCGGCGCTGCTGGGCGCCGACGGCCCCCGCACCTACCTGGTGGTCTCCCAGAACCCCGCCGAGCTGCGCGCCACCGGCGGGATGATCGGCGCGTACGCGGTCATCCACGCGGCCGACGGTCGGGTCCGGATGGGGCGGCAGGGCACCAGCAGCACGCTGGGCCGGTTCCAGCCGCCGTTGAAGGTGCCCGCCGAGGTGCGCAGCCTCTGGGCCGACCTGCCCGGGATCTATCCGGCCGACGTCAACCTCACCCCGCACTTCCCGACCGCCGCCGCCCTCTACCGGGAGATGTTCCGCCAGCGTACGGGCACCACCGTGGACGGGGTGCTCGCCGTCGACCCGGTGGTGCTGTCGTACCTGCTCAAGGCCACCGGGCCGGTGATGGTGCCGGGGGGTGTCCCGCTGGCCGCCGAGAAGGTCGTGCAGACGGTGCTCAGCGACAGCTACCAGCGGATGGACAACGAGGAACAGGACGCCTTCTTCGCCGCCTCCGCCGCCGCCGTGTTCGACGCGCTGGTCACGAAGAATGTGGACCCGAAGGCGTTATTGTCCTCATTTGACCGTGCTGTCACTGAACGCCGGATATTGTTCTGGAGTGCCCGACACGAAGAGCAACGGAAGATCGGCGACAGCCGGTTGGCCGGGGCGCTTCCGGAGAAGGACACCGTGCCCACGGTCGGCGTGTTCCTCAACGACGGCAGCGGCGCGAAGCTCGGCTACTACCTCCGGCCGTCGGCGACCCTGGCGGTCGGCGACTGCCGGCCCGACGGCCGCCGGGAGCTCCGACTCCGGGTCACCCTGCACTCGTCGGCGCCGAAGTCGGGCCTCAGCGAGTCGGTCCTCGGCCTCGGTCTGGCCGGTGACCCGTACACCGTCCGCACGTTGGTGTCGGTGCACAGCCCCGCCGGCGGGGCGGTGCTCGCCGCCCGTCTGGACGGCGTCGAGACGGCGGTGGGCAGCGGCACCGAACGGCGCCGCCAGGTGAGCACGGCCAACGTCGAGGTCGGCCCGGGGGGCTCCCGCACGTTGGAGGTCACCGTCCTGACGGCGACCACCGGCGTCGGTACCGCCGAGCTGTGGCTGACCCCCACCGCCACTCCATGGACCACCCAAGTTGTTTCCGCACCAAGCTGTGATCAGTAGGAGGGAACCAATCATGCGGCTATCCCGCATCATCATGGCGCTCACGGTCGGTCTGGCCGTGCTGGCCGTGCCGACCGCAGCGGGGGCGGCGCAGCCGCAGCCGACGCCGGGCACCGGAAAGCCACAACCACCGGTCTACCCGCCGGGCGGCACCCCGACGCTCACCGTGAAGCCGCCGACCGTCGTGGTCGGCCAGACCGCCACCCTGATCGGCAAGGGCTGGGGGCCGGGCGAGACGGTGATCATCACCGTCAGCACGTCGCCGCTCGCCGCCGCCGTGCCGGGCGCCGACCAGGCCCGCCGCAGCGACGGCGAGATCGTCGCCATGGCGCCGGTCTCGTTCCAGCAGGCACCGCAGCCGAACCCCAGGACCCTGGAGGTCACGGCTGACGACGACGGCTACTTCCGCACCACCTACACGCCGCGTCACCACGGCACGTACACCTTCCGGGCCGAAGGCCAGACGTACCACCGGGTGGCGACCGCGACGCTGACCGTGCTCAAGAAGCACACGCCGCCGCTGCCCGTCACGGGCGACAGCCTGAGCACCCCGATGAAGTTCGGCGGCGGCCTCGTCGGCGCCGGCGCGGTGCTCCTGCTGCTGTCGCTGGTCTGGCGCAAGCGCCACCGCTTCGGCATGGGAGCCGCGCGCTGACGGTGAAGCTCCCCTTCGGGCAGTGCCCGGACACCGCGGAACGGCTGGCGCCCGTCGGAGATCCTCCGACGGGCGCCAGCTCGTCCCGTACCGCCTCGGTCGTCCCGCCGCGTCGGCCCACCCGATCCGCCGAGGCCCACCCGATCCGCCGCGGCCCGCCCGGGGGGAGGCCGGCCGTCCGTCCGTCCGGGCACCCCTCGGCCAGCAGGCGGCGGCATGGCACCATGACCGTGTCCTCCGCTGCCGGGTGGCCGGGGACACGACAGCGATGGAGTCGGGATGACAGGACTGGCCGGCTCGCCGGTGCCGGGGTTGGCGCCACTGTGGACGCACGACCCGGTGACCGCCGGCCCCTACCGGCTGCTCGGTCGGCTGGGCGCGGGCGGCCAGGGCGTGGTCTACCTCGGCGAGGACGACCAGGGCCACCAGGTGGCCGTCAAGATGATCAACATCGACCTCAGCGACCTGCGGGCGCGGTCGCAGTTCATGAAGGAGATCGCCGCGGCGCGCCGCGTCGTGCCGTTCTGCACCGCGCAGGTGCTCTTCGCCGAGGTTGACGGCGAACGCCCCTACGTGGTCAGCGAGTTCATCGAGGGCCCGACCCTCTACCGGCACGTCCGCGAGCAGGGCCCGGTCGCCGGCAACGCGCTGCACCGCCTCGCCGTCGGTACGGCCACCGCGCTCGCCGCGATCCACCGCTGCGACGTCGTGCACTGCGACCTGAAGCCCGACAACGTGGTGCTCGGCCGTGACGGCCCCCGCGTGATCGACTTCGGCATCGCCCGCGCCCTGGGCGTCACCGAGACGGTCACCAGCCGGGTGCTGGGGACCACCGCGTACATGGCCCCGGAGCGGTTCCGCAACGACTCGATCGGGCCACCCTGCGACGTCTTCGCCTGGGCCGCCACCATCGCCTTCGCCGCCGGGGGCCGGCCGCCGTTCGGCACCGACTCGCTCTTCGCGGTGATGCACCGGGTGCTCAACGAGCCGCCCGACCTGCCTGCGCTGCCACCGGGCCTCGACGAGCTGATCCGGCAGTGCCTGGCCAAGGATCCGGCGGAGCGGCCGGAGGCCGAAGAGGTGCTGATGCGGCTGCTCGGGCAGGACGTCCGGGACGCGGGCCCGCTGCGCCGGGAGACCGTGCTCCAACTCGGCAACGAGACCGCCGGCGCGCCGACGCCGGGCCAGCCGCTGCCGTTGCCCCGTACCGCGTCGGATCCGCCGCCGGACCGGCCGGAACCGACGGCGCCGACGCGCCTTGAACAGACGTCGCAGCGCCCGTCCACGGCTTCCGCGCCCGCCGGCCAGGCGGGCGGCGGTTGGGGGCGGCGGCTCCGTCGTGAGTCGACCGACGCCTGGGGCATCTCGACCGCGATCTTCCTCGGCTCGGTGGGCGCCGCGGCCGGCTACGTCGCGTCGAGCGCGGTGGAGGCGGCCGCGGCGACCGGGGCGGCCACCTTCGTCGTGGTCTACGCGGTTCGGCTGCTGGTCGCGACGGCGCTCGGCGGCCGCTCCGGCCGCCCCTGACCCGCGGGGGCGCGGATGGGCGGGGGCGGTTCGTCCCGGACGCCGGGTCGGGCGTTGCCGGTGGCACCGCACCGATAGGTTGACTGCCACCAGTTGACCGCCGAGGAGGACGTCGCCATGGCCCCAGCCCCGCTGCGCGCACGACAGTGGTTGCCGTACACCGCGGCCGTCACCGCCGGGCTGCTGGTCATCGTCGGGGCGTTCGTGCTCGTCCGGCAGCGGGACGCGGGCACCGACCGGCCCCGGGCCGACTGTGCCGTCCGCCTGGACGTGAACTCCTCGACCGAGAAGGCGGCGCTGCTGGTCGAGTTGGCGAAGCGGTACAACGACAGCGACCGGTCGCTCGACGGCGGCGGCTGCGCCCAGGTGCACGTCAGCGCCCTGAACTCGGGCAAGGCCACCGAGGTGCTGGCCGCCGGGTGGAGCGGCACCGGCCTGCCGCAGCCGCAGGTCTGGTTGCCGACGTCGAGCCTGTGGACGGGCCAGCTGCGGCTGCTCGACGAGGCCGCCGGGCGGGCACCGCAGACCCCGGGCCGCTACCCGTCGATCGCCAACAGCCCGCTTGTTATCGCGATGCCGCAGCCCAAGGGCGAGCTGGTACGCCAGCGCGGGCCGTTGGGCTGGGGGGAGATCCTCGGCCTCTCCGGGCGGCAGGGCTGGGCGGGCTTCGGCAAACCGGAGTGGGGCCGGTTCACCTTCGGCAAGGACAACCCGAACCTCTCGACCTCGGGGCTGGCGGCGACCATCGCCACCTACTACGCCGCCGCGCAGCGCTCCAGCGACCTCACCACGTCGGACCTGGCGGATCCGAAGGTGACCCGGTTCGTCCGGCAGATCGAGGCCAACGTGTCGCACTACAGCGACGACTCGGTGGAACTGCTGCGCGACCTCGCCGAGGCCGACCTGGCCGGCACGGGCGCCGGCGCCGGCGACATGAGCGCCATCGTCATGCAGGAGGAACTGGTCCACCTCTACAACGAGGGCGGGCTGAGCCCGAGGCAGGAGGGCCAGGAGCGGGGCCCGCGGCCGAAGGTGCCGCTGGTCGCCGTCCACCCGAAGGAGGGCACCTTCAACCTGGACCACCCGTTCGTGGTGCTCCCCTCCGCCGACGAACGGCAGCGCGTGGCGGCGGCCGACTTCCTGAAGTTCCTGACCGCGGACGACCAGCAGGCGAGCTTCGACCGCCTCGGCTTCCGCGACCACGAGCGGCGGGCCTCGGCGGAGCTGCTCGCCAGCGTCGGCGCCGAGCCCACGGGCGGGCTGACCTACTTCGCGCCGCCGAACCCGGGAGTGGTCGAGGCGATGCTGGACGACTGGAGCACGCTGCGCAAGAAGGCCAACATCCTGATCGCCCTGGACACCTCCGGGTCGATGCAGGAACGGGTCGGCGACAGCACCCGCTTCCAGGTCGCGTCGGCGGCGGCGGTCAAGGGGCTCGCGCTGCTCAACTCCGAGGACCGGGTCGGGCTCTGGTCGTTCTCCTCGGAGACCTCGAAGCGGCCCGACGGCCCGTACCGGGAGGAGGTCCGGCTCGGCGACTTCGACCAGAAGCGGATCAACAGCCGGATCGCCGGCCTGCACGTCGCGGGCGACACCGCGCTCTACGCGACGGTCCGGGCCGCCCACCGGCAGCTGCTCGACCGGTACGACCCGGACCGGATCAACGCCGTCGTGGTGCTGACCGACGGCAAGAACGAGTACGCCCGGGACAACGACCTGGCCCGGCTGCTCGCCGACGTCGCCCTGGACCCGCGGCGCCCGGTGAAGGTCTTCTGCATCGCCTTCGACGGGGATTCGGACTTCGCCACGCTGGACCGGATCGCCAAGGCGTCGTCGGGCAAGGCGTTCGACGCCACCGACCCCGCCATGATCAACGAGGCGTTCGTGAAGCTGGTCAGCAGCTTCTGAGCCGCCGGCGCTGCCGGGGCGGGGACGACGCGCGTCGTCCCCGGGTGGGCAGCGCCGGCGCTGCCGAGACTGACCGGTCGCCCCGTCAGATCAGGCCGTGGGCCAGCATCGCCTCCGCCACCCGGCGGAACCCGTCGATGTTGGCCCCGGCCACGTAGTCGCCGGGCAGCCCGTACTCCTCGGCCGTGCTCCAGCAGCGGTCGTGGATGTTCCGCATGATGTCGCGCAGCCGCTGCTCCGACTCGGCGAACGTCCACGAGTCCCGGCTGGCGTTCTGCTGCATCTCCAGCGCGCTGACCGCCACCCCGCCGGCGTTGGCCGCCTTGCCCGGCGCGAAGCGCACCCCGGCCCGGCCGAGGATGCGTACCGCCTCCGGCGTGGTGGGCATGTTCGCGCCCTCCACCACCGCGACGCAGCCGCCGGCCACGAGCGCCGCGGCCTCCGCGCCGCCGATCTCGTTCTGCGTCGCGCACGGCAGCGCCAGCTCGCAGGGCACCTCCCAGACGGTACGGCCGGAGACCGCCACCGCGTGCGGCACGTGCCGGGCGTAGTCGTCGAGCCGGGCCCGGCGCTGCTCCTTCAGCTCCCGCAGCAGCTCCAGGTCGATGCCCTTGTCGTCGAGGACGTAGCCGGACGAGTCGGAGCAGGCGACCACCCGCCCGCCGAGCTGGTGCACCTTCTCGATCGCGTAGATCGCCACGTTGCCGGAGCCGGAGACCACGACCCGCTTGCCCTCCAGGCTGTCCCCGGTCTGCCGGAGCATCTCGTCGGTGAAGAAGACCGCCCCGTAGCCGGTCGCCTCCCGGCGCACCTGCGCGCCCCCGTACGCCAGGCCCTTGCCGGTGAGCACCCCCGACTCGTACCGGTTGGTGATCCGCTTGTACTGGCCGAACAGGTAACCGATCTCCCGGCCGCCCACGCCGATGTCCCCGGCCGGCACGTCGGTATCCGCGCCGATGTGCCGGTACAGCTCGGTCATGAAGCTCTGGCAGAACCGCATCACCTCCCGGTCCGAGCGACCCTTCGGGTCGAAGTCCGCGCCGCCCTTGCCGCCACCGATCGACAGCCCGGTCAACGCGTTCTTGAAGATCTGCTCGAAGCCCAGGAACTTCACGATCCCCAGGTAGACCGACGGGTGGAAGCGCAGCCCGCCCTTGTACGGGCCGAGCGCGCTGTTGAACTCCACCCGGAAGCCCCGGTTGACCTGGATCCGACCGCGGTCGTCCTCCCACGGCACCCGGAAGATGACCTGCCGCTCCGGCTCGCAGATCCGCTCGATGATCCGCGCCTCGGCGTACTCGGGGTGTCTGGCCAGTGCCGGGCCGATGCTCTCCAGCACCTCGCGTACCGCTTGGTGGAATTCCGGCTCGCCCGGATTGCGGGCGACCACGCTGGTGAACACCGTCTCCACGGTCTCCGGCATACGACACGTCCCTTCGCTTGCTGCTGCTAGTCCCTGTTGCTATCACCCGGACCCGGTTACCCGCCAACCGTCCCGCGATACGGACCGTGACCTCCGTCCGGTTCACTGGTCGCGTGGACGAGTCGATCTGGGACGCGGTCCGGGCCTCGCGCGGCTGGTTGGACGCCGCCAACGGCACCGGACAGACCGAAATGACCTGCCGGATCCTCAAGCTGACCGAGGAGGCGGGGGAGGCGGCGAGCGCCTGGATCGGTCTGCTCGGCCAGAACCCGCGCAAGGGTGTCACGCACAGCCGCGAGGACGTGGCGGCGGAACTGGCGGACGCGGCGTTCACCGCGCTGGTCGCCATCGAGAGCCTCGGGCTGGACTCCCGTCTCGTGCTCGACGCGTGCGCCAGGAAGGCCCGCGCCCGCGTCGGCCCGCCGCCCACCTGAGCCGCCGCGCCCGCGTCGGGCCGCCTTTCGGCTGGGTCGCCGTGCACCGCCAGAGTCTCCGCGCTCCCGGCGGGACGGCCCACCGGTGCCTGTCGGGACGTCACAGGCCGTGGCGACGGTCGCCCACCACCTGCTCGCAGAGTGCCGCCTCCGAGCGCGCGGAGAACGGGGCGCGGCGGACGGCGACGGCCCGTCGGGTCTCCTCGGCGACGAGATCGGCGTTGATCTGGGCCGCGACGACCACGCCGGCTGCCGCGGCGGCACCGACCTGGGCCGCCGGATCGGTGACGTTGCCGGCGACCCACACCCCGGGCACGTCGGTGCGGCCCGTCGCGTCGGAGGGGACGTGCTCGCCGACCCCCGCCGGGTGTGCCGAGGGCCGCAGCCCGAGCGCCGCGAGGAAGCCGGCGCGCGCCACCATCCGCGACGAGACGGCCAGGGCCTCCCGGCGCACGAGAGTGCCGTCGCCCAGCCGTACGCCCACGAGGCGGTCCTCCGCGACCTCCAGGGACGCGACCTCGCCGTCGACCACGCGGATCTCCCGGGCCGCCAGCTGCTCCGCCTGCTCGGCGGAGAGCGCCATGGTGTGCGGGAAGTACGTGACGTCGGCGCTCAACTGCCGGAACAGCAGCGCCTGGTGCACCGAGAACGGCCCGCTGGCCAGCACGCCGATGGCCCGGTCGCGGACCTCCCAGCCGTGGCAGTACGGGCAGTGCAGCACGTCCCTGCCCCAGCGCTCCCGCAGCCCCGGGACGTCCGGCAACTCGTCCACCAGCCCGGTGGCCACCAGCAGCCGGCGCGCGCGGACCGTCCGACCGTCGGCCAGCGTCACCGTGAAGCCGTCGTCGTCGCGAGCCACGGCGGCGACCTCGCCGGTCACCACCCGGCCGCCGTAGCCACGTACCTCCGCCCGGCCGCGTTCCCGCAGCTCGGCCGGCCGGATCCCCTCGCGGGCCAGCAGCCCGTGCACGCCCTCGGCCGGGGCGTTGCGCGGCGCGCCCGAGTCGAGCACCACCACCGATCGTCGTACCCGGGCCAGCGTCAGCGCCCCGCTCAACCCCGCGGCGCCACCTCCGACCACCACCACGTCGTAGCTGCCATCCAACTGTTCGGTCACCGTGACCACCTCCCGCGACCACGATGCGGTCGCCGCCGCCGCGGTGGCAAACATTGTTGCCACAGTGGCAAGATGGCGGCATGGACGACGACCTGGACCAGGCGCTCGGCGCGGTCGGTCCCCGGCTGCGCGCGCTGCGCCGGCAGCGGGAGACCACCCTGGCCGACCTGTCGGCGGCGACCGGCATCTCGGTGAGCACGCTCTCCCGGCTGGAGTCCGGTTCCCGCCGGCCCACCCTCGAACTGCTCCTCCCGCTGGCCAGGGCGCACGGCGTCACGCTCGACGAACTCGTCGACGCCCCGTCCACCGGCGACCCGCGCGTCCACCTGCGCCCGGTCACCCGCCACGGGATGACCATGCTGCCCCTGACCCGCCGGCCCGGCGGCATCCAGGCGTACAAGCTGGTGATCCCGGGCGGCGGTCGCAGAGCGGAGCCCGATCCGCAGACCCACGAGGGCTACGAGTGGCTCTACGTTCTCAACGGGCGGCTGCGGGTCGTCCTCGGCGACCAGGACCTCGTGCTCACGCCGGGGGAGGCGGCGGAGTTCGACACCCGCGTACCGCACTGGTTCGGGTCGGCCGACGCCGAGCCGGTCGAGTTCCTCAGCCTCTTCGGCAGACAGGGCGAACGCGCCCACCTCCGCGCCCGCCCGAAAACCCCACCCCCACCCTGACCCCCTCCCACGCCCCCCACCCCCCGCCGTTGATCATGAAGTTGTTGCCACTTTTGGCGATCGAATTCGTCGATAACTTCATGATCAACGTGGGGATTGAGGTGAGGGGGGTGAGGCGGGGCGGCGGGGGAGCGGGGTGGACGTGAGGATGGGGGGATGAGTGATGTACGGGCGTGGGGCGAGCAAGTGGGGGTCGTCTCACTGCCGAGTGGGGCGCGGGTACGGGGGCGGCGGATCGCGGACGAGGCGTCGCCCGCCGACTTCGCCCTGCTGCTGGCCCCCGGGCCAACGCCCGCCTGGCCGCACCGGCGGATCCGGTGGCCCGACTTCTGGGTCCCGGTCGACCGGGCGGACGCGGTCGACGCGCTGACTGAGGCGCTGCGCCGCGCCCACGGCGGCGAGCGGGTGGAGGTGGCCTGCCGGGGCGGCACCGGGCGTACGGGCACCGCGCTGGCGGCGCTGGCGATCCTCGACGGGCTGCCGCCCGAGCGGGCGGTGGATTGGGTGCGCGCCACCTACCGCCCGCGGGCCGTGGAGACGCCCTGGCAGCGTCGCTGGCTGCGCCGCCTAACCTGACGCACCGTGCCCGAGCCGCGCACCGTGCCCGAGCCGCGCACCGCGCCGGAGCCGCGCACCGCGCCCGCACCGGGGGCACCGCAGTGGCGACTGCCCCGCCGGGCAGGCGGGCGCGTCGGGTTGTGGTGCTTGTCATCGGACGTGTTTGGGCAGCTCACGGGGGGTATGAGTGGCGCCGCACCTCGATCTCCGAGGCAGGTACCAGGCACCATGGCTCCACCCCGCATCCCCGTCCGCCACCACGGCGCCCACCGGGCGCCGGCCCGCCCGGCGTCGGTGACCGCCCGCACCGTGGCGTCGCTGGCCGTTCTCGTCGTACTCGCCACGCTCTTTTTCGACGCCCTGCTGATCATCGTCGGGCTGCTCACTCCGGTCGCGGCGTCGGTGTCGCCGTTACGGCGTTGGGCGCGCCGGCTGGCGGCGCCGTCCGCCCGGGCGGTCCCCGTGTCGGGACGCTGACCGCCCGGGGGACGACCCCGGGCACCGCCCCAGGCCAGGCAGCCGGGGGACGTGGACCCGGGCGGCCGGGGGCGATGCGATCCGGGCCGGAGGGCGATGCGATCCGGGGCCGGGCGTGACCGGCCCCGGGCGTGACCGGCCCCGGGGTGGCGTCCGGAGGGTCGCCGCCCCCGTCCGGCCGGTGGCTCAGCGGCCCACGTACTCGCGCAGGTGACGGGCGGTCAGCGTGTCGCCGTGGGCGACCAGATCGGCCGGCGTGCCGGTGAAGACGATCCGGCCGCCGTCGTGTCCCGCCCCCGGACCGAGGTCGATCAGCCAGTCGGCGTGCGCCATGACCGCCTGGTGGTGCTCGATGACGACGACGGTGTTGCCGGCGTCGACCAGCCGGTCCAGCAGGGCGAGCAGTTGGTCCACGTCGGCCAGGTGCAGGCCGGTGGTCGGCTCGTCCAGGACGTACGTGCTCCCGCTGTCGGCCATGCGGATGGCCAGCTTGAGCCGCTGCCGCTCGCCGCCGGAGAGCGTGTTGAGCGGCTGGCCCAGGGTGAGGTAGCCGAGCCCGACGTCGACCAGCCGGTCGAGGATCGCCCGGGCGGGGCCGCCGGGGAAGAAGTCCCGGGCCTCCGTGGCCGGCATCGCGAGCACCTCGCTGATGTTCTTCCCGCGCAGGTGGTAGGTGAGCACCTCGTCGGTGAAGCGCCGCCCCTCGCACCGCTCGCAGACCGAGGCGACGCCGGCCATCATCGCCAGGTCGGTGTAGACCAGGCCGATGCCCTTGCAGGTGGGGCAGGCGCCTTCGGAGTTGGCGCTGAACAGCGCCGCCTTGACCCCGTTGGCCTTGGCGAAGGCGGCACGGATCGGGTCCAGCAGGCCCGTGTAGGTGGCCGGGTTGCTGCGCCGGGAACCCCGGATCGGCGACTGGTCGACGACCACCACGCCGTCGCGGCGGTGCAGCGAGCCGTGGATCAGTGAGCTCTTGCCGGAGCCGGCCACCCCGGTCACCACGGTCAGCACCCCCAGCGGGATGTCGACGTCGACCTCGCGCAGGTTGTGCAGGTCGGCGTTGCGGATCGACAGCTGGCCGGACGGCCGGCGTACGTGCTCGCGCAGGCGTACCCGGTGGTCGAGGTGCCGGCCGGTGAGGGTGTCGGAGCGGCGCAGGCCGGCGACGTCACCGGTGAAGCAGATCCGGCCGCCCGCCGTGCCGGCCCCGGGCCCGAGGTCGACCACGTGGTCGGCGATGGCGATCGTCTCGGGCTTGTGCTCGACGACCAGCACCGTGTTGCCCTTGTCGCGCAGGCGCAGCAGCAGGTCGTTCATCCGGGCGATGTCGTGCGGGTGCAGGCCGACCGTCGGTTCGTCGAAGACGTACGTGACGTCGGAGAGGCTGGAACCGAGGTGCCGGACCATCTTCACCCGCTGCGCCTCGCCGCCGGAGAGGGTGGCGGACTCGCGGTCCAGGCTGAGGTAGCCCAGGCCGATCTCGACCAGCGAGTCGAGCAGGTCGCGCAGGTTACCGGTCAGCGGGGCGACCGACGGGTCGTCGATGGCGCGGACGAACCCGGCCAGGTCGCTGATCTGCATCGCCGAGCACTCGGCGATGTTGCGCCCGGCGATCCGGGAGGAGAGTGCCGCCGCGTTGAGCCGGGTCCCGCCACAGGCGGCGCAGGTGGTGAAGGTGACCGCCCGGTCGACGAACGACCGGATGTGCGCCTGCATCGACTCGCGGTCCTTGGCCAGGTAGAGCCGGCGCACCTTGACCGCCAGGCCCTCGTACGTCCAGTTGTTGCTGCCCACCTTGATCTTCGTGGACGGCTTGTGGAGGAAGTCCTGCCACTGCTGCGGCGTGTAGTCCTGGAGCTTCGTGTCGGGGTCGAACAGCCCGGAGTGGACGATGGTCTGCCAGTACCACGAGTCGACGGCGAAGTTGGGCACCTTGATCGCGCCGTCGTTGAGCGAGCGTTCCACGTCGACGAGTTCGCCGACGTCGAGGTCGGAGACCCGCCCGAGGCCCTCGCAGGCCGGGCACATGCCCTCGGCCAGGTTGAAGCTGAACGCGCCGGCCCCGCCCACGTGCGGGGTGCCGAGCCGGCTGAAGACGATGCGCAGCATCGCGTACGCGTCGGTGGCGGTGCCGACGGTGGAGCGCGAGTTCGCGCCCATCCGCTCCTGGTCGACGACGATGGCCGCGCTGAGGTTGCGCAGCGAGTCGACGTCGGGGCGGCTCACGTTCGGCATGAACGACTGGAGGAAGGCGCTGTAGGTCTCGTTGATCAGGCGCTGCGACTCGGCGGCGATGGTCCCGAAGACGAGGGAGGACTTGCCGGAGCCGGAGACCCCGGTGAAGACGGTCAGCCGGCGCTTGGGGATGTCCACCGAGACGGAGGCGAGGTTGTTCTCCCGGGCGCCGCGCACCTCGATCATGTCGTGGCTGTCGGCGGCGGACCGTGCTGGCTGCTGCATGCGAACCCTTCGCGAGATCGTGGGCGGAGTCCCGCCCGGGGTACATCTACGGGGGCCAGGCCGCCTTCAATCGTCTCATTCAACCTCCCGTGGAGGGTTTCACACTCCTGTTGCGGCGCCGGCGGCCCGGGGCGGGAGGGAAAGTCTCAAACCACGTGTAGACCGGTAGGGTGGCCCGGTGGTGGATGCGGGACGACGGACCGGACGGTGGCGGGGGGCGGAGGTCGCGGCGACCGCGGGCATCTCCGTCCAGCAGGTGCGCAACTACGTCGACCTCGGCGTGCTGCCCCCGGTCGAGCGCACCCCCGCCGGCTACCGCGTCTTCACCGGCGACCACGTGCGGGCGCTGGCGGTGGTCCGGCGGATGGCCGAGGGGCACGGCTGGGCGCGTACCCGGGAGGTCATGGCCGCGGTGCACCGGGGCGACCTGGCGGCGGCGCTGGCGGCGCTCGACGCCGGCCACGCCGAGCTGGACCGCGAGCGGGCCGACATCCGGCGGGTGCTCGGCGCGTTCGAGACCGTGGTGACCAGCCCGGCCGCCGTCCTGCCGGCGCCCCGGCGCGGGGCCCGCATCGGCGAGGTCGCCGACCTGGTCGGCGTCCGCACCTCGCAGCTACGGCTGTGGGAGCAGCGCGGCCTGCTCCGGCCGGTCCGCGAGCGCGGCACCGGCTACCGGGTGTACGACGCGGCCGAGCTGCGCGCCGCGCAGGTCGTGGCGCTGCTGCGCCGGGGCGCGTACCCGTTCGACATCGTCGCGGCCGTGCTCGGCGAGATGCGTACCACCGGCAGTGCCCAGCGGGTCCACGCGGAGCTGGCCAAGCGGGAGCAGGAGCTGCACCGGCGCAGCCTGCGACGGCTGCACGCCTCGGCCGCGCTGTACGACTACCTGCGCCACCGCGACCCGGCCCTGCCCGGGTGACTCAGCGCAGCACCAGCAGGTCGAGGTGGTCGACGACCGGGCCCGTCGCCGTGGCGGCCGCGGCCCGGAGCCGGGCCAGCCCCGCGGCGTACTCCTCGTCGGTGATCGACTGGAGCGGGGTGTGGGCCCGGCGGTCGAGGCGCTCGGCGAACTCGGCCAGCGACGCCGCCGTGGTCTGCGCGACGGGCTCGACGGTGCTGACGGTGAACCCGGCCGTGGCGAACGCCGCGCGCACCCGCGCCAGGTCCGGATAGGTCTCGAGGACGCGTACCGCCTCCGGGAACCAGCGGAACAGCGTGATCCGCTGGTGCCGGCCGGGAAACGGCGAGCGGATCAGCACGGGGGCGCCCGGCCGGAGCACCCGGCGCAGCTCCCGCGCCGCCGCGTCGAGGTCGGGGATGTGGTGCACCATCGTGGACAGCCACGCGGCGTCCGCCACGGAGTCGCGCAGCGGCAGCGCGACCGCGTCGCCGGCGAGCAGCGGCCGGTGGCTGGCGCGGGAGCGCATCGCCCTGGCGGGCTCCACCCCCACCACCCGGGCGCCGAACCACTCGGTGAAGGCGGCGGCCCAGGCGCCGGTGCCGGCCCCGAGGTCGAGCAGCGTGGTGCCGGTACGGGGCCGAAGGTGTTGCTGCACCGCGTGCCGCCACCGGTCCAGGCCGCTGCGTGGCAGCTCCCGGGTCGCGGCGAAGGCCGCCGCGTCGGCGTCGTCGTAGGAGATCAGAGCCACGGCCATCACCTCGCCACCGTCGCCGGGCGGTCCGGGCGATCGTTCCCCGGTTCTAGTCGGTGAGCGCTGCCGGAGGCAACGGCTTGTGAGCCAACCGACGCGGTGCGTCCCGCCCCGTGGGAGCCCTCCCGTCGACGCGGGCCGTCGGGGCCCGGCAGCGCCCCGCCCCCGCCAGGGTCAGAGCGCCACCGCCCCCAGCACCAGCAGGGCACACGCCGTCTCGACCAGCCCCACCCGCATCGGCGCGACCCGACGCCCGGCGAGCAGCACCGCCCGGGCCAGCAGCACCGTGAAGAGCACGGCGACCGGCACCGGCGCCCAGAGCGCCGCGGCGACCGCGACGACGGCGTGGTACGTCCACGACACCCACCGGTACCGGACGCTGTCCCGCTCCCGGATCATCGTCTTGACATGGACGACGGTGCCGACCAGGTAGCCCAGTGCCACGACCGTCACCCCGGCCACGCTGGTCCACGGCACCCCGGCGACCGTGGCGACGACGAGACCGAGCAGGCCGCACTGCGCCACGAAGGCGAGGTCGTTGACGAACGCCCGGTCTCGGCGCCGGCGCGCGTGGCCGGCGTTGACGGCGGCGAGGGCCACGAAGATCGGGGCGTAGGCGAGCGTCGCGGGCCGGGCCACCAGCACCGGAGTGCCGAGCGCGACGGTGGCGAGCCCGTACCCGACGAGGTGCGGTCGTACCCGGCGGATCCGCCCGGTCTTGACCGCCTGCAACCCGAAGTAGGACAGCGGGTATCCGGCGAGCGCGGCCCCGAGCAGGAGAAGGTGCAGCGGGTGCGGGCCGGTGACGGTCAGCGCCGCCAGGAAGGGCAGCAGCAGCATCGCCCACGCGCCGTGCTGCGGCGGCACCCAGCCCGGCGACCGGCCCCGGCCCGGAGCGTGGCCGGGGACGCCCACGGCGGGGCGCCCGACCGGGCGGTGACGACGGGCCGGGACGGTGCTCACGGCCGCGGCGTCACGGTGAGCAGGACGGCGGCGTCCGTGACGGCGTGCAGCGCGTGCCGCAGCGGCGGGATGACCACGAGGTCGCCGGCGTCGCCCTCCCAGGACGCGTCCCCGGCGACCAGGCGCACCCGCCCCACGAGCACCTGCAGCGTCGCCTCGCCCGGGCTGTCGTGCTCGTCGAGGGACCGACCGCCGCGCAGGGCGAGCAGGGTCTGCCGCAGGCGACGGTCCCGGCCCGCGTGCAGGGAACGTGCGCTGCGTCCGCTGTCGGCCTCCCGCGCGGCGGCGAGCTGCTCGTCGGCGAGGCGGGTCAGCGAGAGGGCTTCCATGGTCGTCCCTTCGTCGGTGTCGGGCGGCCCGCGGGGCGGGGACGCCGGTACGGCGGCACCCGGCACGTAAACCGGAAGATCGGCTACCGCTTTCAGTTTCCAGCTTCCGTCCCGACCGCGCCCCGCGGCAGGGCCGATGGTCCCGGAACCAGGGAGTCCGCGTCCCGGAAACGGTCGGGCGGGGGTGAGCCGGCCACGCCTCCGACCCGTCCCGGGCGCCCCGGGCCTGGAGAACCCGGCCCCTGCCCCGAACTCCGCCGACTAGGGTGCGGTGCATGAAGGTTCGGCTGCTGGCGGCCACGGCGACCGCCGTCCTCCTCGGCACCGGCGCTCCCGTTCCCGCGGCGGCCGGCCCGGCCGGTCCCGTCGCCCCCGTGACGTCAGCGCCCGGCCTCGTCGCGTCCGCGACCTCCGCGCCCGGTGTCGTCGCGTCCCCGCCCGGCGTGGCAACGTCCGCGCCCGCTGTCGTCGGTTCCGCGCCCGGCTCCGTCGGGTCCGCGCCCTGCCCGAAGGCGCCCGCGCCCGGGGTGTCCCGGCCGCCGCGTCCGTCACCGCCGCCGGCCGTGCCGGGGGAGCGGGCCGTGGGTGGCCCGGCGCTCGACACCGGCGGGCTGGTCGTCCCGGCGGGGGCCGCGCGCCCGCCGGCGGTCACCGCGACCTCGTGGCTGGTCGCCGACCTGGACACCGGCCAGGTGCTGGGCGGCTGCGGCCCGCACGAGTACGGCACCCCGGCCAGCGTGCAGAAGCTGCTGCTGGCGGCCACCATGTTGCCCCGACTCGACCCGCAGCAGGTCGTCACCGTCACCGACGGGGACATGGACATCGAACCCGGCTCCTCGGCCGTCGGGCTGGTCGCCGGCGGGCGGTACCGGATCGAGACCGTCTGGCTCGGGCTGCTGCTCCAGTCCGGCAACGAGGCGGCCAACGTGCTGGCCCGCCTCGGCGGCGGGCCGGACGGGATGGCCGGCGGCGTGCGGGCGATGAACGAGGAGGCGCACCGCCTCGGCGCCCTCCAGACCCACGCGGTGACCCCCTCCGGCCTCGACGGACGAGGCCAGTTCACCAGCGCGTACGACCTGGCGCTGGTCGCCCGGGCCTGCTTCGCCGACCCGACGTTCCGCCGGTACGCGCTGACCGAGACGCACCGCATCCCCGCCCAGCCGGCGCAGCGGACCAAGGGTTTCGAGATCCAGAACGAGAACCAGCTCATCTACCGCTACCCGGGCGCGCTCGGCGGCAAGACCGGCTTCACCGACCTGGCCCGGCACACCTACGTCGGGGCGGCCCAGCGCAACGGGCGGCGGCTGGTGGTCACGTTGCTCGGCGCCGAGCCGCAGCCCGCGCGGGGCTGGGAGCAGGGTGCGGCCCTGCTCGACTGGGGCTTCACGCTGCCGCGGGGCTCCGCCGTCGGCCGGTTGGTCGAGCCCGGGGAGCTGACCGCCTCGGCGACCCCCTCGCCACCCGCGCTCGCCGCCACCATCGATCCGCGCCCGGCCGCGGCCAGCGGCCCGCTCGGGGACGGGCTGATCGCCCGGTGGCCCGTGGCCGCGCTCTCGGCGGGGGCGGTCGCGCTGCTGGGGGCAGCGCTGCTCTGGCGCCGCCGGGCGGCCCGGCGCCGGTACGGCAGGGCCCCTTCCTGACCTGGACGCGGGCGGGGCGGATCGACAAGCGACGACGGGATCCATAGACTCCGGTCTTTCCAGCGCCACGAGTCCAGGAGGATCCCCGTGTCGAGCGAACCGCGACCGCACCCCGTCCCGCCGTCGATCGAGGCACCCCGCCGGCCGGCCCGTACGCTGTCCCGCCTCGCCGGGGTGGCCCTGGTCGCGGGCGCGCTGGTCACCGGTGGCGGCGCCGCCGCGGTCGCCGCGCCCGGCGCAGCCCCGGCCGACGCCGCCGCCGTCTCCCGGGTCACGCCCGGCCCGTGTGCCTACACGGAGACGCCCGAGGACCCCGCCGCCAGGCCGGTCCCGCTGCCGCCCGACCCGAGGCGCACCCCCGACCGGGGCAGCGTGCGGGTCACGTTGCGCACCAATCAGGGGCCGATCGGGCTGACCCTCGACCGGGAGGCGGCCCCCTGCACCGTGCAGAGCTTCCTGCACCTGGTGCGCCACCGCTTCTACGACCGGACCTCCTGCCACCGGCTCACCGCGTACCCGACGCTGAAGGTGCTCCAGTGCGGTGACCCGTCCGGCACCGGCTCCGGCGGTCCCGGCTACCGCTACGCCGACGAGCTGCCCACCGACCTGCCGCCGGCGCCGACCGACCCGACCGGCGTACGCCGGCTCTACGCCCGGGGCACCCTCGCCATGGCCAACGCGGGCCCCGACACCAACGGTAGCCAGTTCTTCCTGGTCCAGGGGGATTCGGCGCTGCGCCCGAACTACACGGTCTTCGGTTCGATCGACGCCGCCGGCCTCGCCACCCTCGACCGGATCGCCGCCGGCGGTATCGCCCCCACCGTCGAGGATCCCGCGCCGGTCGACGGCGCGCCCGCCCTGCCGGTGGACATCCGGCGCGCGGTCCGGCACCACCACCCGCACCGCTGAACCCGACGGCCCGGCGGCCCCCGCCGCCCGCGGCGTCGTTCCGGTACGTCCGGGCGGCCCGGGGCGGCGGGGACGGTGCGCCGTTCCGGAACGTCCGCCGGGTCGCGTGCGGTGACTGCCCGGCGGTCAGGCCGGTGGCGATCCTCCGGAACTTCCGGAACGCTGTCGGGAGCGCCGCGGCCGGGCGGCGAGCCGTGCGGCGGCGCTCACGGCTGGCGCGGCGGCGCCGTGCTGTCCCGGACGACCAGGTTGGTGGCGAGTTCCACCCGGGGGGAGTCGATGCCCTCGCCCTGCGCCAGCCGCAGCACGGTCCGGGCGGCCAGGCGACCCATCTCCACCAGCGGTTGCCGGACGGTGGTCAGTGGCGGTGAGGCCCAGCGGGCCTCGGGCAGGTCGTCGAAGCCCACGACGCTGACGTCGTCGGGGATCCGCAGCCCGCGGCGGCGGACGGCCTCGTAGACGCCGAAGGCCATCTGGTCGCTGGCCGCGAAGATGGCCGTCGGCGGGTCGTCGAGGTCGAGCAGCGCCGTCCCGGCGGCGAAGCCCGAGGCGTGGTAGAAGTCGCCGGGGTGCACCAGGCGGTCCTCCACCGGCACCCCGGCCGCCTCGAGCCCGGCCCGGTGGCCGTCCAGGCGGGCGCGGCTGCACAGCAGGTGGGTCGGTCCGGCGACGAAGCCGATCCGCCGGTGCCCGAGCGACAGCAGGTGCTCGGTCGCGGCGAGCCCGCCGGCCCAGTTGGTGGCGCCGACGGTGGGCACGTCGGTGGCGGGCACGCCGGCCGGGTCGACGACGACCACGGGCACGTTGAGGCGGCGCAGCTGCGCGTGCAGTGGCGGGCTCAGGTGCGAGGTCACGAAGATGACGCCGTCGGTGGCGCGGGCCCGCAGGTTCTGCAACCACTGCCGGGCGGCGGTCGACTGGCGGTGGATCGCGGAGACCACCGTGCCGACGCCCGCGCCGTGCCCGACGTCCTCGACCCCTCGGATGATCTCGACCGCCCAGGGGCTGTCCAGGTCGTTGAAGACCAGGTCGACCAGGCCGACGCGGCTGACCGTACGGCTGCCGCGGCGCTGGTAGCCGTGCTGGCGCAGCAGCTCCTCCACCCGCTCGCGGGTGGAGGGAGCCACGTCCGAGCGCCCGTTGAGCACCCGCGACACGGTGGGCACCGAGACCCCGGCCTCCCGCGCGATTGCGGTGATGGTGATCCTGCGCCCGTCGTCGCCGTCCACCCGCGTCTCCTTCACCGGTCGGAAGATCGACCGTACCCGTGACCACCGAAAAACGTCCGGAACGGCGGGGCCGCTCCACCGGCCCATCTTGCCCCACGATCGGGGGTTGACGACACGGCAGGTCGGTTCTAGCGTTCGGACGAGTTACGGAAGTATTCCGGAAACTTGTCGGACACCTTTCGGTCGTCGCGCCGGCGGCGACGTCCCCCACCACACCCCCACCACGAGAGGTCGATCATGACTTTACGCACGCGGCTCGCCCGGGTCGTCGCGCTCGGCGCCGCCCTGGCGCTGGCGTTGCCACTGACCGCCTGCGGTGACGGTGACTCGGCCGCCGGCCCGGACGAGATCCGCATCCTGGTGTACGGCGACGCCACCAACAAGGTCGAGAAACAGCTCGTCGAGACGTTCAACAAGACGTCGAAGGTCAAGGCGGTGCTGGACACCATCCCCGGCGCCGACTACCAGACCAAGCTCCAGACCATCATCAACACCAAGCAGGCGCCGGACGTCTTCTTCAACTGGGGCGGCGGCAGCATCACCCCGTTCGTCAAGGCCGACCTGTTGCTGCCGATCGACGACATGATCGCCAAGGACCCGGGGCTGAAGGCGAACTTCCTGCCGTCGGTCTTCAACACCGCAATGGTCGACGGCAAGGCGTACGGCGTGCCGATGCGCGGCACCCAGCCGGTGCTGCTGTTCCACAACAAGAAGGTCCTCGCCGACGCCGGCATCACCCCACCGAAGACGTGGGACGACCTGCTGGCGGCCGTGCGGACGCTCAAGGGCAAGGGGATCACGCCGATCGCCCTCGGCGGCGGCGACCAGTGGCCGACCCAGATGTGGTACCAGTACCTCTACGACCGGGTGGCCGGCCCCGAGCTGTTCGCCAAGGCGCTCGGCGGCGACAAGAGCGCCTGGGAGAGCCCGGAGAGCCGCCGCGCCCTGGAGCTGCTGCGGCAGCTGACCGACGCGGGCGCGTTCGGCACCAACTTCGACTCGGTCAAGTTCACCGACGGCGGCTCTCCGGCACTGCTGTCCAGCGGCAAGGCCGGCTTCGAGCTGATGGGCTCCTGGAACTACTCGACCCACCACGACGCCAACCCGACCTTCGCCGCCGAGGGCCTCGGCTGGAGCGCCTTCCCGAGCGTCCCGGGCGGCAAGGGCGACCCGCGCAACGTGGTCGGCAACACCAACAACTTCTACTCCGTGCTGAAGAAGACCAAGCACCCGGAGGCGGTGGCGGAGTTCCTCAAGCTCCAGTACTCCGACGAGTTCGTCCAGGCGCAGCTCGCCATCGGCAACCTGCCGACCACCACCAACACCGAGAAGTTCCTCGACGGCGCCACCAACCCGGACTACCTGAAGTACCAGTTCACCCTGGTCAAGGAGGCCCCGAACTTCCAGCTCTCCTGGGACCAGGCGTACCCGCCGGCCGCCACCACGACCATCCACCAGGCCGTGCAGCAGTACTGCAACGGCCGGATGGACGCCGCCGGCTTCATCAAGGCGATGCAGTCCCTGCAGGCGGGCTGAGCGCGACCATGTCCACCACCACCCTCGCCGCCTCCGCCGCGACGGAGCAGCGACGGGCCCGACGAAGCCCGGGCGGCCCCACCCTCAGCCGCCCGGGCTTCGCCTGGGCCCTCCCCGCCACCCTGTTCTTCGGGCTCTTCGCGCTAGTGCCGCTGGTCCTCGTGGTCGTGCTCAGCTTCACCAGCTGGGCGGGCCTCGGCTCGCCGGAGTACGTCGGGCTGGACAACTGGCAGCGGCTCGCCCGCGACCCAGTGATGATCAACAGCCTGTGGCTGAGCGTCCTGCTCACCGCCCTCGGCGTGCTGGTGCAGACGCCGCTGAGCCTGCTGATCGGCGTGTGGGCGGCCGGGCCGCAGCGCAACCGGGCCGTGCTGTCCGCCGTCTTCTTCCTGCCGCTGCTGCTGTCGGCGACCGCCGTGTCGGTGCTGTGGCGGGCGCTGCTCGACCCGAACTTCGGCGTGCCCGGTCAGGCCCCGTGGCTGTTCGGCGACGGCAACCTCTTCGGCAGCCGGACGGGCGCGATCGCCGTGCTGGTCTTCGTCGGCAGCTGGCAGTTCATCCCGTTCCACGCGCTGATCTACCAGGGCGCGGCCCGCGCCGTGCCGGCGGTGCTCTACCAGGCCGCCGAGGTCGACGGCGCCGGCCGGTGGGGGCAGTTCCGCCACGTGACCCTGCCGCAGCTGCGCAACGCCATGATCACCTCCGTGGTCCTCATGGTCGTCGGCGGGCTGACCACGTTCGACACCGTGCTGATCCTCACCCAGGGCGGGCCGGGCACCGACACCACCATCACCGCCTACCACATGTACGAGCAGGCGTTCCGCAGCTTCGACTTCGGCGCCGGCGCGGCCATCGCCCTGCTCCTCGTCGTCGTCGCCACCGTCATCTCGCTGATCGTGGTCCGGGTCTCCGGCTACGACCGGATGCGCTCCACCATGGAGGGACTGTGAAGCGGCACCGCCCCAACTGGCTGGCCGGGATCGGCGCCCTGGCCTGGCTCCTCGTGGTCGGCCTGCCGATCTACGTCATGCTGGCGATCACCGTGCAGACCCGCGAGGGCTACGGCCGCAACGGCCCGCTCGCCCTGCCCGACACCTTCACCCTCGACAACTACACCGGCGCCTTCGACGAGGGCTTCGGCCGCTACCTGTTCAACACCCTCGTGGTGACGGCGAGCGTGGTGGCCATCGTGCTGCTGCTCGTGCCGCCGTTGGCGTACGCCATCGTGCGCAGCCGCAGCCGGCTCACCTCCGGCGTGTTCCGGCTGTTCCTGCTGGGCCTGGCGATCCCGGCGCAGGCGGTCATCGTGCCGATCTTCTACCTGATCAGCAAAGCGGGGCTCTACGACAACCTCGTCGGCGTCATCCTGCCCACCGCCGCGTTCTCCCTGCCGGTGTGCGCGCTGATCCTCAGCGGCGTCATGCGGGACATCACCCCCGACCTGTACGAGGCGATGGCCATCGACGGCGCCAGCCCGGCGCGGGTCTTCGCCCAGCTGGTGCTGCCGCTGTCGCGCGGCGGGATCGCCACGATCGCGGTCTTCTCCGCCCTCCAGGCGTGGAACGGCTTCCTGTTCCCGCTGATCCTCACCCAGTCCGACTCCACCAAGGTGATCACCCTCGGCCTCTACAACTTCCAGACGCAGTACGGGATCAACATTCCCGGCCTGCTCGCCGCGGTCGTGCTGTCGATGGTGCCTGTCCTGCTCGTCTATCTGTTCGCCCGGCGGGCCCTGGTGCAGGGGCTGATGGGCGTCGGAGGAAAGTGACCGACAACGTGACCCTCGACATCGCCCCCGGCACCGCGATCTGGACCGACCCGACCCTCGACCTCGCGACCCGGGTGGACGCCCTGATCGCCGCGATGACCCTGCCGGAGAAGGTGGCCCAGCTCTACGGCGTCTGGGTCGGCGCCGCCGCCGACGGGGGAGAGGTCGCGCCGTACCAGCACGAGATGGAGGAACCGGTCGACCTGGCCGCCCTGCTGGACACCGGGCTCGGCCAGCTGACCCGCCCGTTCGGCACCGCCCCCGTCGACCCCGCGCTCGGCGCGCTGTCGCTGCTGCGGACCCAGCAGCGCGTCGCCGCCGCCAACCGGTTCGGCATCCCGGCGATGGCGCACGAGGAGTGCCTGGCCGGCTTCGCCGCCTGGGGCGCCACCGCGTACCCCGTGCCGCTGTCCTGGGGCGCCACCTTCGATCCGGAGCTGATCGGGCGGATGGCCGCCGCCATCGGCGCCGACCTGCGCCGCGTCGGGGTGCACCAGGGGCTGGCCCCGGTGCTCGACGTGGTGCGCGACGCGCGCTGGGGGCGGGTGGAGGAGACGATCGGCGAGGACCCCTACCTGGTGGGCACGGTCGCCACCGCGTACGTGCGGGGCCTGGAGTCCGCCGGCGTGGTGGCGACGCTGAAGCACTTCGCCGGCTACTCCGCCTCCCGGGGCGGGCGCAACCTGGCGCCGGTGGCGATGGGCCCCCGCGAGCGCGCGGACGTGATCCTCCCGCCGTTCGAGATGGCGGTACGCGAGGGCGGCGCGCGATCGGTGATGCACGCCTACACCGACACCGACGGGGTCCCCTCGGCGGCCGACGGGGAGCTGCTGACCGGCCTGCTCCGCGACGCCTGGGGTTTCCCGGGCACCGTCGTGGCCGACTACTTCGGCATCGCCTTCCTGCACACCCTGCACGGCGTGGCCGGCAGCTGGGCCGAGGCGGCGGCCGAGGCCCTGGCCGCCGGCGTGGACGTCGAGCTGCCGACGGTGAAGACGTTCGGCGAGCCGCTGCGCGAGGCGCTCGCGGCCGGCGCGGTACCGGAGGCACTGATCGACCGGGCGGTGCGTCGGGTGCTGACGCAGAAGGCGCAGCTCGGTCTCCTCGACGCCGACTGGACCCCGGTGCCGGCCGCGCTGGCCGGCACCGACCTGTCCGACCCGGAGGCGCTGCGCGGCACCGTCGACCTGGACCCGCCCGCCAACCGGGCGCTCGCCCGCGAGGTGGCCGAGCGCTCCGTGGTGCTGCTGGCCAACGACGGCAGCCTGCCGCTGGAGCGGCCGGCCCGCATCGCGCTGGTCGGCCCACAGGCGGAGAGTCCCACGGCGGTGCTGGGCTGCTACTCGTTCCCCGCCCACGTCGGCTCCCGGCATCCCGAGGTGCCCGTCGGCATCGCGCTGCCCACCCTGGCGGCGGCGCTGCGCGCCGAGTTCCCCGGCAGCGTCGTGGTCACCGTGGCCGGCGTCTCCGTCGACGGCGACGACACCGGCGGGGTGCCGGCGGCCGTCGCGGCGGCGCGGGACGCGGACGTGGTCGTCGCCGCGCTCGGCGACCGGGCGGGACTGTTCGGGCGGGGCACCAGCGGCGAGGGCTGCGACGCCGAGTCGCTGGCCCTGCCCGGGGCGCAGCAGCACCTGCTCGACGCGCTGCTGGACACCGGTACGCCCGTGGTGGTGACGCTGCTCGCCGGGCGGCCCTACGCGCTGGGCCGGGCGGTGGCCGAGGCGGCGGCGATCGTGCAGTCGTTCTTCCCCGGCGAGGAGGGCACCCCGGCCATCGCCGGCGTGCTCAGCGGCCGGGTCGCACCGCAGGGGCGGCTGCCGGTCAGCGTGCCCCGGGGGCCGGGCGCGCAGCCGACCACCTACCTGTCGGCCCGGCTGGGCCAGGCCAGCGACGTCTCCAACGTCGACCCGACGCCGGCGTTCGGCTTCGGGCACGGCCTGGGCTACACCACGTTCGACTGGTCGGGTCTGGTCGTCGAGGAGCCGGTCGCGGCGACCGACGGTGAGCTGCGGCTGCACTTCACGGTGCGCAACACCGGCTCCCGGTGGGGCAGCGAGGTGGTCCAGGTGTACGCCCACGACCCGGTGGCCTCGGTGGTCCAGCCGGTGCAGCGGCTGATCGGCTACCTGCGGGTGCCGCTGGAGGCGGGCGCGGCCTGCCGGGTCGACCTGGCCGTGCCGGCCGACCTGTTCGCCTTCACGGGGCGCGACGGGCGGCGCGTCGTCGAGCCGGGGGAGCTGGAGCTGCGGCTGGCGGCGTCCAGCACCGACCATCGGCTCGTGGCGGCGGTCGCGCTGCGCGGTCCGGCCCGGCACGTCGACCACACCCGGCGGCTGCACCCCCGCTTCGCCGTCACGCCGTCGGCCGGCTGAGCGGTGGCCCTCACCGACCTGCCCGAGGAGCAGTTGCGGGCGTACCGGGGCGGGGTGCGGGAGCCGGCGGACTTCGACCGGTTCTGGGCGGACACGATCGCCGAGTCGCGGGAGTGCGGCTGGCCGGTGCGCGCCGAACCGGTGCCCACCGGGCTGGCCACGATCGACGTGTTCGACGTGACCTTTGCCGGGTTCGCCGGGCAGTCGGTGCGGGCCTGGCTGCGCCTGCCGCGCGGCGCCGAGCCGCCCCTGCCCACCGTCGTGCAGTACGCCGGCTACGGCGGCGGCCGGGGCCACCCGCTGGAGAACCTGCTGTGGGCCTCGGCCGGTTTCGCGCACCTGCAGATGGACAACCGGGGGCAGGGCGCGGGCTGGGCCCGGGGGGACACCCCGGATCCGGCCGCCGCCGGCCCCGAGGCGCCCGGGGTGGCCACCCGTGGCGTCACGGACCCCCGCACGTACTACTACCGGCGGTTCCTCACCGACGCGGTGCGGGCGGTGGACGCCGTCCGGACCCTGCCGGCGGTCGATCCGGCGCGGGTCGCGGTCCTCGGGCACAGCCAGGGCGGCGGGGCGGCGCTCGCCGTCGCCGCGTTGACGCCCGACCTGCGGGCCGTCGTGGCCGGCGTGCCCTTCCTGTGCGACATCCCGCGCGCGATCGTGCTCACCGACGCGCAGCCGTACCGGGAGATCCGCGACTATCTGGCCGTCCACCGGCACGCCGAGGAGCGGGTGCTGGACACCCTGGCCTACGTCGACGGGGTGAACTTCGCCCGCCGGTGCCACCTGCCGGCCCGCTTCTCCGTCGCGCTGATGGACGAGATCGTGCCGCCGTCGACGGTCTTCGCCGCCGTCAACGCCTGCCGGGGGCCGACGGAGCTGTCGGTCTGGCGGTACAACGGTCACGAGGCCGGCGGGATCGACGACGACGAGGCGGCCGTGCGCTTCCTGCGCGTACACCTCTCGCCGGACCGGGCGCCCGACGGCCCGTAGCCTGATAGACAGGGGGTGTGGCCAGGCCAGTCCGGATCCACCGGCGAGCCCCGCGCGCCGCGACCGCCCGCCGGCGGGCGGTGGCCGTGGCCGTCCTGATCGTGGCGCTCGCGCCCGGCTGTACCCGCCCCGCGCCGTCACCACCGGCTGCGCCGCCACCGTCGTCCCCGGCGTCCGCACCCGCCGCGATGTCGCCCGGGCCGGGCCTCGTCGTCCTCACCGACGTCGACCCGCGCATCCGGACCGACATCCGGTACGCGGGCGCGCACAACTTCGTCGGGCGACCGGTCGCCGGCTACCCCGAACCGCTCTGCCTGCTCACCCGGCCGGCCGCCGAGGCGCTGCGCCGGGTGCAGGACGCCGCCCTCGCCCGGGCCCGCAGCCTGAAGGTGTACGACTGCTACCGGCCCCAACGGGCCGCCGACGACTTCGTCGAGTGGGCCGGGCAGCCCGGCGAGCAGCGGATGAAGGCGGAGTTCTATCCCCGGGTGGCGAAGTCCGAGCTGTTCGACGAGGGCTACGTCGGCGCCCCCACCGCCCACAGCCGGGGTAGCACGCTGGACCTGACCCTGGTCGACGTGCCGACCCCCACCCAGCCCCCGTACGCCCCGGGCCAGCCCCTGGTCTCCTGCACCGCCCCGAAGGGGCAGCGGTTCCCGGACAACGGCGTCGACATGGGCACCGGCTTCGACTGCTTCGACCCGCTCGCGCACACCGACTCGCCGCAGGTCACCGGCCAGCCGCGGGACAACCGGCGGCTGCTGCGGCAGCTGATGACCGACGGCGGCTTCGTCAACTACGACCGCGAGTGGTGGCACTACCGCTACCGCGACGAACCCTGGCCGGACACGTACTTCGACCTGCCGGTGGCCCGCTCCTCGGCCGAGCCCGTGGGCGGCTAGCGCTCCCGACCCGGCCAGCGCTCCCGACCCGGCGTCGCGCTCACTTGAAGGCGGCGTGACCGGTCAGCACCTGCCCGATGATCAGCTGATGCACCTCGGACGTGCCCTCGTAGGTGAGCACCGATTCGAGGTTGGCCGAGTGCCGGATGACCGGGTAGTCGAGGGTGATCCCGGCCGCGCCGAGGATCGCGCGGCACTCACGGGCGATGGCGATGGACTCCCGCACGCTGTTGAGCTTGCCCAGGCTGATCTGCCGGTGGTCGAGCGTGCCGGCGTCCTTCAGCGCGCCGATCTGCAACGCCAGCAGCATTCCCTTGCCCAGCTCCAGCCCCATGTCGGCGAGCTTGAGCTGGGTGGCCTGGTACGCGGCGAGCGGCTTGTCGAAGATCTGCCGGCTGCGGGCGTACGCGATCGTCGTCTCCAGGCAGTCGTGGGCCGCGCCCAGCGCCCCGAAGACGATGCCGAAGCGGGCCTCGTTGAGACATGTCAGCGGCCCGGACAGGCCGGCGGCCTCCGGCAGCATCGCGTCGGCGGGCAGCCGCACGTCGTCGAGGACGAGTTCCGAGGTGACCGAGGCGCGCAGGGAGAGCTTGCGGGTGATCTCCGGGGCGGTGAAGCCGGGGGTGCCGGCGGGGACGAGGAAGCCGCGTACGCCATCGTCGGTGCGGGCCCACACCACGGCGACGTCCGCGACGGAGCCGTTGGTGATCCACATCTTGGTGCCGTTGAGCACCCAGTCGTCCCCGTCGCGGCGGGCCCTGGTGCGCATGCCGGCCGGGTCGGAGCCGAAGTCCGGTTCGGTCAGGCCGAAGCAGCCGATCGCCTCGCCGGCGGCCATCCGGGGCAGCCACTGCTGCTTCTGCTCCTCGGAGCCGAAGCGCCAGATGGCGTACATGGCGAGCGATCCCTGCACCGACACCAGGGAGCGCAGCCCCGAGTCGCCCGCCTCCAGCTCGAAGCAGGCCAGCCCGTACGCGACGGCGGAGGTGCCGGCGCAGCCGTAGCCGCTCAGGTGCATGCCGAGCACGCCGAGTTCGCCGAGTTCGCGGGCCAGTTCCCGCACGGGCAGGCGGCCCTGCTCGTACCAGGTGGCGACCTCCGGGCGGATCCGTCGGTCGACGAAGCCGCGTACGGCGGCCTGGAGGTCCCGGGTGTCGTCGTCGATCAGGGTGTCGACGCCGAAGTACGCGAGCGCGGTCGCGGGGGTGGACAGGGTCACGGTTCGTTTCCTCCCGGGGTTTACAGGTGCGCGATCACGCTACGCGCGACGGCGACGGCCATCGCGTCCAGCGCGTCGTGGGTCATCGCCGCCATGTGCGGGGTGGCGAAGACCCTCGGATGATGCAGTAGCGGATCGTCGGGGCGGGGCGGCTCGGGCGCGAAGACGTCCACCGCGTAGCCCCGCAGCCGTCCGGCGTCGAGCGCGGCGAGTACGGCCCCGCTGTCCACGACCCCGGCCCGCGCGGTGTTGACCAGCAGGGCGTCCGGGCGCATCCGGGCGAGCGCGGCGGCGTTGACGAGACCGGTCGTCTGCGGGGTCTGGGGCACGTGCAGGCTCACCACGTCGGCCTCGCGCAGCAGGTCGTCCAGCGCGACGAGACGTACCCCCGGGGGCGGGGTGGCCGTCGTGACGTCGTACCCGATCACGTTCATGCCCAGTCCCTGGGCGCGGGCCCCGACGCCCCGGCCGATGGCGCCGAGCCCGACCAGGCCCAGGGTGCGGCCGGCCAGCATGGTCCCGGTGAGCCCGGCCGCGACGACGGCGGACGGCAGCGACCGGCCAGCGGGGAAGGCGCCCCGGGTCAACGACGCGGCGGCCGCCGGCACCTGCCGGGCGAGGGTGAGGGCGGCCAGGATGACGAACTCGGCGACCGAGTCGGCGTTGGCGCCCGGCGTGCTGACCACCGGGATGCCCAGGCGGTCGGCGGCGGCGAGGTCGATGCCGTCCAGCCCGGCGCCGTGGCGGCCGACGACCCGGAGCCGGTGCCCCGCTTCGAGCATGCCGGCCGTCACCGGTGAGGAGCGCACCACCAGGGCGTCGGCGGTGGTCAGTGGCCCGGCAGCGAGTGTCGCCGGGTCGGTGGCGTGGGCGACATGCACCTCGCCCGCTGCCCGCAGCAGCGCCATGCCGGGCGCGGCGATCGGCTCGGTGAGCAGGATCCTGGGTGTCATGGCGTCCTCACCAGCCGGTGTAGCAGGTCACCGGTACGGAGTAGAAGTCACGCGCGTAGCCGCCCTGCTCCCGGGGGCCGTGGTTGGAGGCGCCGGTGCCGCCGAAGGGCAGGTGCAGTTCGGTGCCGGCGGTGGGGAGGTTGACCGACACGATGCCGGCGCGGGCGTCGCGTTTGAACCGTTCGGCCGCAGACAACGACGTGGTCACGATGCCGGCGGAGAGCCCGTAGTCGGTGTCGCCGGCGACGCTGATCGCCTCGTCGAGGTCGTCGACCTCGATCACGCAGGAGACCGGGCCGAAGATCTCCTCCCGGGCCAACCGCATGTTGTTGCGCGCGCCGGCGAAGAGGGTGGGCCGCATGAACTGGCCCTCGTCCGGGAGGTGCGTCCCGCCGGCCACCACCCGTGCGCCCTCGTCGCGCCCGATCCGGACGTAGTCGAGGTTCTGGGCGAGTTGTTCGGGGCTCACCACCGGGCCCAGCTCGCTGCGGGGGTCGAGTGGGTCGCCGACCCGTAGCGCGCCGGCCGCTGCGGCCAGCGCGTCGACGAACCGGTCGTGGATGCCCGTCTGCACGATCAGCCGGCTCGACGCCGTGCAGCGCTGACCGGTGCTGAAGAAGCTGCCGTCCAGGGCGCAGCGCACCGCGACCTCCAGATCGGCGTCGTCGAGCACCACGAGGGGGTTCTTGCCACCCATCTCCAGCTGGAACCGCTTGTTGCCGTGCGTGAGGCACTGCCGTGCCACGTGGCCGCCGGTGCCGGTGCCTCCGGTGAAGGACACGCCGTCGATCCCGGTCGCGGTCAGCAGCTCCTCGCCGACGACCCGCCCGGCGCCCATGACGAGGTTGAACACGCCGGGCGGCAGCGCGGAGCCGGCGATGATCCGGGCGAGTTCCCCGGCGGAGGCGGTGACCAGTTCGGCGGGCTTGAGCACGACCGCGTTGCCGTAGGCGAGCGCGGGCGCGACCTTCCAGGCCGGGATGGCGAGGGGGTAGTTCCAGGGGGTGATGATCCCGACCACGCCCAGCGGTCGGCGCCGGACCTCGGCGTGGACGCCCGGGCGGGTGGAGGAGTAGACCTCGCCCTGCGGTTGCAGCAGCTGGTGGGCGTAGTAACGGAAGGTCTGGCCGGCGCGGACGACCTCCCCGCGCGCCTCGCTGAGCAGCTTGCCCTCCTCCCGCGAGAGCAGGACCGCGAGTTCCTCGGTGCGGCGCAGGATGGTGGTGCCGATGTCGTCCAGGACGGCCATCCGGGACCCGACGGGTTGGCTGGCCCAGCCGGGCTGCGCACGGCGGGCGGCCTCGATCGCCGCGCGGGCGGTGTCCCGGTCGGCCACGGCGTACTCGCTGACGACCTCGCCGGGGCGGGCGGGGTTGCCGTTCGGCCGGCGTTCCCCGTCGACCCAGTCGCCGTCGACGAGATTGAGATGCACGGGCACGCTCATCGGCCACCAGCCGCAGCGGCGAGGGGCCGGTCCATCGGGCCGGGCTCCTCCGGGAAGTGGCAGGCGACCTGGTGGCCGCTGCCGGCTGCCGTCGTGAGCGCCGGCTCCTGCGTCGCGCAGATCTCCTGCGCCTTCCAGCACCGGGTGCGGAAGCGGCATCCGCTGGGCGGGCTGAGCGGGCTCGGCACGTCTCCGGTGAGGATCACGCGCTGGCGCTCGGTCTCGACCAGCGGATCGGGGATCGGCACCGCCGACAACAGTGCCTTGGTGTAGGGATGCTGGGGCCGACGGTACATGTCCTCGCACTCGCCCACCTCGACGACGGTGCCGAGGTACATCACGGCGATGCGGTCGCAGAGGTGCCGCACGACGGCGAGGTCGTGGGCGATGAACATCATCGTCAGGCCCAGCTCCTCCTGCAGTTGTTCGAGCAGGTTGACGATCTGGGCCTGAACCGAGACGTCGAGCGCGGAGACCGGCTCGTCGGCGACGATGAAGTCCGGGTTGCTGACCAGAGCCCGCGCGATGCCCACCCGTTGCCGCTGGCCGCCGGAGAACTCGTGCGGATAGCGGTCGTGCCACTGCTCGCTGAGCCCGACCAGTTGCATGGTGTCCACCGCCTTCGCCCGCCGCCCGGCGGGGGACAGGTCGGCGTGCACGAGCAACGGCTCCTCGATGAGTTCGCCGATGGTCATGCGCGGGTTCAGCGAGGCGTACGGGTCCTGGAAGATCATCTGCATCCGTCGGCGCATCGCCCGCATCCGGCCCCGGCTCAGGGTGGTCAGCTCGGTGCCGTCGAAGGTCACCGTTCCACTGGTGGGCTTGAGGAGCTGGAGGATGGCCCGCCCGGTGGTGGACTTGCCGCAGCCGGACTCACCCACCACTCCGATGATCTCGCCCCGCCGGACGTCGAGGTCCACCCCGGACACGGCTCGCAGGCGGGCCGGACGCAGCTTCCCACGTGCGGGCACCTTGAAGTCGACCGCCAGGTCGCGCACCCGCAGCAGGGCGTGCTCGGAAGCGGCGACAGGGGATTCGGTCATCAGCTCTCCTCTGTCGAGAGATAGGGGTGCCGGTCCTGAGTGGAGAGCCAGCCGCCCTCGCTTTCCGGTCGCATGCCCCAGCAGCGGGTCAGCTGGCCCCGGTCCGGCTTCTCCCACGTCGTGATGAGGTCGGGTGCGCCGCCCTGGCACGTCTCCCGGACGTGCGCGCAGCGGGGCGCGAACCGGCAGCCGGGGGGCATCTCCGACAGCTCCGGCGGGCGCCCTGCGATCGGGCGCAGCTTGCCGCCCCGGACGAGGTCCAGCCGGGGCACCGACCCCAGCAGCCCCCAGGTGTAGGGCATCTGCGGACGGTGGAACAGGTCGACCGTCTCGGCCCGCTCCACGATCTGCCCGGCGTACATCACGTTGACCCGTTCCGCCATGCCGGCCACCACCCCGAGGTCGTGGGTGATGAGCAGGACGGCGGTCCGGGTCTCCCGGGCCAGTTCCCGCAACAGCTCCAGGATCTGCGCCTGGATGGTCACGTCGAGTGCGGTGGTGATCTCGTCGGCGAGGATCAGCCGGGGTTGGCAGGAGAGGGCCATCGCGATCATCACACGTTGCCGCATGCCGCCGGAGAGTTGGTGCGGATAGGAGCTCAGCCGGGTCTCCGCGGCCGGGATGCGCACCATCTCCAGCAGTTCGACGGCGCGCGCCCGCGCGGCCCTGCGGCCGAGTCCAAGGTGTAGCTCCAGGGTCTCGGTGAGCTGCTTCCCGACGGTCAGCACCGGGTTCAGCGAGGTCATCGGGTCCTGGAAGATCATCGAAATGCCCTTGCCGCGGACGGCCCGCAGTTCGCGAGGGCGCAGGCGCACCAGGTCCCTTCCTTCGAAGAGCACCTGTCCGCCGGTCACCTGACCGGCCGGCGGCACGATCAGGCCCATGATGGACTGCGCGGTGGCCGACTTTCCGCAGCCGGACTCGCCCACCAGTGCCACCGTCTCGCCGGCGTCGACGGTGAACGAGACCCCGTCGACCGCCGTCACCGAACCCCGTGCCGCACGGAATTCGGTACGCAGGTCCCGCACCTCCAACAAGGCCATCGAACCCACCCCGCAGTCTGGACGCTTGAACGTCGCCATTCGTCAACCAGGAGTGTTGCACAGACGATGTTCGTCGTCTAGGCTCCCGGCAGCGACGAATACCGCCACCAAGTGAAGATGGAGCAACGTTGGCTTCCAAGAGCTCGATCGAAAAAGATCGCAGCATCATCCGGGAACTCGTCCAGGACCCGCGACAGACGAACGTGGCGCTGGCCGCCAAGGTCGGCCTGTCGGAAGGGTCGGTCCGACGACGGATGGAAAGGTTGATCGCGGACGGGCAGTTGCAGTTCGCCGCGATTCCCAGCGCCGCGTTCATGGGGCGTCCGGTGCACACACTCTTCGAGATCCAGAGTGCGCCGGGCAGCACCGAACAGCTCATCGACAAGCTCGCGGGCATGCCCGAGATCGCGTACGTCTACCACGTGACCGGGCAGTTCGACGTCATCGCCGTCGGCTACTTCGCCTCCAGCAACGCCATGCGCCGGTTCTGGACGGAGCGGCTGGGCCACCTCGACGGGGTGATGGAGAGCCGCTCGGTGATGGTGCTGCGGGTCGCCAAGCGTGCGCACGAGTGGGCCCGCGACATCGCTGTCACCGGCGACGAGGAGTCCGCCTGGGACGCGAGCTCGGATCCTGGCGCGCCCGGTTCAGTCTGACCAGACCGAAAGAGGCAAGACATGCTGCGCATCACGCTGATCCGCCTTGTATCGGTTATTCCGGTCCTGCTCGGGATCTCGGTGATCTCGTTCCTGGTGATCCGCATGATCCCTGGCGACGTGATCAGCTCGATCATGGGGCAGGACTTCGGCGACCCCGCGATCGAGGCGGAGATGCGCCGCTACTTCGGGCTGGACATGCCCGTGTACGAACAGTTCGTGAGGTGGTTGGGCGCCCTCCTGCAGGGCGACCTCGGCACCTCGATGCGCACCGGTCAGCCGGTGCTCGAAGAGATCATGCAGCGCTTCCCGTCCACGCTGTTGCTGGCCGTCTCGGCGCTGCTGGTCTCGATCCTCATCTCGATCCCGCTCGGTGTGCTCAGCGCCACCAAGCGCAACGGCCTGCTCGACGCCAGCACCCGGGTCGCGTCGCTGATCGGGCTGTCGCTGCCGAACTTCTGGCTCGGCATCCTGCTGGTGTACATCTTCTCGGTCTCGCTGGGCTGGCTGCCGTCACAGGGCGCCGGGGAGGGCGAGGGCTTCCTGGGCAGCCTGAAGTACCTCGTCCTCCCCTCGGTCACCCTCGGCGCCAGCCTCGCGGCGATCAGCATGCGGATGACCCGGTCCAGCATGCTGGAGGTGCTCAACCAGGACTACGTCCGCACCGCCCGCGCGAAGGGGCTGGGCGAACGTGGGGTCATGGTCCGGCACGCCCTGCGCAACTCGCTGATCCCGGTGGTGACCGTGCTGGGCATCCAGGCCGGGGCGTTGCTGGGCGGCACGGTCATCGTGGAACAGGTCTTCGCCTGGCCGGGGCTCGGCACGATGGTCATCCGCGGGATCAGCCAGCGTGACTACCCCGTCGTCCAGGGGACCCTGCTCTTCCTGGCCTTCTTCTACGTCGTGGTCAACCTCCTCGTCGACCTGCTCTACACCTACCTGGATCCGAGGTTGCGCAGTGGTCACTGAAGTCGTTCCCGGCCGCCGCCAACGTCGCGGCAGCCAGCAGGAGGGCGCCTCCCGGAGGTCTGTCGGGCGCCGTGGCGGACAGCTGCTGAGGTTGCTGACGCGTGACAAGGTCGGCCTGGTCGGACTGGTCATCGTGGTGCTGATGATCGCGGCCGCCGCGTTGGCCCCGCTGATCTCCCCGTACGACCCGACCGCGATGTCCGACCAGCGGCTCGCCCCGCCCGGCGGCGACTTCCCGCTCGGCGCCGACGAGGCCGGCCGCGACCTGCTCAGCCGGGCGCTCTACGGCGCGCGTACCTCGCTGACGGTGAGCCTGATCGTGGTGACCTGCGCCGGTGCCATCGGCGTCCTGCTGGGGCTGCTCGCGGGCTTCTACCGGGGCGTACTCGACGCGATCATCACCCCGGCGACCGACATCATGTTCTCCTTCCCCACTCTGCTGCTGGCCCTCGCGGTCGTGGCCGCCCGCGGGCCGGGCACGGAGAACCTCGTCCTGGCCCTGGTCATCGTCTTCATCCCCAGCTTCGCCCGGATCGTGCGCGGCACCGCGATGTCGGTGCGCCGGGAGCCGTACGTGGAGTCGGGCCAGGCGGTCGGGCTGAGCAACACCCGGCTCATCCTCAAGTACATCCTGCCCAACTCGGTCGCCCCGATCGCGGTGCAGTTCACCACGAGCATCGCCTACGCGATCCTGATCGAGGCGTCCCTGGGCTACCTCGGGCTCGGTGTGCAGCCGCCCCAACCGTCCTGGGGCTCGATGCTCTCCAACGGCAAGTCGTTCATGGAGATGTCGATCTGGCCGTCGGTCGTACCCGGGGTCTGCATCATGATCGCCGTTCTCGGCTTCAACCTCCTGGGCGACACCCTTCGCGACGTTCTGGACCCGCGGCTGCGGGGCCGCTCCAGTCGCTGACCCGCAAGGAGCACAACCGCGTGGAATCCATCGACGAGCACCTGATCCGCCGCCTCACCGAGTGGTCCGCGGGTCAGCCGTTGCCCGCGCAGACCGGCCTGGACGTCCACGTGGAACCCGGCCTGCTGCTGGACTACCTGGACGCCCAGATCCAGAGCCGGCACCTCGACCTCGCGCTGCGCTGGTTGCAGGCCCAGCGGGAGGGGTTCTACACGATCGGCTCCAGCGGGCACGAGAGCAACGCCGCCGTCGCGCTGGCGCTGCGCCCGACCGATCCGGCCCTGCTGCACTACCGTTCCGGCGGCTTCTACGCCGCGCGGGCCGGTCAGGTCGCCGGCTCCACGCCGATCGCGGACGTGCTGCACTCGGCGGCGGCGTCCCGGCAGGACCCGATCTCCGGTGGCCGGCACAAGGTCTTCGGCCACCGGGAGCTCAACATCATCCCGCAGACGTCGACGATCGCCTCCCACCTGCCGCGGGCCATGGGCCTGGCGTTCGCGCTCGACCGGGGCGTCACCGACACCGGATACCCGGCCGACGCCGTGGTGGTGTGCAGCTTCGGCGACGCCTCGGCCAACCACTCCACGGCGGCCGGCGCCCTCAACGCGGTGGGCTACAGCGCCCACCAGGGCATCCCGGTGCCGCTGCTGTTCGTCTGCGAGGACAACGGCATCGGCATCAGCACCCGCTCCCCGCGCGGCTGGGTGCGGCGGATGCTGTCGGCCCTGCCCGGCATCGACTACGCGTACGCCGACGGCACCGATCCCGCCGGCCTGCTGGCCACTGCGGCCGACCTGGCGCACCAGGTGCGTACCCGGCGCCGGCCCGCCGTGCTGCACCTGGGCACCGTACGGTTCATGGGTCACGCCGGTTCCGACGCCGAGCTGGCCTACCGCACCCGCGCGGAGATCCTCGCTGACCATGCCCGCGATCCGATCCTGGCGACCGCGGCCCTGCTCGCGCGGCGCGGGATACTCAGCCCGGCCGAGACCCTCGAGCGCTACGAGCATTCCCGCAAGCAGGTGATGGAGCAGGCTGAGCTGATGCTGGGCCGGGTCGCGCGACTGGACGACCCGGCGGCGGTGACCGCACCGTTGACCGCCCGGCGGGTGGACCGGGTCGGCGCCGCCGCGCGCCGCGCCGGTGCCGGGCGGGAGAGGGCGTTCGACGGCAGACCCCCCGAGTCCCGCGGCCCGCTCACCCTGGCCCAGTCGATCAACGCCGCCCTGCACGACGCGCTGCTGACCTGGCCGCAGGCCCAGGTCTTCGGCGAGGACGTGGCGCGCAAGGGTGGCGTCTACGGCGTGACCCGGGGGCTGCGGAAGGTCTTCGGGGCCAGCCGGGTCTTCGACACCCTGCTCGACGAACAGACCATCCTCGGGGTGGCGCTCGGCGGGGCCCTGGCCGGCACGCTGCCGATCCCGGAGATCCAGTATTTGGCCTACCTGCACAACGCGGAGGACCAGTTGCGCGGTGAGGCCGCGTCGCTGCGTTTCTTCTCCGCCGGGCAGTACTCCAACGGCATGGTGGTGCGGATCGCCGGCCTGGCCTACCAGAAGGGGTTCGGCGGGCACTTCCACAACGACAACTCGGTGGCGGTGCTGCGGGACATCCCCGGCCTGGCCTTCGCGGTCGCCGCGCACCCGGCCACCGCCCCCGCTCTGCTGCGCCAGTGTCTCGCCCTGGCCGAGCAGGAGGGGCGGGTGTGTGTCTTCCTGGAGCCGATCGCGCTCTACCATCGGCGTGACCTGCACACCGACGGCGACGGCGGCTGGCTCGCCGGCTACCCGGAGCCGGCCGACTGGGCGGCGACGGAGAACCCGCTCGGCCAGGTGCGGACGGTGTGCGAGGGCACGGACCTGGCGATGGTCACCTTCGGCAACGGCGTTCCGATGAGCCTGCGGGTGGCCGCGACGCTGGCCCGGGAACAACAGGTCAGCACCCGGGTCGTCGACCTGCAGTGGCTGTCGCCGCTGCCCGCCGTGAGCCTGCGCGCCGCGCTCGCCGGAATCTCGCGGGTGCTCGTCGTCGACGAGAGCCGCACCAGTGGCGGCGTCTCCGAGGCGGTGGTGGCCGCGTTGGTCGACCGCGGCTTCACCGGCCGGATCTCGCGCGTCAACAGCGTCGACAGCTACGTCCCCCTGGGCCCGGCCGCCGACCAGGTGCTGCTGGGCGAGGACGACGTGCTGGCAGCCGCCCGTTCGCTGCTCGGGTGATCCCCGGCAGGCCCGCACGACGCCGGCGGCCGACCGATCGACCGGGTGGGCCGCCGGCGCGTCGGCGGGACGCGTACTGCTTGTCCGCCCTGTCGAGCTGAGTCGTCCACGCCATCGGGAGCGACGTCCGCCCGGAGGCAGGGCGGCAGCGGGCCGGGCACGACGTGCAGGCGGCGGAGCACCCTTCAGGTGCTCCGCCGCCTCACGACGCGGGCCGGTCAGTACCCCAGCTCGGGCTGACGCTTCGTGCCGGTCAACGGCTCACCGGCCAGGTACAGGTCGAAGTTGGCGCAGAAGTCCGCGTAGAGCCGTTGCAGGTTGCCCGACCCCCGAAACGACGTGTGCGGGGTGAGCGTCGTGCGGGGCAGCCCCCACAACCGGTGCTCCGGGGGCAGCGGCTCCTCCTCGAACACGTCGAGCACAGCACCGCCGATGCGGCCCTGCCGCATGGCGTCGACGAGGGCGTCCTCGACGATCAGCGCACCGCGCCCGACGTTGACCAGGATGCCGCTCTCCTTCATCGCCGCGAAGCGCCCGGCGTCGAAGAAGTGCTGATTCTCCCTGGTCAGCGGCATGGCCAGCACCACGGAGTCGGCCTCGGGCAGCAGCGCGAGGTGGTCGGCGAACGACACCACCCGGTCGAAGCCCTCGGCGGGCGTACCCGCACGGTTGACCCCGACCACGGTGACGCCCAGGGACCGGGCGCGCCAGGCCACCTCGCGCCCGATCCCGCCGGTGCCGAAGACCAGCATGGTGCTGCCGATGAGGTCCCGGCCGACGATGCGCACCCACTCCCGGCGCTCCTGGGCCTCGCGCAGCTCGGGAAACGCCCGCTGGTGCAGCAGCACCGCACCGATGACGTACTCGGCGATCGGCACGTTGTAGGAGTTCCCGGAGCGGGTGTAGACCAGCCCCTCGTCGAGGCGGCGGCGCATGATGTCGCCGCCGACCCAGTCGAAGCCGGCGGCGGTGATCTGGACCCAGCGCAGGCCGTCGCACTTGCTCAGCAGCTCGTCGAAGGTGTCCTCGTTCATCGCGCTGCGCAGGATCACCTCGGCGTCGAGGTACTCCGCACGGACCGGCTCGTCCTCCGGCACCGACGTGAACCGGCACTGTGGATAGCGCTCGCGCAGCTGCGGCAGCAGCTCGGCCAGGTTCGGCGTGATGAGGACGTGAGGTCCCCCGGTGGCGACGGTCATGACGACTCCTGCGCCTGCTTCTTCCGCTCGTTGTAGGTCAGGCCGCCCTTGGCCCAGTTGTCGTACGAGACCTCGTAGAGCAGGACGTGGGTGTTCTCCCGCGGGGAGCCGTACTTGACCAGCACGTCGGTCAGCTCGGCGATGATCGCGTTCTTGGTCTCCTGGTCGCGCTTGCCGATCTCGGCACGGATGATTGCCATCGTCAGTTCTCCTTTGTCGTCGCCGCCGCGGCGAAGTCGGGATTGTTGGTGTACTCGGCCTTGACCGCGAGGTAGGCGAAGGCGTGCGTGACACCGGTCCGCAGCACCCCGTCGAAGACCTCACGGGCCTTGTCGAGGTCACCCTGGTGGTAGTGCCAGTTGCCCAGACCGTAACCCTGGGTGACGGTCTTCAGGTCGTTGCCGTCGCACATCGCCCACAGCTGCTCCGGGGTGATGTCGCCGGTGTAGAGCTGCATCCGGCCCTCGTACCCGACCAGGTGGTCCTCCTGGACCAGGGTGATCGCGCGGAACCGGTCGAGCACCTCCTCGGCCTCGGCCGTCCGGCCGAGCCGGCGCAGCGCCATGTACTGCCAGTCCTGCGACGCCACGGTGCCCTCCTGGTGCCGCGAGGACTCCTCGGCCGCGCGGAAGCTGGGCAGGCAGCCCTCGAAGTCGCCGCTGAGGTACTGGGCGACCCCGAGGTGGTACCAGATGCCGGCGTGCAGCGTGGTGTTGTACCGGCCGAGGGCCTGCGGGTCCTGGGCGGCCATGGTGTCGGTGAGGTGCTGCGGGCGTACCTGCTCGGGCCTGCCGAGGATCAGGCTGACGACGTCCTTCTCCACCTCGGGCTGGTACATCTCGTACTCGTCCTCGACGCCGGGCAGTTGGTCGGCCGCGGCGCGCAGGTCGGCGATGGCGCCGGCGTAGTCGCCGATCGAGATGCGCCGGTGCCCACGGAAGCGCAGCAGGCGTGCGCTGCCCGGCTCCAGCTCGAGTGCCTCGGTCAGCAGCGCCACCGACTCGCCGTGCTTGTTGAGGTAGCCCTTGAGTCGGGCGGCGATGACGTAGCGGTCGGTCAGCGGTACGGCCGTCATTGGCCTGCCTTTCGTCGTCCTGCGGGGGTGGCGGGGGCGCCCGGGGGCCGCGGGCCCCCCCCCGGGTACGCCGTCGCGCCCAGATGTGCCGGTAGAAGCGGTACGTCGGTGTCGGGTCGCCCTGGTATCCCATGACGTCCTTCTGCACCACGTCGAAGTCCGCGTTCAGGAAGGTCATGGCCACCGGCCCGCGTTCGGCCAGGATCTTCTCGGCCTGCTGGTAGAGCGCGGCGCGCTTGTCCTTGTCCATCTCCGAGCGGGCCTGCACGACGAGGTTCTCGTACTCCTGGTCGGTCCAGTTGCCGTAGTTCAGGCCGCCGCCGGAGAGGAAACTGGCGGTGAACCGCTCGTCCGGGTCGTAGGTCAGACCGAAGCCGGACTGGTACATGTCGAAGTCGGCGGACTTCGTCTTCGTGTCGGCGATGGTCGACTCGACCGACTCGATGGTCACCTTGATACCGATCTTGGCGAGCTGTTGCTGCTCCACCTCGGCGGAGCGCACCTGGAACGCCGACGTGGCGATGACCATGAGCTTGGCCTCGAAGCCGTTCGGGTACCCGGCCTCGGTCAGCAGCGCCTTGGCCTTCTCGACGTCGGCCTTGCCGTAGATCGGCTCCTGCACCGCGCCGAACCGGTCCGGCGGCAGGTATCCGGCGTTGAGCGCGGTCCCGAAACCGGAGTTGGCCACGTTGAGGATCTCCTGCCGGTCGAGCGCGAGGAAGATGGCCTGCCGGACCTTGACGTTGTCGTACGGGGCCTTGGAGGTGTTGAGCCGCAGGTGCAGCGAGAGCGACCCGGAGCCGCCGTACCACTTGAGCTTCTCGTCGCGCTTGAGCGCGTCGATGAACTCGGGCGCGGGACGCCAGAGGAAGTCGACGGTGCCACTGCGAACCGCCGCGGCGCGGGCGTTGTCGTCCGGGTTGAACGTGAAGTCCATCCCGTCGAGGTAGGGCACGCCCGGCTCCCAGTACTGGGCGTGCTTGTCGAGCTTGATGGCCTGGCCGGTGACCCGCGAGGCCATCTTGAAGGGGCCGCTGCCGCCGTCGACGCTGCCGTTGAGGCCGCCCGCCTCGGCCACCGTGCGGTCCACGATCGATGAGGCGGCGGTGGAGAGCAGGGTCAGGATCGCGGCGTTCGGCTTGGCCAGCTTCATCTCGACGGTACGTTCGTCGAGCGCCGTGACCGAGGTGATGCCCTCGTAGCTACGGGCGCGTGGCGCCCGCGTCGCCGGGTTCTTGATCCGTTCGATCGAGTACTTCACGTCCGCCGCGGTGACCTTGCGCCCGCTGTGGAAGACGGCGTTGTCGCGCAGCTTGAACGTCACCGACAGGCCGTCGGTGCTCTGCTCCCAGGACTCCGCGATGGCCGGCTTGATCTCGCCCCGGTACGACTGCACCAGCGACTCGTAGATCTGCTCGTTGATGACGAAGGCCGAGGTCTCCGACATGCGGTGCGGGTCGAGTTCGTTCGCGTCCAGCCGGATCATGACCCGGAGCCGACCGCCGGACTTCGGGCTGCCTGCTGGCTGCGACTCGTCCTGGAGGCGGACGTTGCCGCTCAGGCCGTCGTTGGAGCTGCTGCCGCTGTTCTTGGACGGAGGCTCACCGCCTCCGCAGCCGGCGGCGAGCGCCGAGATGACGCCGACTGCCAGCACCTTGGTCAAAACACGAGTTCGCATGGGTCTCCTTGGCTGGTATCACGATCAGCACTTACAGGTCAGGCCGGTTTCCACGTCTGTCCGTAGACCCGGAGCCAGTTGCCGCCGAGGATCTTGGTCACGTCGGCCGGCGAGAAACCGCCGTTCAACAGCGCCTCAGTGAAGTTGGGGAAGTCCGCGGCGTCGTCCATCCCGATCGCCCGACGCTCGGTCCAGCCGAAGTCACCGAGGAGGTTCTGGTGCTCCTTGGACTTCGACCGGGCGATGGACTTCAACTGCGCGATCCGCATCGGCTCGGTCCACGTCTCGTCGTAGTCGGTGGCGATCGCGACGTGGTCGATGCCGGCCACCTCCACCACGCGGCTGACGTGCTCGACGAAGCGGGCGAGATCCGGACGCCTGGACGGGGCCTCCGGGTAGTACAGGAAGCCTGACAGGGTGGTGATGCCCATGACCCCGCCCTGCTCGCCGAGGCTGCGCAGGTAGCCGTCGGACTTGGCCCGGATGTGCGGCGACATCGCGTCGCAGAAGGAATGGGTGACGACGACCGGCTTGGCGGACGCCTCCATCGCGTCCAGGCCGGTGCGCTCGCCACAGTGCGAGACGTCGACCAGGATGCCCAGCTCGTCCATCGCCTCGACGAAGCGGCGACCCCGGTGCGTCAGACCCGAGTCGGTCTCCTCGCCGCAGCCGGCGCCGAGCAGGTTCTGCCGCTGATAGGTCAGTTGCAGGATGCGGACGCCGAGATCGTAGAAGGTGCCGAGCAGGTCGAGATCGGCGCCGATCATCTCGGTGTCCTGCGGGCCGAAGATGACGGCTTCCTTGCCCTCGGCCTTGGCTCGCTCGATGTCGGCGACGGTCAGCGCGAGCAGGACGTCGTCGGAGTGTTCGTCGATCCACCTGCGGCACCGGTTCACCTCCCGCAGGGCGGTGACCGTGTCCGCGTACGGCCTGGTGACGGTGTGGTTGACAGCGGTGACGCCGCCTCGCCGGATCCGGTCGAGGTGGGCGTCGCTGAGCTCGATGACCGTGCTCCCGTCCACCACGGTGGCGGCGGTGTGGAGCTCGGTCGCCAAGTTGGCGGGAATTTCCGTGGCGGCAGTGTTCACGTCATCTCCAGGATCATCGGAAGATGGTGAGACCCTACGAGTGCCGGCGGTTCATGTCCATAGATCCTGGCGAACTCGTCAAATAATCGTCTCTGGGCGACGAAATTCGTCGTATTGACGAATCGCGGGTCACCGCTTGGGGAGCACTACCGGACAAACGGGACGGCCTCCTGCTCCTGGCCTGATCACGCCGGTCGTGGCGCGTCCGGGCGGGGACCGACGGGCCGCTGGGCGCGGCGGGCCGCGTACCTCGTCCCGCCGACGTCCGGCATGATCACCTGCGGCGGGGTCCCGCCGCATGAAGTGCGAGGGCTGTCCGACGAACAGCTGCGCCGGCAGTCGATGCCCCCGTCCACCCTGTCGCTGCTCGGCCTGGTCCGGCACATGGCGGAGGTGGAGCGGGCCTGGTTCCGCCGCACCATCGACGGCGAGGACGTGCCGCTGGTCTGGTCGGACTCCGGCGACTTCCAGGTGGCGTACGACGCGAGCGGCGCCACCCGCGCCGACGCCTTCGACGCCTGGCAGCGGGGAGGTGGCGCACTCCCGCCGCATCGAGCGCGCGGCCGGGTCGCTCGACGTGACCGGCCACCACGCCAGGTCCGGCGAGGACGTGTCCCTGCGGCTGGTGATGCTGCACCTGATCCACGAGTACGCCCGGCACAACGGTCACGCCGACCTGCTGCGCGAGGGCATCGACGGCAGCGTCGGCGCCTGAGCCGGCCGGCGGCACCCCCGCCCGGCGTGCCCTCAGCCGCCCGTGCGCAGCGGCAACCAGGCCAGCACGTCCTGGATCTTCGCGTCCCAGTACGCCCAGTCGTGCGCGCCGGGGGAGAAGTCCACGGTGAGCGGGACGCCGCGCTCGCGGGCCGCCGTGACGAAGGTCAGGTTGTCCTCGTACAGGAAGTCCTCGGTGCCGCAGGCGACGCGGAGGGCGGGCAGGTCAGTGCCCTTGGTCCTGCCGAGCAGGGCGAGGAGATCGTCGTCGCTGCCCGCGACGGTCCGCTCGCCGAAGGCGGTGTGCCAGACGGCAGGGTCGAGGGGTGCGGTGGTGGCGTGGCGGCGGGCGGCCACGTCGAGCGCGCCGGAGAGGCTGGCCGCCGCGGCGAACCGGCCCGGGTCGCGCAGCGCCCACTTCAGCGCCCCGTAGCCGCCCATCGAGAGCCCGGCGACGAAAGTGTCCTCCCGACGCGCCGAGAGCCGGAAGAAGCCGTGGCACAGCCGGGGCAGCTCGTCGGTGAGGAAGGTCCAGTACCGGTTGCCGTGCTCCTCGTCGCTGTAGAAGCTGCGCCCGACCTGGGGCATCACCACGGCCAGGCCGAGCGGCGCCACGTACCGCTCGATCGAGGTACGGCGCAGCCAGATCGTGTCGTCGTCGGACAGCCCGTGCAGCAGGTAGAGCACGGGCGGGTCGCCCTGCGGGGCGCTTCCGGGCATGCCGACCTGCGAGGAGGTGTGCTGCGGGAGGATCACGGTCATGGAGGTGCCGAGACCGAGCACCTCGGAGTGGAAGTCGACACGCATCAGGGCCACGGTCGTCGACCGTAGCCGATCCTCACGTCCAGTAGAGGACCCGGCAGGCCGGCAGCCGGGCGGCCAGCTCGCGGTCGAACCAGGTGCGCAGCTCGGCCATGGTGTCGCGCGGGTAGACGTACTTCACCGCGCCGAACCTGCCGTACCTGCGGCTGCGGGCGGACTCGTCCATCTCCAGCCTCGTGCGCGGGTACCAGCCGAGCAGCACCTCCTTGCTGCCCGGGGTGAACCGGTGGGTGATCAGCTCGGCGGTCAGGTCAAGCCCCGGCACCCCGGCGACCGCGCCCGCGACCGCGTCGAGCAGCTCGCCGTAGTGCTCCCGCCAGCCGGGTAGCGGCATGATCGGCGCGACGGTCAACCCCACGGGGTAGCCGTCGAGGGCGAGCCGGCGCAGCGCCGCCAGCCGGTGCGGCACGGACGCCGTGCCGCCCTCCATCCGCTCGCTGACCGGGCGGCAGTTGACGCTGAACCGGACCCGGGTGCGCCCGGCGTGCGGCAGCCCCACGAACGTGTCCACGTCGGCGTACTTGGTGGTCCAGCGCAGCTGCACCGGGGCGTCCCAGCCGGCGAAGTGCTCCACCGCCCGGCGCCAGCTGCCGGTGAGGTGCTCCAGGGCCAGCGGGTCCGTGTAGCAGGACGCCTCGAAGGTGGTGCCCTCGGCGGCCCGCTCGGCGCTGCGGCTGGTCACCGTGCCCCGCCCGGCGTAGTCGGTGAGGCCGGCGAGGATGTCGTCCAGGTCGGCGTACACCCGCGTCACCGGTGGCCCCGACAGCGAGCCGGCGAGGTAGCAGTACTGGCAGTGGGCCGGGCAGCCCTCCGCCAGGTCGAAGCGCCAGTCCGCGCTGGGCGCGATGGGTTGCAGCTTCCGGCGCGACGGCGGGCTGACCACGAGCGCCATGGTCGCCTTCGCCCGCGCGTACGTCTCCCGCTCGGTGGCCCCGCAGATGCCGGTGAGCCGGTTGGCGCGGAGCCGCTCGACCTCGATGCCCAGGGCCTCGACGCGCCGGACCACGCGCCGGCCGTGCGGGTGGTCCAGCGCGGCCGGCGTGGCGACCACCCGGCGCGGCAGCCACCGCCGCGCCGGCCGCGCCGGCGGCGCCAGCCCGGCCAGGTCGCGGGTCGGCACGCGCTCGCCGCTGGCATCGTGCGGCGCGGGCGGTACGTCGACGGCCAGCGGCGCGTCGACGTCCACCGGCTCGGCCTCCGGCCTCATCCGCGCCGGTTACCCGTCCCGCGCGCCGGCAACCCCGGGCGGTCAGCCGCGCGTCGGCGCCCCGCCCGGCCCGGGGGTGGCCCCACGGGGTCCCGGCGCCGGCGCCAGGCGGGCGTCGAGGGCGTCGAGGTCGGGGACGAACCACACGTGGCCGGAGCGGTTCGACTCGTGCACGAGGGCGCGCAGGGCCGAACTGGCCGCGAGGTGCGGGCCGATGTCGCCCACGATGGCCAGGCGCAGCCGGTAGTTGACGAACTTCTGCATGACCTCGCCGGCGAAGCGGGTGCCGAGGGAGAAGAAGGAGGCGTCGAGCCGGCGCACCGGCACGGCCACCACCTGGGCGCCGAGGAAGGCCGAGCCGATCAGGTCCAGCGCGTCCTGCTCGGTGGTCACCGGCGGGCCGTCCGGGTCGCACACCAGCACCGGGACCCCGGCCCGCTCCTGGATGACGTCAGGCATCGCCGGCCTCCCCGGTGAGTAGGCCGTTGTCGCCGTCGAGCACGGCGTCGACCAGGTGCAGCACCTCGGCGGTGGCCGAGGCTCCGCCCAGGATCACGATCTTCATGCGGTTCCGCTCCTCGTCGTGGACGGTCTGGATGCGCAGCGGGTGCGCGGGGTGGTGGGTGGTGTTCGCCGCGGCCAGGACGAGCGTGGCCAGCCGGTCGGCCGCGGCCCGGTCGACGCCGTCGATCTGCAGGATGCTCGACACCTCCACCGCCGCAGCGCCGACGGGACGGGCGGGTGCCGGCCGACCGGTCAGCGCGTCGAGGTCGGCGCGGGCGATCCGGTACTGCTTGCCGATCCGCACCGCCCTGAGCCGACCGGCGCGGATGTAGCCCCGCACGGTGCGCACGTGCAGGCCCAGCCGCTCGGCCACCTGCTCGACCGAGTACATTTCCTCACTCATCGTTCCCTATCCTAGTGCAGACAGGGAAGGATGGGGAAGTGGTCGTGATGCGGACGTCGTGCCCGCCGCGCGGTGCGGGTCGTCGGACGGATCGCGAATATCCATTGCGGCCACCGTCGCGGCCCGCCTACCGTCATCGGCGCAAGGTCAGATGGACGACCCAGGGGAGTACGCCGTGTCGCAGCGCAACCGCACCGACGCCGGGTGGCCGACGCCGCGCGGCGGTGCCCCGCTACCCACGGGCACACGAGCCTGCGGGCGGCGCCGTCCCGAACAGGGGCGGCAACGGGGGTGGCGGCGCGTCTAGCGCCGGCGCGTACGCGCAGCCGCCCACCCCACCGGGGCCGGGCGGCTTTTTCGTCCCCCCCGGTCCCCGTCCACCTCCGTCCCGGCCGCGCCCCGGCGACGTCATCCGTGCCCCACTCCACACCGCAAGCAACGACCCGGTCGCCCCGCCACGGGCCGGCCGGGAGGACGACCGTCACCGGGACGAGGGAGCTGGCTGACCCGCTCGCCTCGGGCACGAGAGACGCGGGGTTCGATCCCCGGCGGTCGTCGATCCCTTCCGGTCCCGCCGCGACGGCGGCGACCAGCCCCCGACACGAGGAGACGACGATGAGCTACACCCCGCTCGCGGGCACCCGCGCGCCGGTCCGGGTCTGGACCGACCCGTACGGCATCGAGCCGCAGGCCGCCAAGCAACTGCGCAACATCGGTGCGCTCCCGTGGGTGGAGGGCGTCGCGGTCATGCCCGACGTGCACTTCGGCAAGGGCGCCACGGTCGGCTCCGTCATCGCGATGCGGCAGGCCGTCTCGCCGGCGGCGGTCGGCGTCGACATCGGCTGCGGCATGTCCGCGGTGCGCACCTCGCTGACCGCCGCCGACCTCCCGGACGACCTGGCCGGGCTGCGCTCGGCGATCGAGGCCACGATCCCGGTCGGATTCAACCAGCGGGAGAAGCCGGTCGACCCGCGCCGGGTCCGGGGCCTGGAGCAGGCCGGCTGGGACGACTTCTGGCGCCGGTTCGCCGGCCTCGACCGGCGGGTGGCGCAGTTGGAGACGCGGGCCCAGCGGCAGCTGGGCACGCTCGGCGGTGGCAACCACTTCATCGAGGTCTGCCTGGAGCAGGGCGGCGCCGACGAGGGACGGGTGTGGCTCATGCTGCACTCCGGCTCGCGCAACATCGGCAAGGAGCTGGCGGAGCGGCACATCGCGGTCGCCCGGCGGCTGCCGCACAACACCGACCTGCCCGACCGCGACCTCGCGGTGTTCCTCGCCGGCACGCCGGAGATGGACGCCTACCGCCGGGACCTGTGGTGGGCGCAGGAGTACGCGCGGCGCAACCGGGCGGTCATGCTCGCCCTGCTCTGCGGGGTGGTGCGGGAGCAGTTCCCGCACGTCGGCTACGACGAGCCGATCAGCTGCCACCACAACTACGTGGCGGAGGAGAGCTACGACGGCGTCGACGTGCTGGTCACCCGCAAGGGGGCGATCCGGGCCGGTCGGGGGGACCTGGGCATCATCCCGGGATCGATGGGCACCGGCTCGTACGTCGTGCGGGGCAAGGGGAACCCGGACGCGTACTGCTCCGCCTCGCACGGGGCGGGGCGGCGGATGTCGCGGGCGCAGGCGAAGCGCACGTACAGCACCGCCGACCTGGCCGCGCAGACCGCCGGCGTGGAGTGCCGCAAGGACGCCGGCGTGGTCGACGAGATCCCCGGGGCGTACAAGGACATCACCCAGGTGATGGCGCAGCAGGAGGACCTGGTCGAGGTGGTGGCGCACCTCAAGCAGGTGGTCTGCGTGAAGGGATGACCGCCGACCGGCGCCCCGGAGGGGTGGGCGCCGGTCGCCCATCCCCGGCGGCCCGCGCGGCGCCGGCCGCGCACCGTGGGGCTCCCCCGTCCGGGGCGGGCCGCGATCGATACCCGTAGAGTCGCGCCGTGATCGAGATCGACGTGCAGGTGGACCTGTTCCACCCGGCGGACCGGGTGTGGCACGCATTGACGGATCGCGCTCTGCTCGCCCGCTGGTTCACCGAGGTCGAGCCGATGGCCGGGTCGAGCGGCCGGCTGCTGCTGTTCACCGCCGGCCTGCCCGGGTTCGACGCGGCCGTCGACGCGGAGGTGACCGACCGGCGGGAGCCGGAGCTGATCGCGTTGCGGTGCCTCGAGGGCGGCCGGCGGAGCCGGCTGGCCTGTGCCGTCGCCCCCACCGCCGAGGGGTGCCGGCTGTCGGTCCGCGAGGTGCTGGAGCACGGCAGCTGGGACGACGAGCAGCGCGAGCGCCGCGAGGAGTCCTACCGGCAGGCGTTGACGGGGCGCCTGCCGGCGATCCTCGACTGGCTGGCCTTCCGGCAGGTCGACCTGAGTCGGGGCGAGCCCGGGATGACCGCCGAGATGCCGGTGACCGAGGAGGTCGGCGACGAGCCGGCACCGGCCGCCCGGCGCCGCCGCTGGCCGCTGCTGGTCGCGGGGCTGGCCGGCGTCGTGCTGGCCGCCGGGGCGGCGGTGTGGGCGGTCCTGCCCGCCGAGCCGGACCCGGTCGCCGGCCCGGTCGCGACGCCGTCGCCGACCGCCACGGCCACCCCGAGCCGTACGCCGCGGGCGACCCCCTCCGCCCGCCCCACGCGCAGCGCCACGCCGACCCCGTCCCGCCCGAGCCGGACGCCGTCGGCGACCCCCTCGGCCACACCCTCGCGTACGCCCACCTCGATCGCGCCGTCGGCCCCCGCCATGACCGCCCGCTACCGGACCGTGTCGACGAGGCTGCTCGGCTTCACCGGTGAGGTGGTCGTCGACAATCCCGGCAGCGCGGCGGTGGACGGCTGGACGGTGGTCGTCACGCTGGCCGAGGGCGGCTCCCTGACCGACGTCAGCGGGGCGGAGTACCGGCGGGACGGGCAGGTCGTCACGTTCACCGGGCCGTCCGTGCCGCCCGGCCGCTCGCGGACCTTCACGTTCGCCGTGCGCGACGTCGACCAGCTCACCAGGGCGCCCGAGGACTGCTCGCTGGGCGACGACCCCTGCGCGGGCCTCTGACGCCGTCGCGCGTACCCGCGGCACCGGGCCGCGCTGTTAGGATGGGCGCGAGTGATCGGGACAGGGAGACCAGACGTGGCGGGTGACGACGACATCTCCGGGTGACACCGGAAGTGCCCGGCCAGCGGCAGGCGTTCGACCGCCGCCGTGGCCGTGGTCCGTCGTCTTCGAATCCCGCCCCCAGGGCGCCCGGCGCGCCCACGTCACCCCGAGGGTCTCCGCATGTCCGACGCGTTCATCATCTGTTCCCGCCTCTCCTTCTCCTGGCCGGACGACACCCCCGTCTTCGAGGGACTGTCCTGCACGGTGGGCGCCGGCCGCACCGGCCTCGTCGCGCCGAACGGCGCCGGCAAGACCACCCTGCTCAAGCTGATCGCCGGCGAGTACCCGCCGACCGGGGGCTCCGTGACCGTCGACGGCGTGCTCGGCTACCTGCCGCAGAACCTTCCGCTGGCCGGCGACCTGACCGTGGCCGAGGTCATCGGGATCGCGCCGGTGCTCGGGGCGCTGCACGCCATCGAGGCCGGGGACGCCGACGAGGAGCACTTCACCACGATCGGCAACGACTGGGACATCGAGGAGCGCACCCGCGCCCAACTGGACCGGCTCGGCCTCGACGACGTGTCCCTCGACCGGCCCCTGCACACCCTCAGCGGCGGCCAGGTCGTCTCCCTGGGCCTGGCGGCGCAACTGCTGCGGCGGCCCGACATCCTGCTCCTCGACGAGCCCACCAACAACCTGGACCTCGACGCCCGCCGCAAGCTGTACGCCGTGCTGGAGGACTGGAACGGCTGCCTGCTGCTGGTCAGCCACGACCGGGCGCTGCTGGACCGGATGGACCGCATCCTCGAACTCGACCGGAGCGAGGTCCGCTCCTACGGCGGCAACTTCACCGCGTACGAGGAGGCGGTGCGCGCCGAGCGGGAGGTCGCGGAGAAGAACGTCCGCCACGCCGAGCAGGAGGTCAAGCGGGAGAAGCGGGAGATGCAGCAGGCGCGCGAACGGGCCGAGCGCCGGGCCGGCAACGCCGCCCGCAACCTGAAGAGCGCCGGCCTGCCCAAGATCTTCGCCGGCACCATGAAGCGGGGCGCCCAGGAGTCGGTGGGCCGGTCGAACGAGACGCACGCCGCGCGGGTCGGCGACGCCAAGGCCCGGCTCGACGAGGCGGGCCGTGCCCTGCGCGAGGAGCAGCGGATCACGCTGGAACTGCCCGGCACCAGCCTTCCGGCCGGCCGCACGGTCTTCCACGGCGAGGGGATGCAGATCCGCTACGGCGGGCGCGCCCTGTTCGCCGGTGCCGGCGTGGACCTCACGATCCGGGGACCCGAACGGATCGCGCTCACCGGTCCGAACGGCGCCGGCAAGTCCACCCTGCTGCGCGTGGTCAGCGGCGACGTGCAGCCGGAGGGCGGCCGGACCAGGCGGGCCGACGGCCGGATCGCGTACCTGTCCCAGCGGCTGGACCTGCTGGACCTCGACCGCACGGTCGCGGAGAGCCTGGCCGCGTACGCGCCCGCGATGCCGGAGGCGCAGCGGATGACCCTGCTCGCCCGCTTCCTGTTCCGGGGCTCCCGCGCCCATCTCCCGGTCGGGGCGCTCTCCGGCGGTGAGCGGCTCCGCGCCACCCTGGCCTGCGTGCTGTTCGCCGAACCGGCACCGCAGTTGCTCCTGCTCGACGAGCCGACCAACAACCTGGACCTGGTCAGCGTCGGCCAGCTGGAGAGCGCGCTCGACGCGTACGAGGGTGCGTTCGTGGTGATCAGCCACGACGAGCGGTTCCTCGCGGCGATCGGCGTGGACCGCTGGCTGCGGCTCGCCGACGGCCGGCTGCGGGAGACCGGCGCCCCCGCCGGCGTCGCGCCGCAGTCGTGACCGGGGGCCGTCAGCCGATGCGGTACTGGTCGCCGTAGACGGCGAACACCAGCGGCGTGTCCAGGTTGAAGTTGCCGTTGTCGAGGAAGACCCGCTGCGCGGTGTCCACACGGGAGGTGTCCGAGTGGGCGGGCTCCCTCCTCATCTCGGCGACCCGCTCGTCGAGGAAGGCGTGCAGCCAGGTCCGCTCGTCGCCGCCCTGGGCCGGGGGCTTCGCCCGGGCCAGGGCGCGGCTGCGGATCGCCCGCATGCCCTCGTAGCCGTGCATCACCGCCGCGTCGTAGTAGGCGAACTGCCCGAGCGCCCGTACCCCGTCGGCCTTGCCGTCGCGGACCGACGGGTTGAAGTAGACGCGGTCCCGCTCGGCCTCCTGCGCCGCCCGGAACACGGGGTCGGCGGCGGCGGTGCGCCAGTCGCGGGGGAAGTACGGGTCGAGGCCGGCGTGCGAGTCGCTGCCGTTGACGGCGCGCAGCGCGGGCAGGTAGCCGGCCAGCACGTTGCCGGGCTTGGTCCGCGTGTACGCCTCCACGAGTTCGAGCATGTCGCCGGTGCCGGAGCAGAAGCCGATGATGCCGGCGGTGTAGCCCCGCCCGTCGCCGATGTCCTCGATGTAGGAGAACTGCGCGCGCCAGTCGAGCGAGGAGTTCTCCGCCGCCGACACGAGCTGCATGGCGACGTCCTTCTTGGCCGGGTCGTCGAGGGGAGCGCCGGCCGGGGCGGACGGGGTGGGCGTGGCGCCGCCGCCGGGCAGGGTCCACCGCTGGTTGGCGGTGCCGGAGCAGCTCCAGATCTGCAACCGGGCGCCGTTGGCCGTGCTCCAGTCCGTGACGTCGAGGCACTTGCCCGAGCCGGTGTTGACCAGCGTGCCGTTGCTGGCGGTCCACTTCTGTGCGCCGGTGCCGTTGCAGTCGTACAGCTGCACCTTGGCGCCGTTGGCGGTCGACGCGGCGGTGACGTCCAGGCACTTGCCGAGCGCGCGGACCGATCCGTCGGCGTTGCCGACCGTCCAGACCTGGGCCGCGGTGCCGTTGCAGTCCCAGAGCTGGACCGGCGTGCCGTTGGCCGGGTTGGCCCCGGCGACGTCGACGCACTTCCCGCCGAGGCCGGTGACGGGCCCGGCCGCCGCGGCGCTGGCCGAGGGCAGGCCGTAGCCGAGCGCGGCGACGGTGACGGCGAGGGCACCCGAGAGCTGGGCGACGGTCCGCTTGCGAGGCATGGCGCTCCTCGGGTGGGATGGCGGCGCGCCGCCTCCGGTCGGTGGGCCCTGCGGCCCCGTGGAACGGCCGGACGGCCACCACGAGCTTCAGGAAACTGTATTAACAAATAGCAGTGCGTCAATTGACTGTCAAACGTCGAGGCCGGTCACCCCTGGGTCAGGTGGCACCCGACGTGGCACGATGCGGGGTGGACCCGAGCAGGGGAGGCGGCAGTGTCGATGCCCGTTGCCGAGCTGAGTGAGCTGCGACGTCGCCTGTCGCGGGTGATCCTCGTCCATGTCGCGCTCTCGGTCGGGTTCGCGCTGCTCGCGGCGGGCGGCGTGTCGTCGCCCGCCGGGCGGGCGGGGGCGTTCGCCGCGCCGTGGCTGGTGATCGGGGTCGCCGGCACGCTCGGTGCGTTGCTCATCGCCGCCGCCGCGTGGTGGCTGCGCGCGGGCCTCAGGGCGGGACGGTCGCCGGGGAGTCGGTGGGCCGTGCGGTGGGAGGCGTCGGCCCGCCTGGGCATGGCGCTCGCGGCGGCGGTGGCGCTCGCCGCCGGTGTCGCCGTGGCGCCGGCCGGGTCGGAGCGGGGATTCGTGATCGGGGTGGACGCGGCCCTCGCCGGCGCCCTCGCGCTGTTCGCGCTGGCGGCCGGCGACGTGCGCCGGGCCGCCCGTTCGGCGGAGCGGACCGCCGCGTCGCCGGCCGGATGAGCGCCGGCGCCGAGGCGGACCGCTCGCGGCGCCGAGGGGGGTGGAGGGCGGTCCTCCCGGCAGCCGGCGCGCCACCCGCCGCGGCTGCGCGCCGGTCCGGTCCGTGCGACGCCGGTCGCCCCGCAGCCGTGCTGCCGGTATGACGATTCCGTTATGCCGCATATCGGTGGCCCTCCCTCTAGCATTCACGTACATCGATGACTGGCGGTGGCACGCCGCCGGACAACCCAGGGAGTGCGTGTATGTTCCGACGACAACTGCTGCACGCGGCGACCGCCGCGCTGGCGGCGGTGCTGGCCGCAACCGGAATGCAGGTTGCCACCGACACGAGCGCGTCCGCCGACACGGGCGCGTCCGCCGCCCGGACCGTCTACTACGACGCGAGCCGGGCCGGCGAGTTCCGCACCAACTTCGACCAGGCCGCGGCCATCTGGAACAGCCGGGTCAGCAACGTCCAGCTGGTCGCCCGTACGCCGGGCAACGTCACCATCTACGTCGACAGCGGCTGGCCGCGCGCGCAGGTCACCAGCCTCGGCGCCGGCCGGGTATGGATGGGCTGGACCGCCGTCAACCAGGGGTACAACCGCACCCGCATCGCCACCCACGAGCTCGGCCACATCCTCGGCCTGCCCGACCGGCGTACCGGGCTCTGCTCCGACTTGATGTCCGGCAGCAGCGCGCCGGTCTCCTGCACCAACGCCTACCCGAGCGCCGCCGAGGCGTCCCGGGTGAACCAGCTCTTCGCGGGCGGCCTGGCCGCGGCGGAGGTGCCCACCGGCACGTTCACGTGGAACGACACCGACGACATCTCGCCGCAGGTGGTCAACGGTCGCCCGGCGAGTGAGAACTACCCGTGGATGGTGTACGTCTCCGGCTGCACCGGCACGCTGATCAAGGCCAACTGGGCGGTCACCGCCAAGCACTGCGGGACCCCCTCCTCGGTACGGGTCGGCAGCGTCAACCGCACCAGCGGCGGCACCGTCGTCTCGGTGACCCGGGCGGTCAACCACCCGAGCGTCGACGTGAAGCTGCTCCAGCTGTCCAGCTCGGTCAGCTACGCCCCGGCGCCGATCCCGACCACCTCCGGCGCGGTCGGCACCGCCACCCGCATCATCGGCTGGGGCCAGACCTGTGCTCCCCGGGGTTGCGGCAGCGCCCCGACCGTCGCGAACGAGCTGGACACCTCGATCGTGGCGGACAGCCGCTGCCTCGGCATCAACGGCCCGTACGAGATCTGCACCAACAACACCAACGGCAACGCGGGCGCCTGCTACGGCGACTCGGGCGGCCCGCAGGTGCGCCGGATCAACGGGGCGTGGGCCCTGATCGGCGCCACCAGCCGGGCCGGCAACAACAACTCCACCTGCGCCACCGGCCCGTCCATCTACGTGGACCTGCCGTCCATCCGGTCCTGGATCAACAGCCAGGTCGGCGGCCTGCCGGCCTGACCCACCCCGCTACGGGGGACGCCGCGTGCGGCGTCCCCCGTAGCGTCGTCGCTCCGGTCGTACCGCCGGGGCGTCACGCGGCGACCACCAGGAGTGCGGTACGGTGCCTGGCACATCGACCCCTTTCCGAGGTGAACCATGCGTGTCGTGGCCGCGCTCGCCCTGACCCTGGCGCTCGCTCCCGCGCCGACGCCGACGGCCTCCGGCGGGCCGGTCGGTGACCTGCTCGGCGGCGTCGGGCAGGTCGTCGACGACCTGCTCAAGGGGAGCGGCCGGGCCACCCCGGGGACCTCCCCGACGCCCGCGCCGTCCAGCTCGGCGGCCCCCGCCCCGTCCCCGGCCGGCCCGTCGGCCGTGCCGGCTGTCCCGGCGGCGCCGGGCCGGTCCAGCCCCGCGGGTGCGTCCGCGCCCGCACCCGCCGGCGACCGGCCTGCCGGGCGACCGGCCGAACGGGAGGCCGAGGCGCCGGGCCCGCCCGGGCAGGGTGCCGCCTCCGATGCCCCCTCGGCGGTAGCGGCCCCACCACGCGAGGGCGAGGGGGGAGCGGACCGGTGGCTGGTCTACGGCCTGGTGCTGGGCGTCCTGGCGGTGCCCGTGCTGTTCGTCCTGCACCGACGGCGACGGCCCGCCGTCGCGGCCACCGGCCCGGCCGGTCCGGCCAATCCGCCGACCCCCGCCCTCGCCCCCGAGCCGGACGACGAGCCCGTGGTCGACAACGTGACCCACCTGCCGACGGAACTGAACGCGATCTACGAACTCGGCCGGCTCGACGAGCGGCTCAGTCAGGAGCGCAACCGCCGGTCCTGAGCCGGGTGGGCAGGGGCGGGCGAGCCCTCGGCATGGCATGACGAAAGGGCCGACCCCGGGTGGGGTCGGCCCTTGTCGTTGTCGTGTCGCTGTGGGTCAGGCGGTGTAGCCGCGGGTGGCGATCCAGTCGGCGAGGTTGTCGACGCTCATCCGGTAGGAGGCCTGGTTGGGGTTGGCGGAGTCGGCAATGGTGACGGTGTTGCCGTTGTCGCGGTAGCCGACGACGCTGATGTAGTGCCCGCCTTCGAAGGAGTGGGTGGTGCCGTCGGTGTCGGTGGCGGTGCCGGCGATGTTGGCGACGATGGCGTGGCCTTCGTCGATGGCGGTGACGATGTCGGCGCGCAGCTTGTCGGTCTGCTTGTCGTCGGCCTTGGCGCCGGCGATCTCCACCGACTGGTAGGCGTCCTTGCCGGTTTCCTTGTTGAGGACGGGGGTGATGTCGTTGATGGAGTTGGTGCCGGCTTCGGTGGTGCCCATGCGCTGGGCCATGTCGTCGACGTCGATGTTCTTGCCCTGGACGCTGAGGGCGTTGCGGGCGGCGGCGGGGCCGCAGTAGTAGAAGTTGGGCTGTGCCTCGTAGCGCACGCCGAGTTCGCGCTCGCCGCCCTTGCGGTCCTGAGCGACGGTGGTGGGCTTGGCCTCGGCGGGGGCGGCGAAGGCGGTGGTGACGGGGCCGGCGATGGCGCCGCCGGTGAAGGCGAGCCCGGCAGCGGTCAGAGCGGTCTTACGCAGGATGTCGGTACGCATGATGGCAGCACCTTTCGATCGGGGGTACGCGACACACACCGCGGGGGACGGGTGGCGTCGCGGGCTGAGGAAAGGTCGAGATGTTCGGGGGCCTGCGGCCGGCGGGGCCGGCCGGGCTCGTCCCTGGGGGGATGCAACCGGCCGGGCCGGCCACACATTCCACCGTCTCGCGGAGCCGTCCGTGCGGCGGTCGCCCGCTGGGTGGTCCCGGGGATGTAACCACCGTGGGCGGCCGGTCATTCCGGCGGCCCGGCGCCCGGTTCAGGCGGAGGTACTCGGTGGTCCGGGGGATGTAACCACGCCGGCCCGGCCCGCATTCCGCCGACCACGGGCCGGCGAACGACCGTCGGGCCGGCGACGGGCCTGGTCACGCGGCCGGGCCTGGTCACCGCGGCCACGATGGCTACAACGACCCGGCACCCCGGCCCATGCCCACCCGACCCGTGACGCGCACCACCACAAACGGGACATACGCCACATGTGGCCGACACGGTGACGGCAGGTGCGCGAGGGTCCCGCTGTGGCGGGTCAGGCGGTGGGCGGCAGGCGGCGTTCGATGGTGACGGTGGTGCCGTCGGCGGTGGAGACCAGTCGCACGTCGCCGTACGCGTTCATCAGCGTGGCACCCCGCCCCCGGTCCATGGCCGGACGACGGTCCCGCCAGGTGCCGAAGTCGCGCACCGAGATCCGTACCGTGCCATCGGCCACCCGCAGTCGCACCCGCACCTCGGGGCGGGTGGGGCGTTGGGCGTGCTCGACGGCGTTGTTGACCGCCTCGGAGGCGGCCAGCAGGAGGTCAGCCACGGTGTCCGGGTCGACGTCCAGGTTCTCCAGCGAGGCCCGCACGTCCCGGCGCATCGCGGCGGCGGAGGTGGGCTGTGAGGGATACGTCCAGCCCGTGTCCAGCGCGGCCGGCTGCTCGGGAGCCGGCCGCCGGCCCCCGTCGTGGGCGTGCTCCCCGTGCCCGCCGACCGACGGATCGACGCCCGGCGCGACAGGCGGGCCGCTCACCGGACCGCCACCCACGTCCACGGGACCGCCACCCGAGGTCGATGACCTGACCGGGGCGCCGTCGTTTTCGGGACCGGCCGACGTCGCCGGCCGTGCGCCGGCCGCCGACTCGGTCGGGGCCCCGCCGAGGCCACCCGCGTCGCCCGTCGTGCCGGGGCCGTCCGCCCCGCGTGCGGTGTCGCCGGGGCCGCCCGCGTCGTACCGGTCATGCCGCCGGGTGCGGGCGACGTGCAGGGCGGACCGGACCCGGGCGATCAGCTCGGCGGCGGCGAAGGGCTTGACGACGTAGTCGTCGGCGCCCAGGTCGAGCCCCTCCACGCTGGCGTCGCCGCCGGCGCGCGCCGAGAGCACCACCACCGGCAGCGTGCGGGTGCCGGTCTGCCCTCGCAGCCGACGGACCAGCTCGAGGCCGTCGATCCCGGGCATCATCACGTCGGTGAGCACCAGGTCGGGCGGTTCCCGGCGGATCGCCTCCAGGGCCTGCCGGCCGTCGCCGACCGTCTCCACCAGCCAGCCCTGCTCGCCCAGCAACCGGGCCAGGTACGCGCGCATGTCGGCGTTGTCGTCGGCGACGAGGATCCGCGTGTACCGCTGCGCGTCCTCGGCACCGTACGCCGGCACCGGCGGCCCGGCCGGCGCGGACGCCCCCGCCTGCGCCGGGTCGGCCAGCCAGCCGACCGCCTCCTGGACGGCGGCCCGGGCCGCGTCCCCGGCTCCGTCTGTGTCCCCGGCTCCGGCCACGCCCGCGGCCGGCGCGGCGGTCCGCCCCGCGACGGACCAGGGCAGCGCCACGGTGAACGTCGTTCCCGTCCCGATCCGGCTCTCCACCCGCACGTCGCCGCCTTCGAGGCGGGTCAGCTCGCGGACCAGGGCGAGCCCGATGCCGGTGCCCTCGTGGCTGCGCGACCGGGTGCCCTGCACCCGGTGGAAGCGTTCGAAGAGCCGGGGCAGATGCTCCTCGGCGATACCGATGCCCGTGTCGGCGACGGTCAGCCGTACCTCGTCGTCGTCGGCGGTCAGCCCGACCCGGATCCGGCCGACGAAGGTGTACTTCAGCGCGTTCGACAGCAGGTTGGTGACGATGCGTTCCCAGTTGACCGGGTCGACGGTGACCGCGCGGGGCAGCGGCGGGCAGTCGACCTCCAGGCGCAGCCCGGCGCGTTCGACGGCTGCCCGGAAGACGCTCGCCAGCTCGGTGGTGAGCCCGGCCAGGTCGACCTCGCGAGCCTGGCTGTGTGCCTGCCCGGCCTCCAGGCTGGAGAAGGTGAGCAGGCTGTTGACGAGGGTGAGCAGCCGGGTGGCGTTGCGCCAGGCGGTGTCGACCCGTTCCCGCTGGGTCGCCGGCAGGGGATGCTCGTTGTCGTTGAGGGCGTCGGCCAGCGGGCCGAGCATCAGCGTCAGCGGGGTCCGGAACTCGTGGCTGACGTTGGTGAAGAAGCCGGTCTTGACCCGGTCCAGCTCGGCGAGCGCCTCGGCCCGCTGGCGCTCCTCCTCGTACGCCTGCGCGTTGCGTACGGCGACGGCCACCTGCTGGGCCAGCAGCGCGTGGAACGACCGGTACGCCTCGTCCACCCCCCGGCTCGGGCTGACCCCGAGCAGCAGCACCCCGAGGGGCTGGCCCGCCTCGGCGGACGGTAGTGGCAGGGCGCGGGCGGTGCCGACCGGGTCGCCCCACGGCCCGGCGGGCAGGGCGAGCCGCCGCTTGACGCCGGCCACCTCGGTCGCCGTGCCGCCGGCGGCGGCCGCCAGCCCCCACTCCTGCTCCTCGCCCGCCGGCAGCGTGGCGGGCAGGGCCGCGGCCACGGGCTCCCCGCCGACGTGGGCGGCGCGGCGCAGCAGCGCGCCCTCGCGCAGGTAGATCGCGGCGAAGGGGACGTCCAGCGGGTGCCCGCCGATGGCCTCGGCGAGCCGGGCGCAGGTGCTCTCCACGTCGACCGTCCGCCCGTCGCCGCCGACGGACAGGTCGCGCAGCAGGCGCAGCCGGCGCTCACCGACGACCTGCTCGGTGACCTCGCTGCACACGGTGAGCACCCCCACCGTGCGTCCCTCGTCGTCGCGGGCGGGGGCGTGCGAGACGCTGAAGTACGCCTCCTCGCGGTAGCCGGCGCGGTCGAGCAGCAGTTGCAGGGCCGGCACCCAACTGGCGACGCCGGTCGCCATCGCCTCGTCGATCAGGGGGGCCAGCACGTCCCAGCCCTCGGCCAGCGTGACCCGTACGTCGTTGCCGAGCGCGTCGGGGTGTTTGTCGCCGATCAGGGCGGAGTACGCGTCGTTGTACAGCTGGGTGAAGCGGTCCCCCCACAGCAGCAGCATCGGGTAGCGGGAGGAGAGGACCATCCGGACGGCGGCGCGCAGGCTCTGCGGCCAGCCGTCGACCGGGCCGAGCGGGGTGGCGGCCCAGTCGAGGCGCGCCATCAGCCGCCCGGTCCCACCGCCGTCGGCGAACAGGTCCCCCGTGGGCCGTGTCACCCTCGGTCGCACCTCATCGCAGCCCTCACTTCCGGGCCCCGACGACCCTTGCTGGCGTTACCCGCACATCCTGGCACCCAGCTTCAGCTGCACGTCCGCCGGCACCCCAGCGCGTGTCTGTACCCAGGCCTGCGCATCTCCACACCTCGACCCGGCAGATCGGGTCGGCGGGGGCGGGCGCATCAGCCTCGGCTTCTCCGGCGGCCACGTCGACGCCGTCTGCGACGGGTAGGGCGCGGGGGCAACGCGACGCCAGCCGACGTTCCGCGGTCCCGTCGTCTCGCCGTCGGCGACGGCTCGTATCCTTTCCGCGAACCTTCGGTGGGCTTTCGAGGATGAAAGGACACGGTGTGAGCAACCGGGCCGAGACGTTGGAGTTCCAGGCCGAGGCGCGTCAGCTGCTCCAGCTGATGGTCCACTCGATCTATTCGAACAAGGACGTCTTCCTGCGTGAACTGATCTCGAACGCCTCGGACGCGCTGGACAAGCTGCGCCTGGCGTCGATGGTCGACAAGGAGCTGGAGGTCGACACCTCCGACCTGCACATCGAGATCGAGGTCGACAAGGCGGCGCGCACGCTGACCGTCCGGGACAACGGCATCGGCATGTCCCGCGACGAGGTCGTGCAGGTGATCGGCACGATCGCCAAGTCCGGGACCGCCGAGCTGTTGCGCAAGCTGCGCGAGTCCTCCGACGCCGGGGCGCGGCAGGAGCTGATCGGCCAGTTCGGCGTGGGCTTCTACGCGGCGTTCATGGTCGCCGACCGGGTGGAGCTGGTGACCCGCCGGGCGGGGGAGAGCGGCGGCACCCGGTGGGAGTCGGCCGGTGAGGGCACGTACTCCGTCGAGTCGGTCGAGGAGGCGCCGCAGGGCACGTCGGTGACCCTGCACCTCAAGCCGGCCGACGACGAGGACAACCTGCACGACTACACCGCCGAGTGGACGATCCGGGAGATCGTCAAGCGGTACTCGGACTTCATCGCCTGGCCGATCCGGATGACCGTCGAGCGCCCCGGCGAGGGCGACGAGACCAGCACCGAGACCCAGACGCTCAACTCGATGAAGGCGCTCTGGGCCCGCTCCCGCGACGAGGTCGACGAGGCCGAGTACAAGGAGTTCTACAAGCACGTCAGCCACGACTGGGCCGACCCGCTGGACATCGTGCACATGCGGGGCGAGGGCACCTTCGAGTACGAGGCCCTGCTGTTCATCCCGTCGCACGCGCCGCTGGACCTGTTCGCCCCGCAGGGCCGCCGCGGCGTGCAGCTCTACGTCAAGCGCGTCTTCATCATGGACGACTGCGAAGCGCTCATGCCGAACTACCTGCGCTTCGTCAAGGGCGTCGTGGACGCGCACGACCTGTCGCTGAACATCTCCCGGGAGATCCTCCAGCAGGACCGGCAGATCCAGGTCGTCCGCCGTCGGCTGGTCAAGAAGATCCTGTCCACCGTCAAGGACATGAAGGCCAACCACGCCGAGCGTTACCGGACCTTCTGGACGGAGTTCGGGGCCGCCGTCAAGGAGGGCCTGATCGACGACACGGAGAACCGGGACACGCTCCTGGAGATCCTGTCGGTCGCCTCCACCCACGATCCGGCCGAGCCCACGGACCTCGCCGGCTACGTCGGCCGGATGAAGGACGGGCAGAGCGACATCTACTACGCCACCGGCGACTCGCGCACGATGATCGAGAACTCGCCGCACATGGAGGCGTTCCGCGCCAAGGGCTACGAGGTGCTGCTGCTCACCGACCCGGTCGACGAGGTGTGGATCGAGCGCGTCGGCCAGTACGACGGCAGGACGCTGCGCTCCATCGCCAAGGGCCAGGTGGACCTGGACACCGAGGAGGAGAAGAAGGAGGCCGAGGCCGAGCGCGAGCAGCAGCGCAAGGACTTCGCCGACCTGCTCACCTGGATGGGCGCCACCCTCGCCGACTCCGTCAAGGAGGTCCGCCTCTCCTCCCGGCTGACGACCTCGCCCGCCTGCGTCGTCGGCGACGCCCACGACATCACCCCGACGCTGGAGAAGATGTACCGGGCGATGGGACACGAGGTGCCGACGGTGAAGCGGATCCTGGAGCTCAACCCCGGCCACCCGCTGGTCACCGGCCTGCGCAAGGCGCACGAGCAGGGCGGCACGGAGGAGTCGCTGAAGGAGACCGCCGAGCTGCTCCACGGCCTGGCGCTGCTCGCCGAGGGCGGAGAACTGGCCGACCCGTCCCGGTTCACCCGCATGCTCGCCGACCGGCTCGCCCGCACCCTCTAGCGGCACGCACGGGCCGGCCGGCGGGGCGCCGCCGGTCGGCCCGTGACCGGTCGACTCCCACACCGGGCCGTCTTCCGGATCGCCGGGACGGACCGCCCCGCGCGTCGTCCTGCTCGACGACCCACCCGCCGCCCGCATGGACCCGAGCCGTGCGCCGGAATCTGCCGCCGCTCCTGCCGGGAAAACTCCTTCGGGTCATCGGTCGGCCGTTCGCGGAACGCGTCGTGAATCGTGTTCCTGGTCCGCGTACAGTCGGCCTTTCAGGGCCTGATCCTCGGTCGATGTCGCACCGCCTTCCCGCCCGGCCGTGCGGGACACGCGGGGCCCCGTGTCGCGAGGGAGTGCCCGCTGTCGGCCGCTGCGTCGTCTACCGTGTTCAACGTCGCGACCAGCGGGGCAAGGAACATCCCGCAACTTGCAGGGCGACGTGGTGCGCGCGTGGCCGAAGGCGTGGAAATTGCGCATCGGCACATCGAAGAACGCCGATATTGACTTGCTCCCGGAATGGGCGCACCGTGAAGCGTGCGGCGGTAACCGGAGCCCCGGGAGTCGTGCGGCAATTCCGTTCGTGGCCATGGCGCTCGAGGAGGCGGTCATGCGATTGGATCCGTTCGCGGGGGCGTATCTCACCGATCCGGCACAGGTGTGGCGGCGGCTCCTCGACGAGCCCGAGGGGGTGCGCCACGATCCGGACCTGGGGCTGTGGCTGATCACCCGGCACGCCGACGTGCGCCGCGCGCTGGGTGACGCGGAGGCCTTCGGCAACGCCCTCACCCTCGCCCCGATCTACGACGTCTGCCCCGAGGCGATGGAGTACATCGCCCGCATCGACGCGCCGCCCACCACCGCCGCCGCGGACCCCCCGGTGCACCCCCGGACCCGTCGGGCCATGCGGGCGACCTTCGCCAACACCGCCGAACGCGTCGAGCGCCGGTACGGCGCGATCGTCGAGCGCCGGGTCGACGAACTGGTGTCCCGGCTCGTCGACCGCGCCGACGGGCGGGCGGACCTCGTCGGCGAGTTCACCAGCGAACTGCCCCTGCTGGTCCTGCTCGACATCCTCGGCGTACCGGAGGAGGACGTCGGGCGGGTCAGGGCCTGGGGGGACGGTCAGATCGCGTTGCTCTGGGGGCAGCCGGACCCGGCCGAACAGGTCCGGCTGGCCCGGGACCTCTGGGAGTTCTGGCGCTACTGCGACCGGTTGGTCGGCGCCCGACTCGGCGGTGGCCGGTACGGCGACGACTACGTCAGCCAGTTGCTGGCGTACCGCGACGGCGACGACGAGGTGCTCACGGTGCCCGAGGTGTCGAGCATCGTGTTCAACCTCCTGGTCGCCGGGCACGAGACCACGGCCGGGCTGCTCGCCCACGCGCTCGACCAGGCGCTGTCGGGCCCGGGCAGGTGGCGGGAACTCGGCGAGGACCCGCGCCGGATACCCGCGTTCCTGAGCGAGACGCTGCGTTTCGCGCCCGCCATCGACGGTTGGCTGCGGGTGACCCGCCGACCCGTGACCCTGGACGGCGTCACCATTCCGGCGGGTGCGCGCTGCCTGCTGCTGATCGGCGCCGCCAACCGGGATCCGGCGGTGTTCGCCCGGCCGGAGCAATTCGATCCGCACCGGTCCGACGCGGACGGGCACCTCTCGTTCGGGCACGGGCCGCATTTCTGTATCGGCGCGGCGCTGGCCCGGCTGGAGGCGAGGATGGCGCTGACCCAGCTCTGCCGAGCGGTTCCCGGACTGCGCCTGGCCCCCGGCCACCGCCGCTCGTACAAGGTCAACATCGCCTTCCGCGCGCACCGGAGCCTGCCGGTGGTCCTCGACACGACGGTGCCGTCCGGTGCTCCGGCGGCGCCCGTCGCCGGGTGACCAGCCGTCTCGTGGCGGCGCCGGTCCTGTTCTGCGGGCGGGCGCGTCGGACCGTGCCGTGCGGCGCCCGGCAGGCGGCGCGCGGACCCGTGGGGGTCGCCGCGGCCCGCCGGCGGCCTCCGGCGGGCGACTACGCTCCGAAGTCACGTCTTCACACCCACCGACCAATGGGTTAAGAATTGTCCCCTGCGAATGCCCATTCATCGCTCAATGTCTATTGATGTCGACGCCGATGCCGGCCGGTCGGCGTCGCGAAGGTGAACACATGGATCGCACGCCCCCGTCGAGCGCCCAGCGCTCCGGTGCCATCCACCGGTTCCGCTCCGAACTGCGCAGCTGGCGCACCCGTCAGGGATTGACCCAGCGGGCGCTCGCGGAGCGGGTGCGGTTCAGTCGCGAGACGGTCGCCGCGGTCGAGTCCGGTCGCCGGTACGGCAGTCATGAGTTCGCCGTCCGCTGCGACGAGGTGCTCGGCACCGGCGGTTGCCTGGCGGCGTTGTGGCCGCAGGTCGCGGCGGAGCAGTTGGCGGCGGACGGTCGCCGCGGCCCCCGGTTCGGCACGGTGGCAGGGCTCGACCCGGCCCCCGCGCCGCCGCCCGCACGGCGGGACGCGCGCGACCCGGAGGCGGTCGTGGCGGCGATCGACGAACTGCGGGAGCTGATCGGCCAGGTGCTCGGCGGGCAGCCGGAGGCGGACCTCCCGCCGCACCCGTCAGGCGGGCGGCCCGGGCGCTCCTGACCTGCGCGGGATCGGAATCGCGGTGCGGGGCGGACGCTGCTGACGCTGGGTACAGATGCCGGTACGGCCCGTTTGTACCACCGTCAGGTCTTCTCTGTGGGCGCTCGGTCCGGCGGAATGAGACGTGCAAACGGCAAGGTGCGCATTGGCCGTCCTGGATGAGTCGCGGGAGTCAGTCTTGGCGTCGAGCACGAGGTCCCACGCGGCCCGACCCTACCCGACCGGCCGCCGAGGCTGGAAGATCGGCACCCGGATGCGCCTCATCGTGGCGGCTCCGCTGGTCGCCGTGATGGGATTCGCCGGCCTCGCCCTGACCGAGAGCGTCCACCAGACGACCCGCGCGAGCGATCTCGGACTCCTGGCGCACCTCGGTGCCGACGCGGGCGACCTGGCCCACCGGCTGCAACGCGAGCGCGTCGTCGCCGCCGACCTGCTCAGCCGGGGCGCGGCCGAGCAGCAGGAAGCCTTCGTGGACGCCACCGGGAGCACCGACGACGCCGTCGCCCGCTACCGCCGGCAGCGGGCGCTGGTGCCTCCCGGCCCCGCCGCCGGGCAGACCGCGCTCCAGCGGATCGACCTGGCGCTGGAGAGCCTGCCGCCGCTGCGCGCGCAGGTGCGTACGGCGGCGCACGCCTCGGTGTCGGCGATGACCTTCAGCTACCGGATCGTGATCGCCGACCTGCTCAGCCTTCGGGAGGGCGTCACCCTCGGCGCGGTCAACGCCCGGATCACGGACGGCATGCGGGCCTCGGCGGCGCTGTCCAAGGCGGCCGAGGCGGCCGGCCAGCAGCAGGTCGCCGTCCTGCGCGCGGTCGCGGCCGACCAGTTGACCCCCGCCATGCAGCAGGACATCGCCGCCGCCCGGTCCGGCTTCACCGAGTCCAGCCTGTCCTTCCTGGCCCTCGCCCGGCCCGCCTGGCGGGGCTGGTGGGAGCAGGCGGGCAGCGGCCAGGACGCCCTGCTGCTGCAACGGCTGCAGGACGAGGTGTCGAGGACCCGGGCGGGGAGCCGGCTGCGGCTGGACCCCGGCGCCTGGGTCACCGCGACCCAGCAGTGGTCCGTCCGCCTGGCCGAGCTGCGTCAACGGGTCGACGCGGCGGTGCTCGACGACATCCGGTCCGCCCACGCCGACCAGCGGCGGCGCACGGCCGTCGAGGCGACTGCCGTGGCGGTGGCCCTGCTGCTCACCGCGCTGGTCACCTGGGCGGTGGCCCGGCAGATCACGCGGCGCCTGCGCCGGCTGCGGGACGCCGCGAACGCCGTCGCCTTCGAACGGCTGCCGCAGGTGGTGGCCCGGCTCCAGCACCCCGACAGCTCGTCGGTCGACCCGGACGAGCTGGCCCGCCAGCAGTCCGCGGAGGCCCTGGAGCCGTCGCGCGGCGACGAGATCGGCGAGGTGGGGGAGGCGTTCGCGGCCGTGCACCGGGCGGCCGTGCGTACCGCGGCCGAGCAGGCGGTCATGCGGGCCAACACGGCCGACATCTTCATCCACCTCAGTCGCCGGGAGCAGCGGCTGGTCGACGCGGTGCTGGCACAGGTCGACAAGGTCGAGCGGGACGAGACCGACCCCGAGCGGCTGGACCAGCTCTACACGCTGGACAACCTGGCCACCCGGATGGGACGGATCAACGCCAGCCTGCTGGTGCTGGGCGGGGTGGGGGTCGGGCGGGTCCGCCAGCACGACGTACCACTGCAACAGGTGCTCCAGGCCGCGCAGAGCCAGATCGAGCACTACGCCAGGATCCGCCTCGGCATGGTCGACGGCGACGTCGCCGTCGCGGCCGACGCCGTCGACGAGGTCGTGCACCTGCTGGCCGAGCTGATGGACAACGCCACCGGCTACTCCGCCCCGGGTACCGAGGCGTGGGTGACCGGCCGCAGCCTGGGCGACCGGGTGATCGTCCAGGTCAGCGACGAGGGCGTGGGGCTGTCCCCGCAGCGTCGGCAGCAGCTCAACGACCTGCTGGCCCGCCCACCCGCCATCGACGTCGCGGCCGTACGGGCGATGGGGCTGGTCGTGGTGGGACAGCTCGCCGCCCGGCTGGGCGCGGCCGTCCAGCTCCGTCCGGGCCCGCGGCGCGGCACCATCGCCGAGGCGGCGCTCCCGGGGGCGATCATCCGAGCGCTGCCCCCGGAGGAGTTCCTGCTCACGCCCGGCAGGCCGTCGCGGCGTACGGCGCGGACCACCCTCGCGCCGCCGGCGTACGCCACGGCCCCGCAGCCGTGGGCCGGGACCCCGGCGGAACCGTGGGCGGGCGGGCCGGCGCCCGAGCGGGCACTGCCGGTGGCGCCGGTGTTCCGGCCCGCACCGGCGCCGGCCGGAGGAGGTGACGAGCCCACCCAGGAACTCGTCATCTTTGAGGAGGTCAACCACTGGTTCCAGGCCGGCCACGACGACGCCACGAACGCGGGACCGTGGGCCAGCCCCGCCGACGAGGCCTGGCGGACCGCCGCCCGGGCCGACGCGCCGGAGGTCGTCGCCACCACCACGTCCGGCCTGCCGCGGCGTCAGCCGCGACAGCACCTCGTCCCGGGCGGCGTCACCGTGCCGCAGCAGCGCTCCGCGCACCGCGACCCGACCCAGGTGGCCACCGCGATGGCCGCGTACGCGCGGGGCGTCGCGGGCCGCCGGACCAACCTGATCACCAACTGACCCGACAGGGAGAGCACGTGACCGACCAACAGGATCTCGGCTGGCTGCTGGACGCCTTCGCCGAGCGCGCCACCGAGGTCAGCCATGCGATCGCGATCTCCAGCGACGGCCTGATGGTGGCCGCCACGAGGGGCCTCCCGCCGGACCGGGCGGACCAGCTCGCGGCGACCGGCAGTGGGCTGGTGAGCCTGCTCCGCGGCGCGGCGGCCTTCTTCGACGCCGGCGCGGTGATCTCCAACGTGACCCAGCTCGAGGGCGGCTTCATGTTCTCGATGGCCTTCAACGACGGCGCGTCCCTGCTCGTGCTCGCCGACCCGCAGTGCGACGTCGGCAAGGTCTCCTACGAGATGACCGAGCTGGCGAACCGCATCGGCGACGCGCTGACCCCGGCGGCGCGGGCGGCACTGAGCCGCAGCCGCTGACACCCCGGCACCCCACGCCGGAACCCCCATCCCTCCTGGAGAAGACATGTCGCTGACCATCCCCCGGCGCAGCCGTGCCCGCACCGCGGCCCTGCTCGCCCTCGTCCTGTTCGCCGCGACCGCCTGTGCCGACGGCGGGCGGGGCGCCGGCGCCGCCGGATCGATCAAGATCGGCCTGCTGGCGTCGCTGTCCGGCACCTACCAGGCGGTCGGCAAGGAGATCCGCGCCGGCTTCGAGCTTTACCTGGCCACCCACGACGGCAGGCTCGGCGGGCGACAGGTGGAACTCGTCGTCGCCGACGAGGGCAACGGCGCCGCGACCGCGGTGCCCGCCGCGACGAAACTGCTCAAGCAGGACCGGGTGGCCGCGCTCACCGGGATCGTCGGCGGTGGCTCGGTGGCCGCCGTCTATCCGTTGCTCAACGAGACGAAGGTGCCGTTCGTCGGCTCGAACGGTCGCCCGGAACTCAAGGACGTGTCCCGGATCTGGCACACCTCGTACCTCTCCGACGAGCCGGGGGAGGCGATCGCCCGCCACGTGCGCGACAACGTCGACGGCAGCGTCTACGCCATCGGCCCGGACTACCAGGGCGGCTGGGACGAGCTGCGCGGTTTCACCGACGCGTTCGTCGCCACCGGCGGGACGCTGGCGAACCCCGACGGCAAGACCACCTTCACCCCGTTCCCGACGACCACCAACTTCACCCCGTACTTCGCCCGGATCAAGGCCTCCGGCGCGGACGCCGTCTACACGTTCTACGCCGGCAGCGCGGCCGTCGACTTCGTCAAGCAGTACGCGCAGTCGGAGATCAGCGACCTGCCGCTCTACGCCGCCGGGTTCCTCACCGAGGGCGGGGTGCTCGACGCTCAGGGCGAGGCCGCCCGTGACGTCTACTCGGTGCTGAACTACTCGCCGGACCTGGACAACGCCGAGAACCGCGCCTTCGTGGCCGCCTGGAAGGCGAAGAACGACGGCTCCCCGACCACGTACGCCATGGCCTCCTACGATGCCGCGGCCGTCCTGGACCGGGCCATCGAGGCGGCCGGGGACGACCCGAGCCCGGAGAACATCAACGCGGCCATCGGCCAGCTGGGCCAGATCGCCAGCCCGCGCGGCACCTGGCAGTTCTCGCCGAGCACGCACGCGCCCGTGCAGAAGTGGTACCTGCGCCAGGTGCGCCAGGACGGCCGGGCGCTGTCCAACACCGTCGTGGGTGACCTCGCCACCGTCGGCGGGTGAACGGCGTGGCGGTCGACATCCGGATCGACCCGTACCTGGTCCCGGCCCTGGACGGGGTGGCCTACGGGCTGCTGGTCTTCGTCGCCGCGGCGGGACTGGTGTTCTGCTTCGGCGTCGCCGGCATCCTGAACCTGGCGCACGGCACCCTGTACGCGATCGGCGGGTACACCGCCGCCGCGCTGCTGGACGGCGGCTGGCCGAGCCTGGTGCTGGCGCTGGCCGTCGGGACCGTCGCCGCCACCGCCGCCGGCGCGCTGGTCGCCGGCCTGCTCACCCGGCTCGCCGCGCGCAGCCATCTCACCCAGGCGCTGCTCACCTTCGGGGTGGCGCTGGCCGGGGGCAGCCTGCTCGTGGCGGCGTTCGGGCCGGACGACCCGCCGGTGCGGGTGCCGGCGGCGCTGGACGGGGCCGTGGTCGTGGCCGGGCACCGCTACGCGGCGTACCGCCTGGTCTTCATCGTCGTCGCGGCCGTGCTCGCCGGCCTGCTCCACGTCGCGGTGCGTCGCACCCGGGCCGGGATGCTGGTCCGCGCGGCCGTCGACGACGCCGAGATGGTTGCCGTCCTCGGCGTGAACCCGGCGTGGATCCGCGTCGGCGTGCTCGCCGCCGCCGGGGCGCTGGCCGGCGCCGCGGGCGTGCTCGGCGCGCCGATCATCGGTCCGGGGCCGGACACCGCCGACGCGGTGCTGCTGCTGTCGCTGGTGGTCGTCGTCCTCGGCGGGCTCGGGTCGATGACCGGCACGCTGCTCGCGGCCCTGGCGGTCGGGCAGATCCAGACCCTCGGGGTGGCGCTCGCCCCGTCGGCCGCCCCGTTCCTGCTCTTCGCCGCCATGGCCGCCGTCCTCGCGGTGCGAGCACGGGGCCTGGCCGCGACCCGGCGGACGTCGTGAGGGACGAGGCGGTACGCGCGCTGCGGCGCGGCGTCGCCGTGCTCGTCCTCGCCGGCCTGGTGCTGGCGCCGTGGACGGTCGACGACTACACCGTGGCGCTGCTGGCCCGTACCCTCGCGCTGGGCCTGGTGGGGGTGAGCGTCGCCCTGCTCACCGGCGTCGCGGGGCTGCCCACCCTGGGGCAGACCGCGCCGTACGCGGCGGGCGCGTACGCCAGCGCGGTCGTCGGCAGCCGGCTCTCCGACGTGGCGGTGGTGCACCTGGTCGTCGCGGCGGCGGCCGGAGCGGCGCTGGCCGCGGCGACCGTCCCGCTCGTGGTGTACGCGCGCGGCGTCATCGTCCTGATGATCACCCTGGCGATCGGCGAGCTCGTGGTGACCGTCGTCGGGCGCTGGCGGTCGGTGACCGGCGGCACCGACGGGCTCGCCGGGGTGCCGCCGGTGCGTCCCCTGTGGGGGCTGCCGGTGCTGGCCACCGACCGGGCCCGCTACCTGTACGCCCTGGTGGTCGTCGCCGTGCTGGTCGGCGCGGTGCTGCTGGTCCTGCGCACCCGCGTCGGCCTGCTGCTGCGGGCCGGCCGGGACGACGAGGCGCGGCTGCGGGCCAGCGGCCACCGGGTGTCGGCCCACGTGGCGGCCGTGCACGTGGCCGCGGGGGCGGTCGCGGGCGCCGCGGGCTCCCTGCTGGTGGTCGCCCAGCAGTTCATCTCGCCGGCCGACTTCGGCTTCGACACCTCCGCCCTTCTCCTGCTCGGGGTGGTGGTCGGCGGCGTCGCGTCCGTGGGTGGCGCCCTGGTCGGCGCCGCGATCGTGATCGCCGGCCGGGACTGGCTGTTCGGCGTGCTCCCCGGGCACGCGCCCCTGGTGCTGGGGGTGGCGTTCGTCGTCACCGTCCACCTGCTGCCCGGCGACGGGCGCCGGCCGGCGGGCGTGCGGGGCCGGCTCCTGCCGGGACTGCCGGCGGGCCCCGCGGCCGAGGAACGGCCGGCGCCGACGGGGGTACGCGCATGACGCCGCTGCTGTCCGCCCGGGGCGTCACGGTCCGCTACGGCTCGCTGGCCGCGCTGGACGGGGTCGACCTGCGGATCGACCACGGCCAGCGGCACGCCCTGATCGGGCCCAACGGCGCCGGCAAGAGCACGCTGCTCGACGTGCTCGGCGGGGCGACCCCGGCGGGCGGCGGCCGGGTGCACCTCGCCGGGCGGGACGTCACCCGACTCGGCCCCGCCACCCGGGCCCGGCGGGGCGTCGGCCGGATCCACCAGCGTCCCGCCGTGTGGTCGAGCCTGACCGCCACCGAGAACGTGCTGGTCGCCGCGCTGCCCCACGCGGTGCGGCCCGGCCGGTGGCGGCCCGGCGCGAGGCGGTGCGCCGCCGAGCGTACGGCGGGTGCGTGGCTGGAACGGCTGGGCCTGCGCGACGTCGGCGCGACTCCCGCCGGTCAGCTCGCCCACGGGCAGCGGCGGCAACTCGAGATCGCCATGGCCCTGGCCGGTCGCCCACGGCTGCTGCTGCTCGACGAGCCGGCCGCCGGGCTGTCCGCCGTCGAGGTCGGTCGGCTGGTGGAGTTCCTGCGGGCCCTGCCGCGCGCCGTCGCGCTGCTGCTCGTCGAGCACCGGCTGGACCTGGTGTACGCGCTCTGCGACCAGGTGACCGTGCTCCGGGACGGCCGGACGGTCGCCACCGGGACGCCGGCCGAGATCCGCGCCTCCGGCCCGGTCCGGCAGGCCTACGCGGAGGGGATGTCGTGATGCTGCGGACGGAGCGGCTCTGCGCCGGCTACGCCGGCGGGATCGTGCTGCACGAGGTCACCCTCGACGTGGCGGCCGGCGCCGTGCAGGCGGTGGTGGGCCGCAACGGCGCCGGCAAGAGCACCCTCGTGCACGCCGTCGCCGGGCTGGTACGGCCCTGCGGGGGGCGGATCGAGGTCGACGGCGTGCCGGTCGCCGGCCGGCAGCCGCACCGGATCGCCCGGTGCGGGGTCGGCCTCGTCCCGCAGGGCCGGCGGGTCTTCTCCCGGTTGACCGTGGCCGAGCACCTCGCCCTGTCTGCGGTGCCGTGGCGCGCCGCGACGCCGGCGGGCGAGGGGTGGACCGTCGCGCGGGTCCTGGAGCTGCTGCCCCGGCTGGCGGCCCGGCTGCGCCATCGCGGCGACCAGCTCTCCGGCGGCGAGCAGCAGATGCTGGCGATCGCCCGGGCCCTGCTCGGCCAGCCCCGGGTCCTGCTGCTGGACGAGCCGTGCGAAGGGCTCGCCCCCGGCCTGGCCGCCCGGGTACGCGACCTCGTCGGCACCCTGGCCAGGACCGGGCTGGCCGTGCTCCTCGTCGAGCAGCAGCTCCAGCACGCCGTCGACATCGCGGACCGGATCGCGGTGCTCGAGTACGGCCGGGTGGTCTACGACCGCCCGGCGGACGAGGCCCGGGCCGAGCCGGGCCGCCTGGCGGCGATGCTCAGCGTCGCCGCCGTCACGGAGCTGCCGGCTCCCCGACCGGTGCCCGGTTCCGGGCCGGTCCCGCGCACCTGACCCGACCGCCTTCGACAGGAACGAGCGACGATGCCGACAGACATCCGTGACACCGAGTACACCTTCGACAACGGTTCCCCGGAGGCGGTGCCCCAGCTGCGGGCGCTGGAGTCCTTCCTGGACCCGATCACCGCGGCCCGGATCGGCGCCCCGGTGCTTGCCCCGGGCGGCGTGTGCTGGGAGATCGGCGCAGGCGGGGGCTCGGTCGCCCGGAGCATGGCCGGGGCGGTCGGCCCGGCGGGACGCGTGCTGGCGACCGACATCGACGTCGCCCACCTCGCCCCCGCGGGCAACCTCGACGTCCGTCGGCACGACGTGCGCAGCGAGCCGCCACCCGGCGACGCCTTCGACCTCATCCACGCCCGGCTGGTGCTGCTCCACCTGCCGGAGCGGCGGCGCGTGCTGGCCTCGCTGGCCGGCGCGCTGGCCCCGGGCGGATGGCTGGTGGTCGAGGAGTTCGACTGCACGGCCCCGCTGCGCGTGCTGACCGCGCCGAGCGACGACGCGGCGAAGCTCTTCACCCACGTGACGGACGCGATGCTCGGCGTCCTGCAGAGCCACGGCGCGGACCTGGCCTGGGCGCAGGACGTGCACGCCCACCTCGCGTCGGCGGGACTGGTCGAGGTCGACACGGTCACCCACTCCGAGAGCTGGCCCGGTGGCTCGCTCGGCGCGTCGCTGTACGCGACGAACTCCGTGCAGTTGGCGCCGGAGCTGATCGAGGCGGGTGTGTCGCCCGGCCAACTGGAGGCGTTCCGTCGGCTCCTGCGCGACCCCGGGTTCGTCGTGATGTCGTACCAGTTCGTGTCGACCCGGGGGCGGCGTCCGGCCCGGCGGTGAGGCGGTTCCCCTCGCCCGTACCGCCGCCGCGCCGGCGGGCCGGTCGGCGCGGCGCACGCCGAGGCGCCGCGCCGACCGGCCACACCCGCGCCCGTGGTCGAACGGAGCTCGCCGCACCGTCGGCCCCTCCCCGCCGGTCGGGGCGTGGAAACCGTGCCGGCCGGGTACCACGGCGGTCATGGGCACGAGCAGCACGGTGCGCGACGAGCCGGCGACCGCCGTCCGGGTGGGCACGGTCGCGGTCGTCGCCCACCGCAAGAAGACCCTCGGCGGCGGCCTCGACGAGCTGCGCGCGGAGCTGGCGGGTGCGGGCGTCGAGGACCTCGTCTGGTACGAGGTGCCGAAGAGCCGCAAGGCGCCGAAGAAGGTCCGCAAGGCGCTGGAGAAGGGCGCCGAGCTGGTCTTCGTCTGGGGCGGCGACGGCATGGTGCAGCGCTGCGCCGACACCCTCGCCGGCTCCGACGTCCCGATGGCGATCCTGCCCGCCGGCACCGCCAACCTCTTCGCCGCCAATTTGGGCGTACCGGAGGACCTCACCGAGGCCGTCCGCATCGGCCTGCACGGCCGGCGCCGCTCCCTCGACCTGGGCCGGCTCAACGGCGAGCACTTCGCCGTGATGGCCGGTGCCGGCTTCGACGGCGACCTGATCCGCGAGGCGGACCGCACGCTGAAGGGCAAGCTCGGTCGCCTCGCCTACCTGTGGACGGGGCTGCGGCACGTCCGGGGCGAACTGGTCGGCACGCGGATCACCGTCGACGGCGCGGAGTGGTTCGACGGCGACGCGAGCTGCGTGCTGTTCGGCAACGTCGGCACGATCACCGGCGGCATCCCGGCGTTCGACGACGCCCGCCCCGACGACGGCTGCCTGGAGGTCGGCGTGTCGACCGCCGACGGTGCGGTGGACTGGGCGCGCACCCTCGGCCGGATGGCCGCCGGCCGCTCGGAGGAGTCGCCGTTCGTGCGGATCACCCGGGGCCGCAAGATCAAGGTCCGGCTCGCCGCGCCCCGCACGTACGAGCTGGACGGCGGCGCCCGGGGAGAGGTCACGAAGCTCAAGGTGCGGGTGGTGCCCGGGGCGCTGACGGTCTGCTGCCCCGGGCCCGTTCCCTGAGCGTCAGCGGAGGCCGTGGATCTCCACCTCGAACACCCGGGCCAGCCCGTCGGTCGGGCTGGGCTCGGTGAACACGAGCCGGACCTGTCGGATCCCGGTCGGCGCGCCGGCGAGGTCGACCCGGGCCGGGCTGGCGGTGTTCGCCCCGGCCGAACCGATGGTCGTCCAGGCCCCGTCGACCAGGGCCTCACCGGGAACGCCCGCGCCCGCAGGCTCTCCGAGCCGGCCACCCCGCTGTAGAGGTCGAGCCGATGGAGCTCCGCGGCGCACCCGGCCCCGCGTCGTCAGGTGAGTCGGGCGCCCGCCGGGGTGGCCGGCACCAGGCGACGGGTGAGCCACAGCGGCGAGGTTACCGCGTTGCCCATCACCACCGAGTGGGCGCCCGCCGCGAACGCCTGCCCGATCTGCTCGGCGCTGCGGTAGCGGCCCTCGGCGATCACCGGCACCGCCAGCACGCCGGCGAGCCGGGCCACCAGGGTCAGGTCCGGTCCGTCGGTCGGCGGGCTGGCCGGGGTGTAGCCGGAGAGGGTGGTCGCGACGGCGTCCGCACCGGCCCGCACGGCGGCCACACCCTCCTCGACGGTGGAGACGTCGGCGAGGACCAGCGCGTCGGTCCGCTCCCGGACCGCCCGGACCGTGTCGGCGAAGCTGCGCCCGTCCGGGCGAGGACGGTCGGTGGCGTCGACGGCGACGATGTGCGCCCCGGCCGCGGCGACGTCGAGCGCGTGCGCCGCCGTCGGGGTGATGAAGACCCCTTCGACGCCCTGCTTGTGCAGCCCGATGACCGGCACGTCGACGGCGGCGCGGATGGCCCGGACGTCGGCGGTGCCGTTGGCCCGGACGGCGACCGCGCCGCCCCGTACCACCGCCGCGGCCACCCGGGCCTGCACGTACGGGTCGCGCATCGGGTCGTCGGGATCGTCGAGCACCGGCTGGCAGGAGACCACGAGGCCGCCGGCCAGCTCGTCGAACACACTCACGTTCTCGTCCTCTCGTCGGTGGCGACGGCGGAGCTGCCGTCCGCCTGCCGGCCGGGGCCCGGGAGACCCGCCAGTCGGGCGGCGCCCACGACGACCGCGTCCGCGCCGAGCGCCGCCGGAAGGAGGGACACGTCGGCCCAGGCCGCGGGCAGTTCGGCGATGAAGGCGGCGCGGGCGCCGCGGAACAGGGCGTCGGCCGCCCCACCCGCGAGCACCACCGCCTGCGGATCGAGCAGGGCGACCAGCCCCGCGAGCGCCCGGCCGAGGGCCGTGGCGGCGCGGTCCACCACCTCCCGGGCGACCGGTTCACCGGCCGCCGCCCGCTCGGCCACGGCCCGCCCGGTGATCCGCACACCGGTCTCGAGGGCGTACGCGCCGGACAGTCCCGTGCCCGAGGCGATGCCCTCCAGGTGCCCGTACCGGCCGCACCCGCAGCGCAGCCGCTCGGCGCCGGGAGCCGGGAGGTGCCCCACCTCGCCGGCGCCGCCCCGGGCGCCGGTGGAGATCCGGCCGTGCTGGAGCATCGCGCCGCCCAGGCCCGTGCCGACCGCGACCAGCACCAGGTCCCGCCGGTCCCGGCCCGCGCCGACCCAGCTCTCGCCGAGCGCGGCGGCGTTCACGTCGTTGGTGACCCGGACCTCGCACGCCAGCCGCCCGGCCAACTCGTCGGCGACCGGCGTGCCGGCCCAGCCGGGCAGGCTGTCGGTGGCGTACCGGATGGTGCCGGTGGCCGGATCGACCGTGCCGGCGGTGCCCACGCCGACCGGGCCGGCGCCGCCCGCGTCGAGCAGTTCCCGGACGAGCCGCGCGGCGGTGTCCAGCACGGCCGCCGGCCCCGACCCGGCAGGGGTGGGTGCCAGGCGACGCCCGAGCACCTGCCCGTCGGGTCCGACCAGCGCCGCCGCCGTCTTGGTGCCGCCGATGTCGAGGCCCACCAGGGCCGCCGGCACCGTCATCCCTTGAGCCCGGTGTGCGCCAGGCCCTCGACGAACTGCTTCTGCGCGATGACGAAGACCACCAGGACCGGCAGCGCGGTCATCGACGCCGCGGCGAGCTGGACGTTCCACATCGGGCCGCCGTAGGCGTCGACGAACTGGGTGAGCGCCTGCGGCAGGGTGAACTTCTCCGGCGAGGAGAGGAACACGATCGGTTCCAGGTAGAGGTTCCAGCTGTGCAGGAAGGTGAAGATGGCGACCGCGCCCAGCGCGGGCCGGGACAGCGGCAGGGCGATCTTCCAGAAGGTGGCGAACCGCCCCAGCCCGTCCACCCGGGCCGCCTCCTCCAACTCGCCGGGGAGGCTGATGAAGAACTGCCGCATGATGAAGGTCGCCAGCACGCTCGGCGCGCCGAGGATCGGCACCAGGATCAGCGGCCAGTGGGTGTCGACCAGGCCCAGCTTGAAGAACATCTGGAACAGCGGCACGATCGTCACCTCGCTCGGGATGAGCAGGCCGGCGAGGATCACCAGGAAGAGCACGTTCTGGCCACGGAAGCGGATCCGGGCGAAGGCGTACCCGGCCAGCGCCGCCACCGCCAGGGTGCCGACGGTGACCACCAGCGCGATGTAGAGGCTGTTCAGGTACTGCTGGCCGAACGGCTGCAACTCGAACACCCGCCGGTACGCGTCCAGCTCCGCGTCGACCGGCAGCAGTTTCGGCGGGAAGGCGAAGATGTCCGCCACCGGCTTCAGCGACGAGGTGACCATCCACCAGGTCGGGAAGACGAACGGGACCGCCAGGACCATCAGCACCCCGTAGAGCACCAGCTTGGTCCGGCGCGACAGCTCACGACTCATGGTGGACCCACCTCTTACGCATCTGCCACTGGAGCACGGTGAGCGCGAGCACGATGACGAACAGGACGATCGACAGGGTGGCGCCGTAACCGAAGTGGTGGAACTGGAACGCCTGCTGGTACAGGTAGTAGACGAGCACCGTGGTCGAGGTGCCGGGGCCGCCCTGGGTGAGCACCGCGATCTGCGCGAAGACCTGCAACGAGCCGACCACCGTGATGATCGACGTGAGCAGGATGGTCGGGCTGATCATCGGTACGGTGATCCGCCAGAACTGGCGCAGCCGACTCGCCCCGTCCACCTCGGCGGCCTCGTACAGCTCGGCCGGCACGCCCTGGAGCGCGGCCAGGAAGAGCACCATGTTCAGGCCGACGTTCTTGAACACCTGCACCACGACGACCGAGAACATGGCGGTGCCTTCACCGCGCAGCCAGTTCGGCCCGTCCACGCCGACCGTGTCGAGCAGGCCGTTCACGCCGCCGTTGTCCTGCAGCAGGAACCCCCACACGATGGTCCAGGCGACCAGCGAGACGACCACGGGGGAGAAGAACAGGGTGCGGAACACGATCGTCCCGCGCAGCTTCTGGTTGAGCAGTACGGCGAGCAGCAGGGCCAGGCCGAGGTTGAACACGACCAACCCGACCGAGAAAAGGCCGGTGGCCCGCAGCACCGAGCCGAGGTTGGTGTCGTCGGCGAGGCTCGCGTAGTTCTCGGTGCCGACGAACTCGAACGTGCCGGCCAGCACGTTCCACTCGTGCAGGCTGTACCAGACCACCAGGATCAGCGGCAGGATCACGAAGACGACGCTGCCGAGCAGTTGGGGAGCGATGAACAGGTAACCGGTGAGCTGGTCGCGGCGGCGGCTGGTCCAGTACGGCCGCGACCGGTCCCGGGTGGGCGGGGCCTCGACCCCGCCCACCGTCGTGTCCGTCTGGGACATGGTCAGGCTGCCCTACTTCGCCAGCAGCGGCTGGATCTTGGTGCAGACACCCTCGAGGACGGCCTTGACGTCCGCGTCGGCCTTCCAGAGCGGGTCGAGCCCGGCGCGCACCTGCTGGCTCAGCTCGGCCTGCCCGGCGTGACTGGGCTTGACCACGCCGTTGGTGATGCCGTCGATGACGACCTTCTGCAACTGCTCGGGCTTGAGCGTCGGGTTCGTCTTGGCCAGCGTCTCCGCGGTGAGCTGCGACTGGCGCGGCGGCGGGAAGAACTGGGCCAGCTTGGCCGAGTTGGTGGGGTTCGTCAGGAAGGCGAGGAAGTCCGCCGCGGCGTCCGCGTTCTTGCTCTTCTTCATCACGCCGACGCCGGCCTGGCCGACCACCGAGTAGTTGCCCTTCGGCCCGGCCGGCAGCGGCACCAGGTCCCAGCCGAAGCCGTCCGGCTTCAGCAGCGAGGCGCGGGAGATCTGGGTGACCGTCATGGCGGCGTCACCGGCGAAGAAGTCGGCGGTCGTACCCGGGCCGGGCAGCGCCTTGCCGGTGAAGATCGCCTTGTGCAGGGTGGTCATCGCCTCGACCATCTCCGGGGCGGCGAAGCCGCAGGACTTGCCGTCCTCGCTCCACGCCTGGGCGCCCCAACCCGTCCAGAGGGTCGACAGGTTGTCCCAGCCCTTGTAGTCGAAGTCGCGGATCACCAGGCCGGCCTTGCCGCTCGACGCGGCCGTGGCGCCGGCCGCGGCCAGCGCGGTGTCCCAGTTCCACTGCCCGGCGGCGATCAGCTCGGCCGGGGTCTTCTGCCCGGCCTTCTTGAGCATGTCGGTGTTGACGAAGACGCCGAACGGCGAGGTCGAGAACGGGTACGCGTACAGCTTGCCCCCGTCCTGCCAGAGCTTGAGGGTGGCGGGGGAGAGGTCGTCGTACTGGTAGCCCTCGGTCTTCTTGAGCTTCTCGTCCAGCGGCAGCAGCGCGCCGGAGGCGACGAAGTCGGGGGCCGAGTTCTCGAACACCCAGGCCAGGTCGGGCGCGTTGCCGCCGGCGATCTGGGTGGTCAGCGTCGTGGTGTAGTTCTCGAACGGCAGCGGGTCGAACTTGATGGACGCGACGTCCGGGTGGGTCTTGCGGTACTCGTCGGCGATCTCGTTGAACAGCTTGAGGTGCGCCTCGTTGGCCGACCAGACGGTCATCCGCAGGTTGGCCGGACCCTTGTCCGCGGCGTCGTCACCGCCGCCGCAGGCGGACAGCGCGAGAACGCCGGCCAGTGCCGCGGCGACACCGCGCACACCCTTTCCCAATCTCATGATCTTCTCCTCATCGGGGGTGTTCAGTAGCCCGTGACCTGGGGCCAGCGCATCTCCACGCCGGCCGCCGAGAGGCGGTCCTGGAAGTCGGCCAGCAGGCGGGGGGTGCCGCGGACCGCGCGCGGGGACTCGCCCCGTGCCAGACAGAAGTCGGCGAGCAGGCCGGCGACCTCGCCGACGTTCCACTCGACCGGGTGCAGCCGGTAGCTGCCGTTGGTGATGTGGGTGGTGCCGATGTTCTTGCCGGCCGGGAGCAGGTTCTCGACCCGCTGCGGGATCAGCGCGCCCAACGGGATCTCGAACGGGCACGACCCGACGTCGATGTAGTTGTCGCCGCCGGTGGAGGGGTGCAGGTCGATGCGGTACATCCCGACGCCGATCGAGTCCGGGTAGGCGACCGCGCCGTGCTCGCCGCGCACGGCCAGCGACAGGTCCTGCTCGACGACCGTGTACTCGGCCCGGATGCGGCGCGACTCCCGGATGTAGGGCGCCTGCGCCAGGCCGTCGCGGCTGCCGGTCACGTCGCCGCGCAGGCGCAGGCCGGGGAAGCCGGTCCCGCCGTCCGGCCGGGGCGCCTCGGTCTGCATCCAGTAGAGCACCGAGTACGACAGCTCGCGGGCCTTGCTCAGGTGCCACGACGCGTTCGGCACGTCGATGACCGGGCCCTCGAAGTAGTCGATCATCGGCCAGTTCACCAGCGTGATGTCGCTGTCGTACGCGCCGGCGGTGAAGTTGCGTCGGGCGGCGATGCGGCGGAACGTCCAGAGGTTGCCGTCGCCGGGATTGAGCCGTTGGTCGGCGTTGACCGCCAGCGGGTCGTCGTCCGGGTTGGGCGTGAAGCTGCGCTCGACGATCTCCAGGGTGCGCGGGTGCGGCGACCGCCAGGACAGCAGCCGGTCGCCCCAGAAGTCGGGCTTGTAGTCGCGCCAGAAGTCGTAGTTCGCCGGCCGCTCGATGGTGTGGTCGCCGTCGACGTGGTCGAGGGCGAAGCAGACGGAGACGGCCTGCATGTTCATCGGCTGCGCCTCGGCCGGCGCGCTGGGCTCGCCGGTGTCGGCCTGCGACTCGAAGCCGGTGACGTACTCGGTGCCGGTCAGCGGCAGCAGCTCGCCGGTCTCCGTCGCGTCCAGGACGTACGGCGCGACGAGGTCGATCCGCTCGTCCCGGTCGCGGTGCGCGACGGTCACCCCGACCACCCGGTCCCCGTCGGTCTCCGCGGCGACCGGCCGGTACGGCTGGAGCACCGTCAGCCGGCCGGAGCCGAGGAACGGCGCCAGCATCTGCTCGATGACGGCGACGGCCACCCGGGGCTCGTGGCAGACCCGGCTCACCCAGCCGGCTCCCGGGTTGAGGTCGGTCCAGGCCCGCGACCGCTCGGTCAGCGGGTAGTGCCGGCGGTAGTAGTCGCGGATCCCGGTGCGCAGGGCCCGGTAGCTCGCGGTGGCTCCGAACTGTTCGATCCAGGAGTGCTCGTCCGGCGGGACGGCCTGGCTGGTGAGCTGTCCGCCGAGCCAGTCGAACTCCTCGGTCAGGATGACCGACCGGCCGGCCCGGGCCGCGGCGAGCGCCGCCGCCACCCCGCCCAGCCCGCCCCCGACGACGAGGACGTCCGCACGCATCTGTACCACTTGCTTCCTTCCGGGTTGCACGGTCACCGCTCAGCTGCGGTGGACCGCCGATCAGAGGTGCCGAGGGTGTCGCCCTCGACGAGTTCGCAGGGCAGGAGCCGCTGCTGGACGCCGACGGCGCTGCCGTCGATGACGCTGGCGAGCACCTCGACCGACTGCCGGCCCATCTCCTCGCGGGGGATGCGGAATCCGGTGAACGCGAGATCGGTGGGAACCGGGACCGTCGGGTCGCCGAGCGTCAGGATCGACAGGTCGCCGGGCACGCCCAGGCCGCGCCGCCGGCTGGCCAGCTCCAGCGCCACGGCGGTGGCGAAGTCCTCGACGAAGGCCACCGTGGTCCCGTCGGCCAGCAGGTCGTCGAGGATGGCCTCGGCGTCCCGGGCGACGGTTGTCAGGTGGCGGGCGCTCTCTGCGGCCGTCGCGGCCGCGACGAACCCGCGCCGCCGGTCCGCCGAGGACTCCGCGGTCAGGTCCGTGTTCAGGTAGGCCAGGCGCCGGTGACCGCGGGCGAGGGCCAGGGCGACCAGCTCGCCCACCGCCGTCGCGTAGTCGGCACCGACGTACGGCACCGGGCCGCCGGCGTCGTCGCGACGGCCGACGGCGACGTACGGGAAACCGTCGCGGTTGAGCCGGTGCAGCTCCGCGGCGTCGATCTCCCGCCCGAGCAGGATGCAGCCGTCGGCGAGGCGGAGCCGGTTGTCCTGGTGGAAGATGCGTCGCCGACCGTCGACCACCGGGGCGCTGGTGAACAGCAGCAGGTCGCAGCCGGCCCGTTCCGCGTACTCCTCGATGCCCAGCAGGAAGGGGTGGAAGAAGTCGCGGCTGCCGCTGGGGAAGGCGGGCTCGTAGGTGAAGACGCCGATGATCCGGTTGAACCGTGCGGCGAGCCGGCGGGCCACGGGATCGGCGGCGTACCCGGTCTCGGCGATGGTCCGCAGCACGCGGTCGCGGGTCTCGGGCGCGATGCGGACGTCGGCGTCGGCCCGGTTGTTGAGCACCAGCGACACGGTCGCCTGACTGACTCCAGCCAGCCGCGCGATGTCACGCTGCGTGACGCGTCGGGGGGTAGAGGGCACCACGGGTCCTTCCGGTGCGGCTAATGCGTATTAGCGCTCGGCGTTGGGGAGGAGCCTGGCGGGCCGACCGGGTTTGTGTCAAGAGGGGGACGGAGAGATTTCTTGGAGATGAAGTCCCTGGAGTAATGCGGATTAGCTCCGAGCGGCCCGCCCCGCGTTCGCGGCCGGCTGACTCCCGCCGGAGCCGGCGAGCCGCCCCGCCGAGGCCGGCGGCCGGCCTCTTGACAAGACCCGCCCGGGTCGAGCAGCATTCGAGAGGAATTGATGATAATACGTATTAGCGCCTGACCCGGGCGGCCTGCTCACCCTCGCGGTGGCCGACCGTCTCACGCAGCGTGACTTCGTGTCGCCCCGCAGCGTGCTACGCGGCGTCCACAGTCGTCACCGGCGTACCCGTCCCCACCTCCTGGGCTCCTCTGTCGACGGCCCCGTACGCCGACAGCGCGCCCGGGCGGTGGGGGAGCCCCACCATCCCCCGACAGAGCAGGAACAGCGATGACGAAAGCACCCTTCCGAGTGCCCGGTCGCGCCGCCGTGGCGGCAGCCGGCGCCGGCATGCTGGTGACCGCGCTGGCCGGTGCGGCTCCGGCCGCCGCCGATCCGGCCCTCGACTTCCCGCGCTTCACCTACGCGGGCACCGCGTTCGACAAGAGCGCCCTGACCTACAACCCGACAAACGAGTTCATCTTCCCGAGCGTCATCCGGGCCGCCGACTACTTCCCCAACCCGCTGGGCACCTACTACCTGTACTACGCGCCCCACGAGCGGCCCGGCGGGATCGCCCTGGCGTACGCGGACTCGATCAACGGTCCGTGGACCGAGTACCGGGCCAACCCGTTGATCGGCAACACCTGGCTGCCCCACTACTCCACGGTCAGCCACATCTCCTCCCCGCACGCCATCTGGGTGGAGGGGGAGCGCAAGCTGTTCCTCTACTTCCACGGCGAGAACTCGATCACCCGGTACGCCACCTCCGAGGACGGCATCCACTTCGACTACGGCGGCACGGCGATCAGCCGCGACGACAGCACCGGCGGGGAGACCTCCTACGCCCGGGTGTTCGAGCACGCCGTGCCGCGGCTGGGCAGCCGGTACCTGATGCTCTTCATGGACAACCCGACCGCCGCGCCGCCCGGGCCGACCGGGCCGGTGTCCCGGCGGATCCGCTGGGCGGTCTCCCCGGACGCGCGGACCTGGACGATCCAGCCCGACCCGATCGTGACCCCGCAGGGCATCCAGGGCCCCAACGCCTCCGGCCCGTTCTTCCTGCGCTGGAACGGCCGCAACCTGGTGATCTTCCACGCGGCCGACGGCAACATGCACGCCGTGGACGTCGGCGACGACCTCGACCGGGAGGTCCACCTCGGCGTCGTGCACGACTCGATGGTCGCCGCGCCCGACCTGGGGCGCTCGGCCGCGCCGACGTTCTACTTCGACGGCCGGACCGTGCACATGTACTACGAGGCCGGCGGGCGGCTCACCGCGACGATCGGTCATGCCGTCGCCACCCTGGACCGGCCGGTGCCCACCCGCGAGGTGGACTGCGCGGTGGACCGGCCGGTGCTGTGGCCGCCGAACCACCAGATGGTCGACGTCACCGTGACGGCGGACCTGCGCGACGGGGTGCTCGGCCCGCACGCGCTCAACCTGACGGCGGTGACCGGCGGCGACGCCGCGGACGTCAGCGGCTTCACCGTCGGCACCCCGGGCACCAGCGGCCGGCTGCGGGCCGAACGCGACGGCGGCGGCGGGGACAGGGTCTACTCCCTGACGTACGCGGGCCACGACGAGATCGGCCGCCCGATCGGCTGCACCGTGACGGTCACCGTGCCGCACGACCTGGGCCGCGACTGACGGACCAGGGGACCTGGGCGCCGGCCGTGCCGCACGGGTACGGCCGGCGCCCGTGCCTGAACTCGCCGCCACCGGCACGGCCGGATACCGTACCCGCGGCGCGGGTCACCCCGCGTCGGGCCGTCGAGCGGTGGGAGGATCCGATGCGCCTGCACGTGGGGTGCGCGATGTGGACGCACAAGTCGTGGCAGGGGCGCTTCCTGGCGCACCCGCTGCCGGCCCACGAGCGGCTGCGCGCGTACGCCGGCTGGTGCACGGCGGTCGAGGGGAACACCACCTTCTACGCCACCCCGGCCCGGGAGACGGTCGCCTCCTGGGCGGAGCAGACCGACCCCGACTTCCGGTTCGTGCCCAAGCTGCCGAAGGTCGTCACGCACGAGCGCCGACTCACCGGCGCCGACGAGGAACTCCGCGCCTTCCTGCACGCCGTCGAACCCCTCGGCCCACGGGCCCACGCCCTCTGGATCCAGTTGCCGGGCTCGTTCGGCCCGGCCGACGTACCCGCGCTGGCCCGTTTCCTGCGCGGGCTGCCCACCGCCCACCGGTACGCCGTGGAGGTCCGGCACCCCGCGTTCTTCGACGACCCCCGGGCGGCGCGGACGCTGGAGGAGGCGCTCGCCACCGTCGGCGCCGAGTGGGTGCCCTTCGACACGACCGCGTTCTTCCGCACCCCACCGACCAGCGACGCGGAACGCGAGGCGTGGACCAGGAAGCCGCGCACCCCGCTGCGCACCCGCGCGCTGACCGACCGGCCGATCGTCCGGTACCTCGGCCGCGACGACCCCGCACGGACGGTCGAGGGCTGGCAGCCGTGGCTCGACGTGGTGACCGGGTGGCTGCGCGAGGGCCGATCGCCGACGATCTTCGTGCACACCCCGGACAACGCCGACGCGCCCGAGCTCGCCCGCCGGTTCCACGACGAGGTGCGGGCGCGCCTGCCCGAGGTCGAGCCGCTGCCCGAGCCGGAGCCGGTCGGGCCGTCGACGCTGTTCTGAACGCAACCGCACCGCCTGCCACGGAAACCCTGTGCCGGTCACCTGAGGAGGCCCGATGCGGTCGCTGGCCGTACCGCCGTTGTTCGCCGCGCTGGAGCCGGCGCGCACCGTGCTGATCGCGGGCGCGGGCGGCGGCTTCGACGTGTACGCCGCGATTCCGCTGGCTGTCGCGTTACGCGACGCCGGTCGGACCGTGCAACAGGTGGCATCCCGGATCGAGGACTTCCGCGACGAGGTCGAGCGGCGCACGCCCCGGGTCTTCCCGCACTGACCCCTCGCCGTCGCGCCGCCCGCCGCCTCAGGCCGGGTCCGGCTGGTTCGGGTCGATCAGCACCTTGGTGTGCTCGCTGCGGCCCGAGTCGAGTTCGTCGAGGATGTCCTTCAGCGACGACAGCCCGAAGGTGCCCGTGTGCAGTGCCGCCACGTCGATGCGACGTGCGGCGATCGCGTGCATCGCGCCCACGAAGTCCTCGTGCTGGTAGGCCAGTGACCCGATCACCGTCAGCTCCCGGCTCTGCCAGTCGCCGTAGCTGACGCTCGAGTTCTCCAGCGGGTAGCCGAGCAACGCGAGCGTCCCGCCCCGGCGCACCAGTTCCGCCGACGGCTGGAACAGCGACGGAACGCCGCTGCACTCGTACACGACGTCGGCGCCCATGCCCGCGGTGAGCTCGTCCAGCGCGGCCGGCAGGTCGGCGGGCTCGACCACGTGGGCGAAGCCGAGCCTGCCGGCCAGCGTACGACGCGCTGCGGAGGGCTCCGAGATGATCATCGGCCCCGCCCCGGCGTTGCGCGCGTGCTGGGCGGTGAGCAGCCCGATCGGGCCGGCGCCCTGGACGACCGTCGTGCTGCCGTACTCCGCCGCCACCCGTCGCACGGCGTGGAGGGTGACCGTGGCCGGCTCCACGAGCGCCGCCTCCACCGCCGAGAGGCTCTCCGGAACGGGGATGACCCGCCGCGCCGTCACCTGCACCCGGGTGGCGAAGGCGCCGTGCGGCGGTGCGTCGGCGTCGACCCCGTTGGCCTCGGCGAACACGGTGTCGCAGTTGCGGGCGTGCCCGGCGACGCACTGGCGGCAACGGCCGCACGCCGGCCCCACCGCGCCCACCACGCGCTGGCCGACCCGCAGCCCGTCCACGCCGGGGCCCACCGCCGAGACCGAACCGGTCCACTCGTGCCCGAAGACCGCCGGCGGCAGCATGTGCCCGTCGGTGTAACCGTGGACGTCCGTGCCGCAGATCCCCGTGTACGTGATGTCGACGGTCACGCGGCCGGGTCCGGGCTCGGTCGCGGACACCTCGCCCGCACGGAGTTCGCGCGGGCCGGCGACCGCGAGGTAGCGACCAGCAGACATACGCGATCCCTCCTCGGCGACCGCCCCAGTCTTCCACCCGAACCGCGCCGGGAGGCCGGCTACCAGCAGATTCGTGCGGCGGGGTGTCCTCGGTCCCGCCCGCCGGCCGGTCCCGCGCCGAAACATACCTTCATTGCCGGCAGGTCAACATGTAGACAATATTCCTCGTTCTGTCTATCGTCAGCACCACTTAGCGATGTCCTTCGATTTGAAAGAGGTCGTCAATGGTGCAAGTCAGACGATGGGTCGGCATCGCCACAGCCCTGCTGGCGACGGAGGTCCTGGTCGCGGGCACCGCCGCGCACGCCGCCGCGCCAACCCCCGACCCGGTCCAGGTGAGCGTCGAGGACGCGGTCACCGCCAAGCTGCGCGGGCAGGTTCGGGCCACGGCGGCGGAGCACGCCGAGAGCTCCGAGACCCGCGTGACCGTCACCCGCCGCAACGGCCAGTGGGCCTTCGGCACCGCCGTGGCCGTCACCTCCCACGAGAAGGACGTCCACCCGACCGGGTCGATCTTCATCGCCCGTGCCGAGGCCGGCACGTGGCGGGTGAACTTCGACGGCGAAGCCGGGTTCAGCGAGCTGGCCACCGAGTCGCCCCTGGTGAACAAGCAGGAGAAGGCGGTCTTCACGCGCACCCCCAGCACCATGCAGGCGGGCGGCGACTACCGGACCGGGATGGCCCTGCCCTTCGCGGTCGGCCAGACCTGGACGCTGACCGGCGGCCCGCACGGCTGGGGCGGCTCCGAGGCGCCGTACAGCTCGATCGACCTGGCCGGCGGCGACCAGGTGGTCCGCGCGGCGCAGACCGGCACGGCGTACACGATGTGCACGGGGTGGATCCGGGTGATCCACGACCGGGGCTACTCGACCGACTACTACCACCTGTGGAGCAGCATCTCGGTCAACGGCGCCGCCGTCGGCCAGGGCGCGTACCTGGGCTACACGGGCACCGACGTCACCTGCGGCGGTGCGGCCTCCGGCCGGCACGTCCACTTCGGGCTGCGGCAGAACAGCGCGTACGTCTCCATCGGCGGGCACGGCATCGGCAAGTGGGCGTTCGAGAACGGCGCCGGCCCCTACCAGGGCGGCGCGCGGCACGGCTCGACCTGGCGAGGTGCCGGCGGCGCCCTCTACAACTACGGGGCGCTGGGCTTCAACCAGGCGGTGGTCGACGCCAACGGCGGGGGCACGGTGAACAAGCGGGGTGGGCCCGGCACCGGGTACGCCCTGCGGGGGTCGGTGGGCGACGGCGCGACCGTCACCGTCTCCTGCTCCGCCAACGGCACCTCCCACGCCGGACGGTACGGCACCACGGCGCTGTGGAACCGGCTGAGCGACGGCACCTGGGTGTCCGACGCCTACGTGTGGAGCGGAGTGAACGGCCCGGTCAACGGCTGGTGCTGACCGGCACCCGACCGAGCGTCGACGCAGGGGCCCCGCCACTTCGGCGAGGCCCCTGCGCCTCGTGGGCGGCCGGGGGCGACCCGCCCCGCACGGGGTCGGGGGCGTGCCGGGCGGGTCAGCCCGGGGCGCCGACGAGGAAGGACCCGTGGCGACTCCACAGCCACCGGAGGTACTGCTGGAGTTCCCCGAGGGTGGCGACCTGGTCCTCGTCCATGTAGGTGAGGATCCGTTTCACCTCCCCCGGTACGAGGTCGTAGGAGGTGGCCCCGGTCTCCGGGACGGGCGTGTCCGGGGAGACGGCCACGGGGACGGGAATGACGGGCAGGCGGAGGTCCTTCCTGTCCAGCGCCTTGAGGACCGTGAGGTAGGCGCGGGTCAGGTGGTAGGGGGAGACGACGAGCGCGAGGCTCGCGATGCCGAGGCCCCGCACCCGGTCGGCGATCCAGGCGGCCTGCCGGCCGGTGTGGGGGGCGGCGTCGGCCTGGAGGCAGACCCCCTCGGCGCGCCGGAGGCCGAGGCCGCGCAGGTGGTCGAGCGTGAGGTCGACGTAAGTCTGCTCAGCCGGGTTCCCGTTCGTCACCAGGAGGTGACGCAGCCCCGGGTTCGCCTCCCAGTCGCGGATGGCGTGGCGGAGCCGCCACTGCTCGCCCTGGCCGGTGGCCACGACGAGGGCGTCGACGTGGTCGGCGGCCGACCGGGGCAGCGTGAGAATCGCCGTGAGGGCCTTCAGCACGTCCAGGAACTGGCCGGCGGTGCAGCCGGCGAGATCCTCCTCCCTGACGATCCGGGGGATTCCTCCGTGGGGGTTCACCGCGTGTTCCGCCTCGTCCGCATCGGACGACGATACTGCGGAGTCCCGGCGTGACCCCGCAGAGCTCCGACGCGGCGGCCCACCCCGACTGAGCCCGCCGCCTGCCCGCGCGGCAGACCGCACGGCGGAAGGTGCGCGCCCCCGCGTACGCCGTCAAGGATGTGAATCTCGCGCGAGCCGTGACCCTGGAGGGCGCTGGGATGAAGCCGTTCCGCATCGAGATACCGCAGGCCGACATCGACGACCTGCGCCGACGACTGGCCGACACCCGGTGGCCGCACGAGCCGGGTGCGGACGGCTGGGAACGCGGCGTGCCGCAGTCCTACCTGCGGGAGCTGGCCGACTACTGGGGCCGCGGGTACGACTGGCGGGCGGCCGAGGCGCGGCTGAACGAGTACCCCCAGTTCGTCACGGAGATCGACGGCGCCACGGTGCACTTCCTGCACGTACGGTCCCCGGAGCCGGACGCGACGCCGCTCGTCCTCACCCACGGCTGGCCGGGCAGCTTCCTGGAGTACGTCGACCTCGTCGGGCCGCTGACCGATCCGCGCGCCCACGGCGGTGACCCCGCGGACGCCTTCCACGTGGTGATCCCGTCCCTGCCCGGGTACGGCTTCTCCGGCCCGCTCACCGGGACCGGCTGGGGCGTGCCGCGCATCGCCGGGGCGTGGGCCGAGCTGATGGACCGGCTCGGTTACGACCGCTACCTGGCGCAGGGCACCGACTTCGGCTCCTGGGTGACGGTCGCGCTCGCGGCGGCGGACGCCGGGCACGCGATCGGGGCGCACGTCAACTTCCTCATCACGCCGCCCCCCGGCGACCCGCGCGAGCTGGGCGCGCTCGACGAGGACACCGGCCGGCGGCTCGCCCGGCTGGCCCGCTTCGTCGACGACGAGTCCGGCTACATGAAGATCCAGGCCACCCGCCCGGTGACGCTCTCGTACGCCCTGACCGACTCCCCGGTCGGGCAGCTCGCGTGGATCGTGGAGAAGTTCAAGGAGTGGACCGACTCCGGCAAGAGCCCCGAGGACGCCGTGGACCGGGACCGCCTGCTCACCAACGTGTCGCTCTACTGGTTCACCCGTACCGCGGGCTCCTCCGCCCAGCTCTACCACGAGACGGCGGACATGCTCCCGGTCAGCGCCGCGCCGCGGCAGCAGCCCCCGGTGCCGGTGCCGCTCGGGGTGGCGGTCTTCCCGCACGACCCCTCGCAGCCCGTCCGGGCCTGGGCCGACCAGGCCTTCCCGAACATCGTGCAGTGGACCGAGCACGACCGCGGGGGGCACTTCCCGGGATTGGAGCAGCCCGGGCTCCTGGTCGACGACATCCGCCGGTTCGCCCGGACCCTCGGCGGGGCCTGAGCCCCAGGGTCGCCGGACCGGGAAGGGCCTCCACCGCCGGGTGGGCACCCTTCGTCGCGGGTGCCGTGCCGATGTTCCTGCCGGGTGACCGGGGTGGTGCCGTCACCTGACGGTGGCGGCACCCGGTTCCCCCGTCAGCAGCCGCCGCAGGTGTAGAAGAGGATGTCCCAGTGGCTGCCTTCCTTGGTGTACAGGTTGCCGGAGGCCGCCCGGTACTGGTAGCCGAAGCCGGAGATGTAGCCGACGTAGGTGTAGTTCGCCGAGATGTAGTTCTGGATGCAGGTGCTCAGGGCGATGTCGAGCTTGTAGCCGTTCCAGTGGCTGTAGGTGCCGCCGGCGTGCCCGACCTCGGTGCCGGCGGTGATCGTCACGGCGCAGCCGCTGGCGCGCTTGAAGGTGATGATTCCGCTGATGGTGGCCTGCCGGACGCCGTCGAAGGAGGTGCAGGTCGAGACGTAGCGGTCGCTGCAGTTGCCGCTGGAGGTCCAGGAGACGCCGGCGGCGCGTAGCTGCGACGTGGCGTCGGAGTGGCTGATGGCGAAGGCCGGGCTGGCGAGTCCGAGCGTGGCCCCGGTCGCGGCGGCGATGGCAACCAGGAGCGTGAGCAGGCGGCGGCGCAGGGTGGATCGGGTGGACGACATGGCTCTCCCGTTCGCGTGGGGGAATTCCTGCGATGAGAAGGCCGACCTTGCAGGATTTCTACCAGACATCGACAGACATGACTAGATCTGTCGACCCCGGTAGCTCAGGACCCAAGGCCGAACCGCCCCTACCGGCAGCAATGGGAAGTATCGACCTGCACCAGTTTCCTCATCGAGCGGCCGATGGTTGTACGAGACGTGACGGCAGCCTCGCACTCCCGCATGGCGATCCCGGCGTCGGCGCAGCCCGCGTGGCGGATCCGGTGGGCCGAGCGCGAGAACGACCGACGGCGGTGCGCGTACGACGCGCAGGTGGCGGCCTGGCAGCGGCACCACGACCACCTGGCCCGGCTGCGGATCGAGGCGGCCGGGTTCCTCGGGTGCACGCAGCCGCGTGCCGGCCTGCCGGTGGACCTCGACGCCGACGAGGTCGTCTACCGGGTACTGCCGGTCGCCGACCTGGTCGAGGCGGACGCGCGGCACGGCAGCGGGCTGCCCGCCCCGGGCCTGACCGTCGCCACGGACGACGCCGCCGGCCGCGCGCTGCCGAGGGGCGTGCGGGCCCTCGACACGGGAATGGCCGTCGTGACCAACCACCGCGTCGCCTTCTCCTCGGGGCGCGGGTGGCGGCACGAGTGGAGGTACGCGGACCTGGTGGGGCCCGCGCACCATCCCGAGGTGCCGTTCACCCTGCTGCACGCCACCGACGGTCGCCGGCTCGCCGGGCTGCGGGTGCCGGCCGCCGCGACCGTGAACTTCCGCTTCTATCTCACCCTCGCCTTCGCCGCCGCCATTGGCGAACGGGCCGCCGTCACCGCGCAGCTCGAGGCCCTGCTGGCCGCCCACCGGCGCGCGCGGCCGGTGCCACCGCTGCCGGTCCACCCGGATCAGGCCCCGTCGACCGGGCTGCGTGCCGAGCGTCGCGCGGCCCTGGCCGCCGCCGTCGTCGCGGTGGCGTTCGTGGCGCTGACCGCCGCAGGCCCGGCCTCGCCGGAGCGGGCCGGCCCGCCGTACCGGGCGGACGAGGGCGCACGGGGCGCCTCCACCGCCGCCGCGCCGCCGACCCCCGCCGCGACCGCCCCGGCCCTCCCCGGCGAGCCGGTGGCGGGCAGGACGGGCTTGGCGACGTCGGGGGCCGCAGCGCTGGTGCCATGGCTCGCCTGCCCACACGGCGAGCCACGCCCGCAACCGGGTGACGCGTGCGTGCCGCTCTCCCCGGCGGGCCGCACCTGGCCCGCGCCCGGTCCGCGGCGCGACCCGCCTAGAGGCGGTGCCTGACCCAGACGTTGGGCTCGACGTAGACGGCGTGGTCGTGCGCCACGTCGCAGTGCACCGGCACGAGGGCCCCCGGCACGTGGACCGGCCCGCTGGCGTCGAACGGCAGGCCCGTCCAGCGACGCCAGTCGGCGAGGGTCCCGGCGATCGTCATCGACCGGGTGGCGACGCGCTCGATGCGTCCGCCCGCGCGGACGTGCACCCGCAGCCAGGAGTCGACCGGCAGGCCGTCCTCGCGGACCTGCGCCGCGTACTGCGCCATCGGCAGTTCGGGCCGGGTGTGCTTGCCGCTCGGCCGGACCGGCGCGACGAGCGTGTCGTAGCCCAGTTCCGCGACGGCCTTCCGCATGGCGGCCAGCATCACGGCGGACAACCCGGTGCCGCGGCGGTCGGGCCGGATGCAGATCTCCAACGCCGAGACCATGTTCGTGTCGGCGCCGGTCAGGCGGTTGACGGTGGCCCGCTGGATCACCCGGTCCCAGCCGCCGTCGGGAAGCTCGGACTCCGTCCAGCGCAACGGCACCGCGTACGCCCGGGCGACCGCGCGGGCGGGGTCGGCGGGGTCGACCGCGGCGAACACGAACTCGGGATACAGGTCGTGGGCGACGCCGTAGTACACCGTGCCCATCGGGTCCCACAGCATGAACGGCGGCCACGCCCCGTCGAAGTCCTCGTCGAGCGAACGGCCGAGGTCGGGGCGGTCCGCCAGGCGCACGATGTCGAGGGTCACGGCGGAAACCTAGAGCGCCGGGTCGTCACGCGCACGTCGATTTCGGGCCTGTGCGGCGGGTCACGGCCGCCCGGACCGACCGGCAACCCCACGACGGGGCCCCGGGGCGCCGGGCGCTGGCCGGTACGCGGGCGTTCGGTCTATGGTGGCGCCGTGACCGCCCCCGGCCCCTCCCGGCAGCCCCGCACCGGGGCTCACCAGGAGTTTCCCGCCCCGTCGCGGACGACCGGGCCGCGGACCCACCTCGTCGCGGGTGTGATCACCCGTCGCCTCGTCGTGCCGTCGGTCGCCCGCGTCCGCCGGGGCACCGTCGCGCCGATCGTCGCGCCGCCGATCCGGCGGGCGCCTCGTCAGCGCCGCCCGCCGCCACCCGTCCGAGATCCACAGGACCGGCACCGGCGGGCGGAGCGCATCAGCGCTCCGCCCTTTCTTTTCGTTCCGAGCAGGGAGAAGGACCGATCGTGTACGTCGTGAACAGGCAGGCCGAGCTGGGGGTGCTCCGGATCGTCCTGGAGGAGCAGTACGAGCGGCACAGCATCCAGTTGACGCTGCTGGACCGGCAGGCCCGACGGCTGCGCTCCGACGGCGCCGATCTCGAGGCGGCCTCCGCGTTGACCGCCGCCACGCGGCGGGCCCTGGGTGACATCGCCCGCGCACTGCACTACCTGGAACAGGGCCGCTACGGCACCTGTGGAGGGTGCGACCGCGACATCCCGATCGAGGAGCTGGCGCATCGCCCGTCGACCCGGCTCTGCGCCGCCTGCCAGCCGGAGCCTCGGCGGCGTACCGGCAGCGGCCGCAACGGTTGCGACTGCCGCCGGTAAGGCCGCCACCTGTCGTCGGCGCTCCATCAAGTAACACGGGCGGCGCGTTGGGTTCCCGGCGCCTCGGCGGACAGGACGGCGCCGGCCCGCCGCGAGGGCGGGCCGGCGCCGTGGGACGTGCGGGTCAGCGGATGCGTCGGCGGCCGTAGGCGCCGGCGGCGACGGCGACACCGATCGCGGCGAAGACGACCTGGAGGGCCAGCTCGATCCAGTCGATCCCCTTGGTGTCGTCGACGCCCAGGGCACCGGCGACGAGGGTGCCGAGGATCGCCGCCACCACACCGATGAGCAGCGTGAGCCAGATCGGGATGTTCTGCTTGCCCGGGACGACCAGGCGGCCCAACGCCCCGATGATCAGGCCGATGATGATGGCAGTGAAGAAACCGGTGACTTCCACGTGGAGCCGTCCTTCCGGGAGAGTTGTCGTCGAGCTGCGGTGTTGCCCCCGCCGGAAGGGCGGCGAAACCACTCCCGGTCACTTCCACAGCTTCTTCATACAACTGTCATGGAGCTGGGTACGAAACGTCATCGGCGTCATCCGACGCACGCCGCGCCGGCCGCTCCTCGACCCCGGGCGGTCGCCCGTCAGCGCAGCGGGTCGAACGGGCGCAGCTCGACGGGCTGCCCACCGCCGGTGATCTGCTCGGCGAGCAGCTCGCCGGTGAGCGGGCCGAGGGTGATGCCCCACATGCCGTGGCCGCCGGCGGCGAAGACGCGCGGCGACCTGGTCCGCCCGATCAGGGGCAGGCCGTCCGGGGTGCAGGGCCGCGAGCCGACCCACTCGTCGGTGCGGGTGTCCAGGTCGGCGCCCCGCAGCAGCGGGCGGGCGGCCTCGGCGATGGCCGAGACGCGGCGCCGGTCCAGCGGCGCCTCGGCGCTGCGGAACTCCATCATGCCGGCGACGCGCAGCCGGTCGCCCAGCGGCGTGCAGGCCACGCGCTGCGCGGGGAAGTAGACCGGGCCGGCCGGCAGGTGCTCGATGGCGACGCTGAAGCTGTAGCCGCGGCCGGCCTGCACGACGGTGCGGACGCCGAAGCGCCGGGCCAGCTGGCCGAGCCAGGTGCCGGTCGCCAGCACCACCGCGTCGTAGCGCTCGTCGGTGCCGGCGGAGGTCACCACCCGGACACCGGCCGCCTCGTCGCGGATGTCCAGGACGTCCACGTCGGCCCTGACCGCTCCGCCCCGCGCGCGGACCGAGTCGGCCAGGGCGTGCACGTACTGGCCCGGGTTGACGTAGCGCTGGTCGTGCAGGCGGATGGCGGCGCCGATCGTGTCCGACAGCGAGGGCTCCACCTCCCGTGCCTCGGCCCCGGTGAGGACGTCGAACTCGATCCCCTGGCCCGCGGAGTGGATGTGCGCCAGTTCGTCGAGCAGGACCGACCGTTCGGCCTCGGTCCGGTACGCGGCGAGGAACGACTTCGCCTCGTGCGTCGGCGCCGCGACCCCACCGGCGGTCAGCGCGTCGAACGCCTCCAGCGCCCGCCGGTTCATCGGGATGAGGGCCCGCATCGCGCGCTGCCACTTCGACGCCGTGCTGTGCCGCGCGAAGCCGGCCAGGAACCGCAGCAACCGGGCGTCCGCGCGCGGCGGCACGTAGACCGGCGAGGACGGGCTCAGCACGGCGCGCACCCCGTACCGCAGCACCGCCGGCTCCGGCAGGGGAGTGGTGATGCCGGGGGTGAGCCAGCCCGCGTTGCCCCACGACGCCCCCGCCGCGACCCCCGTACGGTCGAGCACGGTGACCCGGACCCCCCGCTCCTGCAGGAACCAGGCGGTGGCCAGCCCGACCATCCCCGCGCCGACGACGGCGACGTGCTGGGGGGCGGGCACTGACTCGACGGGGGACATGTCGTCTTCTCCTTCGGGCGCGACAGGGATCGCGGCCAATCCTGTCCCCACCGGGCCGGAAGGTCATTGTCCGTTCCGGCCAAGGATCGCCCAGGTCATTGGCCCTGCCGGACAAGATCGGGGCACAATCGCGGCATGCTCACCGTGGCTGGCGTGGTGGACGCGGCCGGCGCCGCGTTGCTCAAGGTCGTCGTCCCCGCCGACGAGGCGGAGGTACGCGACGTCACCCTCGCCGACGACGCCACGACCGGCCAGAGCGGTGACCTCGTCCTCGGCGCGGGCATCGCGACCCCGGAACAGGCCCTCGCCGTCGTCGCGCGCTGCCAGGAGGCCGGGGCGGCCGGCCTGGTGCTCAAGCCTCCGCTGGCCGCGCACCCCGACGTGACGTCGGCCGCCGCCGAACGGCGCCTGACCCTGGTCGAGCTTCAACGTCACGGCTCCTGGGCCCAGCTCGTCTGGCTGCTCCGCGGGATGATCGACCGGGCCGTCGCGCCCGGCTCGCCGGAGACCGGGGAGCCCGGCGTCTACGACGAGCTGTTCGCCCTCGCCGACGCGACCGCCGCCGTCGTCGACGCGCCGGTGACGATCGAGGACGCCCAGTCCCGGGTGCTCGCCTACTCGTCGCGCCAGGACCGCACCGACCCGGCGCGCGTGTCGACGATCGTCGGCCGTCGCGCCCCCGGCAACGTGATCGCCCACTTCCGTTCCCGTGGCGTCTTCCGCAAGCTCGCGACGGGCAGCGAGCTGATCTTCGTACCGCAGGGCCCGGACGGGACGTTGCCCCGCCTCGTCGTCCCGATCCGCGCCGGCGGCGAGCTGCTCGGCTCGATCTGGGCCGTCGTCGAGGGCCCGGTGCCGGAGGGGCGGCTGCGCGACCTCCAGGGCACGGCGTCCGTGCTGGCCCTGCACCTGCTCCGCCTGCGCGTGCAGGCCGACGTCGCGCGCCGGGTGTCGGCCGACCGCCTGCGGGCGGTCCTGCGGGCCCCCGGCGGGCTGGGTCGGGAGGAGCTGGCCCTGCCCGAGGGGCCGTGGCGGGTCGTCGCCCTCGGCGCGCACGGCGGGACGGGGGAGATGGTCGACAACCTCGCCCTGTGGGAGTCGATCACCCGCCGGCACGGCTGGCGCCAGCCGCTGCTCGCGGACGTCGGGGACGTCCTGTTCGCCGTCCTGGTGGACGAGGGCGCCGCGCCCGGTTCGCGGCGGTGGATGGAGAAGCTGATCCACGACGTCGCCGTGCAGGACCCGGGTCTGTACGCCGCGTCCGGCGGTGTCGCCCGGAACCTGGCGGACCTGCCGCGCTCGCGCGCCGAGGCGGCGGAGCTGCTCGCGTTGCGCGGTCCGACCGGGCAGCGGGGCCCGGTGCTGCGGTTCGAGGACCACTGGGCGGAGCTGGTCGTGCACCGGGTGGTCGGCGCCGTGCCGGGCATCGACCTGCTGGTGGGCGGCCCCCTGCCCGGCCTCGTGGCCCACGACCGGGAGCACGGCACCGACTACGTCGCCACCGTCGCCGCCTGGCTCGACCAGCAGGGCGACCCACAGCGGGCCGCCCGGCAGCTGCACGTGCACCCCAACACGCTCCGGTACCGGTTACGTCGCCTCACCGAGGTCGTCGCCGTGGACCTCGACTCGCCGCGCACGCGGCTGGCGTTGCAGATCCAGCTGGCGGCGCTGCGCCCCACACCGACCGCCGTAACCGGGGCGCGGCCGCGGGGCTGAGCCGTCACGGCACGTTCTCGGCGACGAGGGCCTCGGCGGTGGCGAGGAAGGACCGCGCCTGCGCGACGTCTCCGAGCTGCATGAGGAACAGGCCGGTGGAGACCCGCTCCAAGAAGCCCCACTGCCAGATGGCGGCCTCGTCGACGCCGGTGTGTCCGGCCAGGGGCCGACAGTACCGTCGCGCGGTGCCGCGGGCGTCGCCGGCCGACAGCTGCGCACACCAGTCGCGCAGCACGACGCCGAGGTCGTAGGCGCGGTCTCCGAGGAAGCCGTCCGGGTCGATGAAAACGAATCCGGACTCGGCCCCCGTCCGCGGCGTCGGCACCCGCAAGGCGTTGCCGGGGTGCGGGTCGCCGTGCACGACGACGTACCGCTGCGGGTCGGCGGCGGCGCAGCGCTGCTCGGCGAAATGCAGGGCCCGGGCGACGACACGCTCCGGGCAGGGCTGGCCGAGGCCCTCCCAGAGTCGGCCGACCAACTCGCTGAGCTGGCGGGCCTTGTCCAGCGTCGGGGCGGCGGTGAGCTCCGGCCACGGCGCCGTTCGCCAGGCCTGGCGCAGCGTGCGGCAGAGCACCTCGATGGTCTGTTCGACAGGTGTGCCCAGCTGGCTCAGGGACGGCCCGAGAGCCTCGATCAGCATCGCGTTCCGCTCGATGTTGTGCGCGAACAGCCGGGCGTACCCGTGGCCGCGCGCCTCGACCATGGTCGGCACCTGGCGGGTCAGGTCCGGATCGGGTAGGACCAGCTTGAGTACGGCGTCGCGACCGTCCGCCGTACGGGCCCGGGCGACGTACGCCGCGGTTCCGCCGGCCAGGGGAGCGCCGACGGTGATGTGCCACCGGCGTTCCAGCTCGGCGATCAGCGTTGGTAGCCGGGCGAGCCATCGCCGGCCCACGTCGCCGAGCTGGTGTGCCCGTCGTTCGACCAACGGCTGTACCTGCACGATCAAACTCCTCCTGCGGTTCGCCGGCAGCCAGTGCTCAGGCGAGGCGGTGGTCGAGGGCGGTGTGGCGACGCCCGGCCCCGACGGTACGGACGGCGGCGGCGAGGGCGCGGCGGGAACCGACCAGGACGACGAGCTTCTTGGCGCGGGTGACGGCGGTGTAGAGCAGGTTGCGTTGCAGCATCATCCAGGCGCTGGTGGTCAGCGGGATGACCACGGCGGGATACTCGGAGCCCTGCGAGCGGTGGATCGTCATGGCGTACGCGTGGGCCAGCTCGTCGAGTTCGTCGAAGTCGTAGTCGATGCTCTCGTCCTCGTCGGTGCGTACCGTCAGGGTCTGCTCGTCGGTGCTGAGAGCGGTGACGATGCCGACGGTGCCGTTGAAGACGCCGGCCTGGCCCTTGTCGTAGTTGTTGCGGATCTGGGTGACCTTGTCGCCGACGCGGAACACCCGTCCGCCCAGGCGGCGCTCGGGTTGCCCCTCGCATGCCGGGGTGAGCCGCTGCTGGAGCAGCGAGTTCAGGGCCGCCGCGCCGGCCGGGCCGCGGTGCATGGGGGTGAGGACCTGGACGTCGCGGCGCGGGTCGAGGCCGAAGCGGGCGGGGATCCGGGCGCAGGCGACGTCGACGGTCAGGGCGGCGGTGGCGTCGGTGTCGTCGCTGGCGAACAGGAAGAAGTCGCTGAGGCCCTGGAGCAGCGGCGGCCTGCCGGCGTTGATGCGGTGGGCGTTGGTGACGACCCCGGACTCCGCGGCCTGGCGGAAGACCTGCGTCAGGCGGACCCGGGGGACGGCCGGGGCGGCGAGCAGGTCCCGCAGGACCTCGCCGGCGCCGACGGAGGGGAGCTGGTCGACGTCGCCGACGAGCAGCAGGTGCGCGCCGGGCGGGACGGCCTTGACGAGCTTGTTGGCCAGGATGAGGTCGAGCATGGAGGCCTCGTCGACGACGAGCAGGTCGACGTCGAGGGGATTGTCCCGGTCGTGGCTGGCCTCCCCGCCGGGGCGCAGCTGCAACAGCCGGTGCACGGTGGCCGCCGGGTGCCCGGTCAGCTCCGACAGCCGCTTGGCGGCGCGGCCCGTCGGCGCGACGAGGGTGACCTTGGCCTTCTTCGCGGCGGCGAGTTCGACGATCGAGCGTACGGTGAAGCTCTTGCCGCAGCCGGGGCCACCGGTCAGCACGGCGACCCTGGAGGTGAGGGCGAGGCGGACGGCCTGTTCCTGCTCGGGGGCGAGGTCGGTGCCGGTGCGGGCCTTCAACCAGGCCAGCGCCCTGCCCCAGTCGACGCCGGTGAAGTGGGGCAGCCGGTCGGCGCGGTCGCGCAGCAGCCGCAGCAGGGATCCGGCGAGGGACTGCTCGGCGCGGTGGAACGGCACCAGGTAGACCGCCGCCGTCGGCTCGCCGTCCGGGCCGGGCAGCGTCTCGCGGACCACCCCCTCCTCGTTGACGAGCCCGTCCAGGCAGGCGGTGACGAGGTCGGCGGGCACGTCGAGGATCTTGGTGGCGTCGGCGACCAACTGACCGTCGGGCAGGTAGCAGTGCCCGTTGTCGGTGGCCTCGGACAGGGTGTACTGCAGGCCGGCCTTGACCCGCTGGGGGCTGTCGTGCGGGATCCCGACGGCCTGGGCGATGGTGTCGGCGGTCCTGAAGCCGATGCCCCACACGTCGGCCGCCAGCCGGTACGGCTCGTTGCGGACCACCGTGATGGAGGCGTCGCCGTACTGCTTGAAGATCCGGACGGCCAGGGAGGTGGACACGCCGACGCCCTGGAGGAAGACCATCACCTCCTTGATGGCCTTCTGCTCCTCCCACGCCGCGGTGATCTTCGCGGTGCGTTTCGGTCCCAGGCCGGGCACCTCGACCAGGCGGGCGGGCTCCTCCTCGATCACGCGGAGGGTGTCGAGGCCGAAGTGGGCGACGATCCGCTCGGCGAACACCGGACCGATGCCCTTGACCAGCCCGGAACCGAGGTAACGGCGGATGCCCTGGATCGTGGCCGGCAGGACGGTCGTGTACGAGTGCACCTCGAACTGCCGGCCGTACTGCGGGTGCGACGACCACCGCCCGGACAGGCGCAGGCTTTCCCCCGGCTGGGCTCCCAGCAGCGCACCGACCACCGTGAGCAGGTCGCTGCCGTGACCGGTGGCCACCCGGGCGACGGTGTAGCCGGTCTCCTCGTTGACGTAGGTCAACCGTTCGAGCACCGCGTCCAGGACGGCCGACGGCGGGCGGGTGGGGGCAGTCACCCGCCCATCCTGCCTCCCGCCGACGCGACGGCGCCCTCGGCCCGGCCACGTGCCCGGCCCGACCGGGATGCGGGCGGCGGTGCCCGGATCCACCGCCACCTGACCGACCTGGGCGCCGGCTCGCGGTCCGGTCCTCACGGCGCCCAGGGCGCGGCGACGTTCCAGGTGCTGTCCGCGCTCCAGAGGGTGGGCGTGTCGTACGCCGCGCCGCCGGCGCCGTTGCTGAGCCACACCTCCGAGTTGAAGTGGCGCAGGAACGAGCCCCGGAAGTTGTACGACTCCAGCGAGACCCCGCCGCCGGTCAGCCCGGTGCGGGCGCACCAGGTGGCGTCGGCGCGCATCAGCGCCGAGCCGTCGTTCGGCGAGTTGCGGACCCGGGACGCGGCGTGCCGGAGGTACTGCCCCGGGAAGTTGACCGACTCGAAGGAGTAGCAGTTGGCGTCGGCCAGCCCCGCCCGGATCGTGTAGGTGGCGTCGTTCTTCAGCAGCGCCGTGCTGCCCGAGTCGACGACCTCGGTGTAGGCGAGGCTGTCCTGGTGCCGCAGGTACCTCTGCGTGTGTCCGGGCGTGGTCACCTGCAACGACCGGCGCGTGTTCAGCGGCAGCGCGACCGGCTGGTTGTCGCCGAGCGACCTGGACGCGTCGATGAGCGCCTGGTTGGCCGCCCGGACCCGGGACTCGACCATCTTGACGATCCGGCGGTCGTAGGTGAGGAAGCCGTTCAGCTCGCCTTCGACGTCCGTGATCTCGGTGTAGACCGAGGCGCTGAGGCCCTTGCCGAGCATCAGGTTCCGGGTGCCCTGCACCAGCCCCACGTACCGGTCGGTGAGGGCGGTGGAGTTCGGCTGCCACTCGTAGGCGAAGAAGCTGCCGTTGGGGCTGTACTCGTGCCCCGGCGTCCGCAGGCCCAGGCCGCCGAACTCACCGAGTACGGCGACCCGGGAGGCCGACGGGCTCGGCGAGGCGGGGCCGAGGTACATGTGCCAGTCGTCGATGTCCCCGTTACCCGGGTCGCCGAGGGACTGGCAGCAGTTGTGGCCGCTGTGCACGTTCACCAGCCGGGTCGGGTCCTGGTTCTTCACGTTCTGGCCGACCCGCCGGGTGTCGGCGAGCGCGCGTTCGCCCCACCCCTCGTTGTAGACGGTGTAGGCGACCACTGAGGGGGAGCTGCGGTGTTCGTCGACGATCTCCCTCGCCTCGGCCTCGAACTGGGCCTGCTGGGCGTTGTCGGCGTCGACGTCCTGCGCGGTCATCGAGGGGACGTCCTGCCACACCAGCAGGCCGAGGCGGTCGGCGTGGTAGAACCACCGCTGCGGTTCGACCTTGATGTGCTTCCGGACCATGTTGAACCCGAGGTCCTTGTGTTTCTGCAGGTCGAAGGCGAGTGCCGCGTCGGTGGGGGCGGTGTGCAGCCCGTCCGGCCAGTATCCCTGGTCGAGGGTGCCGACCTGGAACACGAACTGGCCGTTGAGCTTCGGGCGCAGCACCCCGCCGACCATCCCGGTGGTGATCTCCCGCATGCCGAAGTAGTGCGTCGTCCGGTCCGTCTGAACGCCGCCCGCGTTGCGCAGCGTCACCCGTAGGCCGTAGAGGAACGGATCGTCCGGAGACCACCGGCGGGCGTTCGGCACCGGCACGCTGAAGTCGGTGAAACCGCCGGTGGCCGAGCCGACCAGCGTGCTCCCGTTCAGCGCCTCGGCCAGCACGCTGTGTCCGGTGACGTCGCCCCGGGTGGACACCCGCACCCGTAGCGTGTTGGTGGACAGGTTCGGATACACGTCGACGCCGCTGATCGACGCGGTCGGCACCGGCTCCAACCAGACGGTCTGCCAGATGCCGGAGCTGGGGGTGTAGAAGATCCCACCCGGGGTCCTGGTCTGCTTGCCGATCGGTGGCAGGCTGCCGTTCTGCCGGCTGTCCGTCGGATCCCACACCTTCACCACGATCTCGTTCGTGCCGCCGTCGAGATGTGGCGTGACGTCGAACGTGAAGGCGTCGTAGCCCCCGGTGTGCCCGCCGACCTGGGCGCCGTTGACCCACACGGTGCTCTGCCAGTCGACCGCCCCGAAGTGCAGCAGGGTCCGGCGGCCGGACCAGTCGGCCGGCACGGTGAAGGTGCGTCGGTAGAACAGGTAGTGGCGGTTGTCGTTCGCGGCGCGCCGCACGCCGGACAGGGCGCTCTCCACCGGGAAGGGCACGTTCACCCGCTCGGGGAGGTTCGTGCCGAACTGCGGGGCGTCGTCGGTGGCGGACTGACGCAGTTGCCACTCGCCGTTGAGGTTGAGCCAGTCGGGCCGGGTCATCTGCGGTCGGGGGTATTCCGGCAGGGGCGTGCCCGTGAGGGCCTGGCTGGTCCACGGCGTGGTCAGCGGGGGCGTCTTCGCGGGCGCCGCCCGGGCCGGGGACACCGGCGTGAGCAGGGCGGCCAGCAGGGTGAGGGCGGCCGCCAGCGGCAGGGTGCGGATGCGGGCGCGACGTGTCATGCCGTCTCCGATGTGGACGGGTCGGCGCGGGCGCGGTGCCCGTGCGACGGACGGGGGTTCTTCAGGCCTGCGCGGGATGAGGGCCGGGGCAGGGCGACCCGCGCGGGTCGCCCTGCCCCGGGCGTACGGTCAGCCCGTCGGCTCGACCCAGATGTTGCGGTAGTGGACGTTGAGCCCCGGGTCGCCGTGGTCCTGCAGCCGGATCGGCCCCACCGAGGGTCCCTCCGGGGCGCCGTTGCCGGTGGGCCCGTTGATCACCGCGTTGTCGTGGACGGTGACGCCGTTCCACACGACCGTGACCCGGGCGTTCTCCGTCTTGACCCCGGCGCTGTCGAAGCGGGCCGCCCGGAAGGTGACGTCGTAGGTCTGCCACGTCTCCGGTGCGCTGGCCGCGTTGACCGATGGCGCGATCTTGCCGTAGATGGCGCCGCCCTCGTCGTTGGCCGGGGTGGTGTCGCCGAAGGAGTCCAGGACCTGGAGCTCGTAGCGGTCCTGGAGGTAGATCCCGCTGTTGGCGCGGGCCTGGCCGGTGACGTCCGGCGGGAGGTTGGGCAGCCAGAACTCGACGTGCAGCCGGAAGTCACCGAAAGCGCGCCGGCTGCGGATGTCGCCGCCGAGGACCTCCACGCCGCCCTTGGCCAGCGGCCACGTGGCCGGGGTGCCGTTGGTGCTCTCGAAGTTGTCGAGGTGGGACCCGTCGAGGAGCGTGACGCGGCCGGTGTCGCCTGCGGGGCCGTGGGCCTCGAACTCGTAGATCCGGGCCGCGTTGTCGGAGGTGCTGGTGGCCTTGGTGACGTTGAGTCGCAGGTATCTGGCCTGGGTGGGGGAGATGTCGTGGGTGGTGGTGTTGGCCGTGTTGGCGGTGACGTTTGTCGTGGTCGTCCAGGAGGTGCCGTTGGTGCTGGTCTGGATGGTGAAGTCGCGGGTGTTCCAGGCGGTGTTCTCGCCGCCGGCGCCCGCGTGGCGTACGACGAAGCGGTTCACGCTGCGGGTGGTGCCCAGGTCGACCTGCAGCCACTTGGTGGTGCCCGTCGAACACCACTTGTCACTGTTCCCGCCGGACACGCTGCCGTTCACGGCCCTGGCCGGGCCCTCGGTGGCCGAGCAGGAACTGTCGGCCGTCGCCGCCCTGCCCAGCGCGAGGTTCCCGGTCGCGGTCTGCCCGCCGTAGGCCTCGAACTCGTAGATCCGGGCCGCGTTGTCGGAGGTGCTGGTGGCCTTGGTGACATTGAGTCGGACGTATCTGGCCTGGGTGGGGGAGATGTCGTGGGTGGTGGTGTTGGCCGTGTTGGCGGTGATGTTCGTCGTGGTCGTCCAGGAGGTGCCGTTGGTGCTGGTCTGGATGGTGAAGTCGCGGGTGTTCCAGGCGGTGTTCTCGCCG